>CALRGL010000037.1 GCA_943357275.1 Candidatus Uhrbacteria bacterium RIFOXYB12_FULL_58_10 | reverse complement strand
CCTACCTTACTCCGATTCCACATCGCGGAGAACGAAATGAACCTGGATATGTGAAATACGTTGCGGAAAAAATTGCCACGTTACGTGCCGTTTCTTTGGAAGAAATTGAACAAGCAACAACAAAAAATGCAATGAAAGTTTTTCAGTTGAAATAAAAAAACGCTGAACGTTGGGAGTGTCCCTTGTTCAGCGCTGTTGAAACCACGGTTTCGCCCGGCCTTGTTGCTGGGCATTTTCGATTTCGGTCGGAGGTGTTGGTGGAGGAGGAAGTCCGTCCACGAACATCTCTTTGTAAGCCGGGGGATCTCTCACGTCCAGACGCGCTCGAAGATTGGCGAGGAGCTTGAGAAGATACCTGGCGTGATTTTGGTTGGCCACACTCACTGTGTCCGAACAGATCATCTTGTTCAGAACCCTTTGCCATCTTTCAACGTCCGCAATCGAGGTCTGATCACCGTTTCGAATCTTTTCGTACAGTTTCTCAGCCGATGCTTGGTCTGTTCGCCATCGTTCTGTGAGAATGATTTGTCGGGCAATGTCCGTCGTCTTGAGTGTACTGGGCTTCGAAGCTTCAAGCGGGGGAGCGGGTGGACCTTGATTACCCTTGCCTCCGCGACCGTTCTGATTCTTTCCGCCATGGTTTTGATGGTTTTGGCCATGCTGATTCTGCTGACCATTACCATCATTGTCACCGCGATTCCAGTTGTTTCGACGACCCATGTCTTCTCCTTCTGGTTCTGGTTCAGGATCACGGGTCGCGTGACCGATTTGTCTGCGCTCAGGCGCGGTTTGAGGTTTTGAATCGGCTTGGGAAGGTGCTGAAGCTGCGGCAAGCAAGGCTTGTCGTGGGTCGCCCACAATCTCAACCTTCTGGACTTTGCCATCACCTTTGTTCAGGGATTTTGTTGGATCGTTTGGTTCGACTGCGACAACTGCCTTATTTTCTTGAATCCTCACCAACCTTTCCAGTAGAGTTTTCGCGTTACCCTCTGGCATACGAGAAACCTGAAAGGCTGGTTTGTCTGCGAAGTCATTGGCTCGATCCAGAACGTCTGGATCAAGTTCATCTGCTTCTTCTCGAGATGGTCTGGGACAATTACCAAGAAGGTCAACAGCCTTTTTGCAAGCTGTTTTATTAGCGTTGTCTCCAAACAACGCTTCGAATGCTTCGACTCGAGTCATTGTTTACTCCTGTTGAATAAGGGCTTGAACGTTTTGCTGGATATCTTTATTTCCAACGAAAGGTTCAGACCCCTATTTCGGAGAAAGAAAAATATCATAAAATAATCCTTTTGTCAATGGGAAACCTAATGATTCCTTGACATTTTTGTGTTTTTCGGGTATCGTGCCTCGCTCAAGCACAAGTCGTTCCCCAAGAGGTTTGTGTGCGAGGTTTGAGTGAATTTGCTTGAAAAACGGGTTTTGAAAACCCAACACCGCCGAAAGGCACAGGAGATAGTCATGTCTGACCGGGATAATGTGTTTGGCGTCGAAGATGTCATTTCGCACCTGGGAGTCCAGGTTGTATCCGAAGAACGTGCCCGTGAGCTTGCTGATCAGGCAAGCAGTACGGCCATGGTTCAGTGGCGCGCGGCTCCTACCCTGACCGCGATCGGCAACGATCTCGATCGGGTGGCTTCGACCACGTCTGGTGGGGGAAATCGTGAGAATGCTCGTCGGCGCTGGCATGACCGTCGTGTCATGACCATGCGAGGTGGCGAGAAGACCACGATTCCGCTCATTGTCGGCATCTCGTTTGCTGGCATCAAGCGCATGATCAACGGACGCGAAGACATCGTTGTGAGCCAGACCATCGAGGTCGAGGGCTTGGGCGAGATCGAGGTGACTCCGCTGTTCACGGCAGGAATCGACTATGTCGCAGTTTCCGATGGTGGACTCATCGTTCCGACGCGTGTGTTTTATGGCGTCCTGTATGAGCCGACCAAGCAGCGCGAAGAGTTCAAGTTTGTTCCGCTCGAGTGTGCTGATCTCGCGTTTCGGATGCGTTGGAATGACATGATCGATCAGGCCACGACTCTGGGTACCATCCACAAGGATTGGCCGAAGATCGACCTGACCGAGACGAATATTGGTCGACCCGGTTTGCGTGTCATGAGTTTCTCGCCTCGCTATCTGCTGAATCGGGAGTTCCCGAAGATGCGCGGTGGCAAGCGGATCGGAACGGACACGATTAGCGTCATTGATACTCGACTTGGAAAGCAGGTGATTCTCGACGTTCGTTCACAGGATCTGCCTGTGGTGGATGAACAGGCCGCTTATCCGTTCGGAGAACTCGTCTTCCGGTTTACGGAGCATGAGAACTCGATTGTGGTGACTCTGCTTGGTCGTGCGGGTGAGGTTGAACTGGACACAACGTCCATGGACCTTTCGGACATCGTGTTTGAGACCAACCCGTTTGAGACCCTGAATCTTCCCATCGAGCGGTATGATTCGGCCAAGGCTCGTCGTTATGTGAAGGATTGTCTTGCCATGGAGCCGGACGATCACAATCCGCTGTACAAGCGTGCTGCAGAACTTCAGCTGATTCCGCCGGGCCTTCCGCGTGCGTCCATTGTGGCGCAGTTGCGAGCCCTGGTCGAAGATGCCTTGGAGCGTGCCGATTTCCTCTATAACGAGGCGTTCGATGCCACGCTTGCCGCGCTTCGTCTGTACGATCCGCCGTCGATCGAAGACATGCTCGCTGGTAATCTACTTGATCGCGTTCTGCGCAAGCTCAACCCAAGCGATGCTGCTGCTCTTTGGATCACTTCTCACATCGAGGGTGAGTACAACAACGCGAGTACGTTCCATCGTGCCTTGCGTGAGGCTTTGCTCAAGGGAGCGGCCAAGCGTGCTAGTTACACCGATCCTCCGATTCAGGCGATCGTCGCCGTGGTTCCCCAGATCGCGCCCCAGGCGACCGGCGAGGGTTCGACGGCCTCTGATTCCCGTTCCGATTCGACTTCGGCTCCCGAGATTGGCACCCTGCCGTAAGTCTCTTCAGAATCTTCAGCGCTTTTCCTTCGGAAAGGCGCTTTTTTGATACAAAAAACCTGCTCTAGTGAGCAGGTGAGTAGACGCGTAAACGAATATGACGACCTTCTGGGGAAGAGAGGTAGATCGTGTCGAGATGCTTGAGTTCGTGGTACTGACGTACAGTCAACGCAAAAGCGGTTGCCTGTCCTGTTCTGCGTACAAACGTAGGAACCGAGGAAGCAGAGCAGATCTGAGCGACGTTATCGATTACTTCAATGACCGCATGGATGCGAGAGATGGGTGGTCGTTCCGTTGAGCCTACAAAATAATTGTGAAAGTCGATTTCCGGAAAGACGGTAGGGGAAGCCTTCGCATCACGTCGTCCGATACGAATAGGAGGACCATTCAAGCGAGCCTTGGCAATCACGATGAGCGGAATGGTTCCCGAAAAGGTGATGCCGTCCACGTGTTCGACACGTAGTTCAAGAGCTCGCGCGACTGGAAGACCTCGCAAAATGGTTTGGACCATCTGACGTGAGTCTTCGTTTTGAACGAACGTATGACCATCGTTCAGACAAACAAGTGATCCGTGTGGATAGTGCGTATGGCACTCTGGGCAGGTAAGCATGATTACTCCTTTGTTTCCGGTGTCCTTGTATAGATCATGGAAACGGCTTTCCCAGTCATTGTTTGAGAGGTTCGAGCAACATCCACGGCGTTGCGTTGTCCTGTTCTGTGAAGTTCGCGCAAACGACCCATGGTCGTTGCTGTGGTATAGTCACCAGCTTTGCGATACAAGTCTTCCGCCTTTTCGTAATTCTGTTCACGAGCAAGGCGAGCGGCTGCGATCATGAGCTGGATTTTCAAGACGTCTGCATTCACAGGCGAAGCTAGATTGGCATCTTTTGTGAACAGACCAGTCACAAGGAAGGCTTCATGGAAATTTTTGAACAGTGTCAGTTTCCCAGTTGTGCGACCCACAAGATTGATCTCGATGAGTCCACATTCTTTGAGAAAGTAGTCTTCCACCAGAAGGTTGATCAAGTATTGCTGGCCACGACTCACGTCGAGTGCGCCAGACTGATCCTTGAAGAAACTTGGTTTGAAGAAGTCATAGGGGTGCGCTTTCTCACTGTCAAACGATGGCAGTTCATGCATGTCAGGCATGAAGCGCGTGACACCCGTTACTTGAACACCATTTTGACTCAAGCCAGAAACTTCTAGTCCTTCTACCGCGGTTCCGCGTAGATAGGCGAGTTCACCACGAAGATGTTCTCGAAGTTCTGACATGTCCATGATGTGCTTTGTGCAAGATCCGTTTCCAGCACGTACAGAAAGTTGCCTCAAAAGTGACCAGTTGTAATCAACTCCCGTGCCGTAGATAAGCATTGGCAACTGAGTTGACCTGGCTTGATCTGCCAGGTTCACCAGTGCCGTGTGATCTCGAACAGGGTCGGAAGTACAGTCACCATCGGTGAAGAGCAAGACCTTTGTTGCGTGACCATTGATCACGTTTGGACTCAGTGCTTCACGCAGAGCATCAGAAATGAATGTATTTCCATGCGCCACTAGCGACGTGATCGCTGTCTTTGCAAGTTCGGATCCCTTTGCATCCATGTGTGTCCTTTTGAGATCAACACGCAGTGCTTGGTCAAAACTCACAATGGACAGGCAGTCATTTGGACCAAGATCGTCAATAATTTCGCGCACGGCGTCTTTGACCATGTCGAGTTTTGACTTTCCAGATCCTGGACAACTTTCTTCCTGCATCGAGGTTGATCGATCAATCACAAGGCGCAGATCAAGCGGTGGAGCACCAGGGTTCTGCGTTACTGGTCGGATGTCCAAGAGTAACTGAACTTCTGTGGGCCCACTGACATGGGTCACATAGCGACCTAGTGTGTAACGAACTTGAAGGCGAGCGCCAAGAAAATGACCATGATTCATTGAAATTCCTCCTCTGAGTAAGGGATTCACTCAGCGCAGTACTTAATCAAAGATAGAGGGATTTGTCAATCCTAAACTGTGCTAAAATGTCGAGACTATGTCTGAACTTTTGAATGATCTCAATGAGGAGCAAATCCAAGCCGTGACCCATGTTGATGGGCCCCTTATGATTGTGGCAGGTGCTGGAACGGGAAAGACGACGGTTATTACTCGGCGCATTGCTTGGCTTATTGAACAGGGACATTGTAAGCCGGAACAGATTTTGGCACTTACGTTTACAGAAAAGGCGGCTGCGGAAATGGAAGAACGGGTGGATGTCCTGCTTCCATACGGATATATCGATCTTCAAATTTCTACGTTTCACGCGTTTTGTGAAAAACTTTTGAGAGATTATGGGACAGAGATTGGGCTCTCACGTGATTTTAAATTGGTGACTGAATTAGATGCGTGGCTGTTAACGCGCAATCAGTTTGATCGTTTTGTCTTGGATTATTATCGACCCATGGGAAATCCGACAAAATTTCTTCGTTCCTTTTTGAAACATTTTTCTCGAGCAAAAGATGCGGGTATTCACGCAGAACGCTATTTGGAGTTTGTAGAAGGGAAGTGGACGGATCAAGATCTTCTCAGTTCAGATGAGGAAACGGTAGAAGAAGCAAAGCAAATCAAAGAGCTTGCTCAGGCGTATCAGACGTATCAAGCAATTTTGCTTGAACAAGATTCGTTAGATTTTGGTGATCTCATTTTGTATTCAAGAAAGTTGCTTATGGAACGTCCAAGAGTGTTGAAATTGGTTCAGGAAAAATATCGTTACATTTTGGTTGACGAGTTTCAAGATACGAACCAAGCCCAGTACGATCTGATCACACTGATTACAGGATTTGAACATCCCAATCTCACGATTGTGGGGGATGACGACCAAGCGATTTATAAATTTCGGGGAGCTTCTTTGGCAAACATTTTGCGATTCGGGGATGACTTTCCAACCGCAAAGAAAGTTGTTTTGAATAAAAACTATCGATCTGGTCAAACGATTTTGGATCAAGCGCATCAATTTATTCAAGCGAACAATCCAAATCGTCTTGAAGCACAAGATGCGACGTTATCGAAACGCCTTCTCTCTCAAAGAGATATTCCAGGTAACGTCACCCATCTTCATGGAACGACGTTAGAGGATGAGGTGAAACAAGTTGTTGAAAAAATTTTGTTATTGAAGGAAAAAGATGAATCAATCAATTGGGAGGATTTTGCTATCTTGGTGCGTTCAAACGCTGCTGGGGAGGATTTTGCGACGGCCCTTGAACAGCATGGAATTCCGTATCAGTTTTTAGCTTTGTCAGGTTTGTATACCAAACCTGTCATCCTAAATTGTTTGGCCATGCTTCGCGTGATCGATCAACCGCACGATAGTCCAAATATGTATCGTGTGCTTGCCATGCCCCTTTGGCAGTTGCATTCCATGACCATCATTGAACTCAGCCAACTTGCACGACAAAAGGGAAAGTCCTTGTTTGAAGCCGCCCAGTTAGCTCGAACCCTTCCACAGATTGATTCAACGGATTTAGATCGTATTGATCAACTTCTTACATTTTTGAATAAGATTCGTTTGGAGGCAAATCGACGTCGAATTTCTGAGTTGTTTATCAAAGTGGTTCGTGAGAGTGGGTATGTCGAGTTTTTGAATAACTTGGAAGAACAACAAAAATTAGAAGATTTTAAGTTTCTTCAACAATTGCTTGATCGGATGAAATCCTTTGAATCGCGTAGTGATCACCAAGTTCTTCATAGTTTTTTGGAAGAGTTTGATCATGAGCGTGAAGCAGGGGAAGAAGGGTCACTGAGTGTTGATATGGATTCTGGTCCAGACGTTGTCAAAATTATGACGGTTCACGCGGCAAAGGGGTTAGAGTTTCGTTACGTCTTTGTTGTGAACTTGATTGATCGCAAGTTTCCAACGCAACGACGAACTGACGCTATTCCACTTTCGTCAGAACTAGATCCGCAAGCTGAACAAGATGCCGACGGTCATCTTGAAGAAGAGCGACGGTTGTTTTATGTTGCAATGACGCGTGCAAAAGAAGGGTTGTATTTTACTTCGGCGGATGACTACGGTGGAATACGTACACGAAAACTTTCTCGATTTTTAGATGAACTGGGGTATCAAAAACCAAACTCAACAAAACTGTTTGAAGTTGATTTATTAGATGAAGATACGGTTGATACACGTTCAACGACGGTTAACCCTTATCAACTTCCAAAACAGTTTTCCTTTACACAGCTTGCTGCCTTTCGAACCTGTCCTCTTCAGTATAAGTTTGCCCATATTCTGGGTGTTCCTGTTTATGGAAAATGGACATTTTCTTTTGGAAAAACCATGCACAATACGCTTCAACGTTTTTTTGAGCTATGGATCGAGCGAGCAGGTGACGCTCAAGTAATTCCCACCCCGCCTGTTTCCATGGATGAATTGATGGATCTTTATCAGGCCAATTGGCAAGATGATTGGTTTGAAGACGATAAACAGCGAGATGAATATCGTGAAAAAGGAAGAGAACAACTTCGTGCTTATTATCGACTCCTTGAACAAGACCAGCCGAGTCCGGCATTTTTGGAGGTTGGTTTCACAATCAAATTTGGACCCATTGTTCTGAAAGGACGCATTGACCGTATTGATTCCGTGGAAGGAGGTGTTGAAATTATCGATTACAAAACAGGAACACCTAAGAAAGCGGAAAAAATGGATCGAGAAGATAAGGAACAGTTGTATCTTTATCAAATTGCTGCAAAAGAAGCGCTGGGTCTTGAGCCTAAGAAATTGACGTTTCATTATCTTGAGGATAATTCAGAAGTTTCCTTCATTGGAACAGAGAAAGATTTGGACAAGTTACGTGAGTCTATTGAAGAGCGCGTGCTTGCCATCCGGGATAGTGCCTTTGAAGCAACACCAAGTTTTCTGTGTCGCTATTGTGACTTTGCAGATATTTGCGAATTTCGTGAGTCCTAATCAGTGTTGTTTTGAGATTGCGGTTAAATACGATAAACTAAACACACATGCCGATTATCCCTTTGAAAAATTTATTGAAAGGCGCTATTTCTCGCGCGCGGATTTCTCGGCAAGTAGATGCGAGAGAACTTGTTCTATTCGTTAACGATGCTTTACGTCGACTGGTGCCTTTTGAAAAATCCCAAGACGCGAAGGCCGTTTCTTACAAAGATGGAGTGATGACTATTTACGTTCTTCATTCGTCAGCAAGACATCTCTTGGCACAAGCAGAACCTGATTTGTTGCGGAAGCTCAAAGAAACATTTCCAGAAAAACAATTCCTTCACTTTTCAATTCGTATAAGTAAACGATTTCCAAACGAAGACTTATGACTTTTCGTCTTTATCTTTACATCATGGGACTCGCAAGCGCGGCCGCATGGACTGCTTGGGTTGTCGTCATTCACGCCATTGATCCAGTTCATACGGGACTGCTTGGATTCCTCTTGTTTTATGGGACCCTTGCGATTGCGCTTATTGGAACGTTCTCGTTATTTGGGGCAGGGATCCGAGCTTGGAGTTTTCCAGAAGAACATCCTTCAAGACATACCATTCGTTCATTTCGACAAAGTATTTTGCTCTCTGGTCTTATCTTAATTATTCTTTTCATGCTTTCTAGTAGTGTTTTGCGTTGGTGGTCCATGATTTTAGCGGTGATTATTATAGGGCTGATTGAGCTCATTATCATTTCTATTCAACGAAAGACTTGAACACATTTTTTCTTCTTTTCAAAACTTGATAGAAGGGTCATGCTGTTGTAAAATCTTTGAGAAATTGATCTTAGAGATTTATGATGAACAGATTTTTTAGTAGATTCTCAAAAGACCTTGGTATTGACCTTGGAACCTCCAATACGCTCGTCTATTCAAAAGACGGAGGGATTGTGATAAACGAGCCATCGGTTGTCGCTATTAACATGCGAACAGATCAGATTTTGGCTGTTGGGAAAGATGCAAAAAACATGCTTGGGAAAACACCCCCGCATATTGAAATTTCAAAACCGCTCACAAATGGTGTTATTTCTGACTTTGAAGTAACGGAAAAGATGTTGAAATATTTTATCGATAAGGTTCACGCACAGTCGTTTACCATGTTAGCTCGTCCTCGTGTTGTAATCGGCGTTCCGCTTGAAACAACAGAAGTTGAGCGCAAGGCTATTGAGGATTCTGCCTTTTCTGCAGGTGCACGAAAGGTTCATTTGGTTGAAAATCCGCTCTTAGCTGCCATTGGTGCGCGTCTGCCATTGTCTGATTCCGTCGGAACCATGTTGGTTGACTTGGGTGGGGGAACAACAGAAATTGCTGTCATGTCTTTGGCGGGAATTGTCACATGGAAGTCTCTGAATATTGCCGGGGAAGAAATGAATAAAAATATTGTTCAATACGCTCGTGATCACTACAACCTCCTTCTTGGTGAGCGTGTGGCAGAACGCATTAAAATGCGTATTGGAAGCGTGATTGCGCAGGATGAACCTCTTGAGTTTGAAATGCGTGGACGTGACTTGTTGTCGGGTTTACCAAAAGAAATCATTATTACGGACGTGCATATTCGCGAAGCGATTGAACGCTCCGTACGAATTATTGTTGAAAACATTAAGGCCACTCTGGAAGCGACTCCACCAGAATTAGTTGCTGATATTTATGAACGGGGAATTGTTTTAACAGGTGGTGGAGCTCTGTTGCGTGGAATTGATACCTTAATCAGTCGTCAGGCAGCCATTCCTGTGCGTATTGCCGACGATCCGTTGACATCCGTTGTGCGCGGAGCAGGTCTTTTGCTAGATAATGAAGATTTGCTAAAGGATATCTCGTTACCATCGGCTAATGAGGGAAGTGTCATTTAATATGAAGCGACGTCTTTCGCTCTCTAAAAGACCTGGAAGAATCGTCCTAATAATGGCGATTCTTCTTAGTGTGGTTTTGGCTCGCGGGTATTTGAATCGACTCTTTCAATTTGTACAGATTCCGTTTGTTCAGTC
>CALRGL010000036.1 GCA_943357275.1 Candidatus Uhrbacteria bacterium RIFOXYB12_FULL_58_10 | reverse complement strand
TAACTCCATAAGGAACAAACACGTTTTCTGGTCGATAAATAAGCCAGTTCGCAATCTGAATATGAGGTAAACTGGCTAAAATAATAAAGATGAACAAGAAAATCAGTGTAATCACAATGACTGTCTCGAGCTTTGATGCAAACCCTAGTCCGCGATAAATCAAAAATCCTGCAATAATGGCTACGAAAATAGCATAGGTGGATTCTGAACCGCCAAACAAGGGTGACAACAGGTACGAAAAGAATTTTCCACCAACAATCATGTAAGCGGTCATGGCTCCCCAAACAGAACAAGCCATAGCAAGCATGGCGATTGATCCAAAGCGTTCTCCTAAAAACTGACGAACATAGCCCACAAGTCGATGATCACCGTCACCTTGAATCACCACTTCTGCAAACATGAGTTGTAAAGCAACCAATAATGCTCCGATAAGTAATAACTCCAAGAGACCTATTGCAAGTCCTGTTTGAGCAAATGCGTACGGTAACCCAAAAACACCGACCCCTACGATGGAGCCGATCATCACACTCACACTACGCCAAAATTTCAAGGAGGATTGCTTCACAGTCTTTGCACAATTATAGCACAGATCGGGTCTTGATTTGGAGGATCACCATGCTAAGATGCGAGCAATAAATCCCATTCCGGTTCCTCCCCTTGTTCAAGGGGAGGCTAGGTGGGGTCCTGTGTTATTTATGGCAACAAACGAACGGATTCCCCCACAAAACCTAGAAGCCGAGCAAAGTCTGCTTGGATGCTTGCTTATTGATCAAAATGCCATGATCAAAATCGCTGACGGATTATCCGAGGATGATTTTTACCGAGATGCAAACAAAAAAATCTATGCAACCATTGTAGAGTTGTATAACCGACACGATCCCGTCGATCTTCTTTCACTTGGAAACCGCTTGGAGGAAAAAGGCATTGTTCAACAAATCGGTGGACGTGCCTATCTCGTCGAACTCTCAAACGTGGTTGCTACGGCAGCAAACGTCAAACACTACGCAGAAATCGTCACAAAGAAAGCAACACTCCGACGACTGATTCATTCAGCCACAGAAATTAGTCGACTTGGATTTGATGAGGAAGAAGACATTGACGCCACACTCGACGAAGCAGAACACGCCTTGTTCCAAGTCACACAAAAATCAAACAAGAATACGTTCGTTTCCATTGGAGACGTGCTTTCAGAAGCGTTTGATCGAATTGACGAATTGCATAAAGGCGGAGGAAAACTACGCGGAACCCCAAGTGGATTTACCGAGATGGATGAACTGCTTGCTGGATTCCAAAAATCCGACCTTGTCATCTTGGCTGCGCGTCCATCTGTTGGAAAAACCTCGTTTGCTCTGGACATCATGCGTAACGTCGGAGTTAAAAACAAAATTCCAATCGGATTTTTCTCTTTGGAAATGAGTAAGGAACAGCTTGTGGATCGTATGATTTGTGCGCAAGCAAACGTGGATCTTTGGAAACTGCGTACAGGCCGACTCTCTGACAAAGCGGAAGATTTTGAAAAGATTGGTATTGCGCTTGGAGAACTTTCCGAGGCTCCTATCTATATCGACGATAGCGCCACCTTGAACATCATGCAATTGCGTACAAAGGCCAGACGTCTCAAACAAGAACATGGGCTTGGCATGATCGTCGTCGACTACTTACAGCTGATGGAAGGTCGATCAAAAAAGGCTTCAGAAAACCGCGTGCAAGAAGTTTCTGAGATTTCTCGAGGTCTCAAACAAATCGCAAAAGAACTGGATATTCCTGTGCTTGCTCTTGCCCAGCTCTCTCGTGCTGTGGAACAAAACAAACCAGCCATTCCTCGTCTCTCCCACTTGCGTGACTCAGGATCTATTGAGCAGGACGCAGACGTGGTGATGTTCATTTATCGAAAGGCCGCGGATCGCAACTACCAAGAAAACGAACTGTCTCCAGAAGAAAAAACCATTGCAGAAATCCACGTTGCCAAACATCGAAATGGACCGACAGGTATGGTACGATTATTCTTCGA
Source organism: Candidatus Uhrbacteria bacterium RIFOXYB12_FULL_58_10 (assembly GCA_943357275.1). GTDB lineage: Bacteria > Patescibacteriota > Patescibacteriia > UBA9934 > GWF2-40-263 > CALRGL01. The sequence continues at coordinate 8,429 of CALRGL010000036.1, read as the reverse complement.
GGGTAAGCGTGCTTCCTTCCGCAACCTTCAAACCAGTTTTCGACCTCAGGGAAGTTCAAACGATGGTATGGCGCCATTGGCTGTTGCTCAGCCTCGTCCTCAACAAGCTGCCCCACCACAAATGATGGCTCCCCCACCAATCGATCCAAACCCTGGGGTACCGTTTAATTAAAAGAGAGGTGTTTTGTGTCATCCCGACGTAAGGAGGGATCCTGTCTTTGTCCGTAACATGTCTAAATGCATTACGAATAAACGCAAGGTCCTTCCTTACGTCAGGATGACGCGTTAAAATTATTATTATCAACCCCTATGTTCAACAAATTGAAACAGTTCAAAGACATGAAGAAGCAAGCAAAAGATTTGCAAAACGAGCTTGCTACGGTTGTGTCTGAAGGCTCTGCGATGTTTGGTAAAGTTAAAATTACAATCAATGGTAACCGTGATCTTGTTGATGTTGTGATTGAAGAAGGTGCTATGGAAAATCGAGAGAAACTACAAGCCGCCATTAAAGATGCCTTTCATGATGCGAGCGGTACCAAATTCCAAATTAAACTTGCAAAGAAAATGCAAGAAATGGGAGGACTCGAAGCCTTGAAGAACATGGGCTTCTAAAAACCTGTGCGACGATTTCCCCAACCGATTGTAAACCTCGTCGCAGCGTTCTCGCGACTCCCAGGCGTAGGGCCCAAGACGGCCCTACGTTATGTGTTCTATTTACTCAAGCAACCAAAAGCCGATCTTTCGGTCATGGCACGAGCATTGGTAGAACTCGGGGAAAAAATCCAAGTCTGTGAACAGTGTTTTACCTACTCTGAGCGAACTGACTGCGAAATCTGTACAGATCCAAAACGTGATCCAAGTGTTGTCTGCGTTGTTGAGGAATCGCGTGACATTGCAACAATCGAAGCAACAAATGTGTTCCAAGGTTTGTATCACGTCTTAGGCGGAACTCTGAATCCGATCGAAGGAATGACTCCAGACGTGATTCGAATCAAAGAAATTACGGACCGCGTGGAGGCAAACACAAACATTCAGGAAATCATCCTGGCTTTGTCCCCAACGATTCATGGTGAAACAACAATGATGTATCTCCAAAAACAACTTGCCCGTCATGGACGCAGAGTTTCACGATTGGCGCGAGGATTACCTGTTGGAGCCACACTCGAATTTGCTGACGAAGTGACGTTGGGAGATGCACTCAAAGGAAGACGAGGGATTTAAAAAACCAGGCAGAGATGCCTGGTTTTGGTTAGTTCACGTATTCACTCGTCTGGATGCTCCACAATTTATTGTAAGTTCCAGCACGGCGTTTCAACAGATCTTTGTGCGTTCCTGTGTCCACAACCTGTCCATTCTCAATCACGATAATACGATCCATATGCATGATCGTGGAAAGTCGATGAGCGATAACGATGGTTGTCTTGCCTTTCATGAGTTCCTTTAGTGCCTCTTGAATAAGCGATTCGGATTCGGAATCGAGCGAAGATGTGGCTTCGTCGAGAATCAAAATGGGAGCATTCTTCAAAAGAGCTCGAGCAATAGCAACACGTTGACGCTCTCCACCAGAGAGTTTTACTCCGCGTTCACCAACGAACGTTTTATATCCATCCTGCAACTGTGAAATGAAATCATGACAACGAGCTTTCATTGATGCCTCGTAGACTTCTTCGTCTGTTGCATTTAGTCGACCATAACGAATGTTGTCCATGATCGATCGATGAAACAACAATGGTTCTTGCGGTACCATAGCAATCTGCGCGCGCAAACTTTCTTGTGTCACCTTGGCAATTATTTGACCATCAATAAAAATCTTTCCTCGACTCACGTCGTAAAAACGCAGAAGAAGTTTTGTTATCGTAGACTTACCTGCTCCAGACGGACCAACAAAAGCAACTTTCTCGCCAGGCTTGATAGAAAGGTTCAGTTTTTTCAGAATTAGACGTGTTTTTCTAAAAGCGAACGTCACATCCTTAAAATCTACCTGACCGAGTGTAACAGAAAGTGTTTTTGCATTGTGTCCATCTGTAACGTCTGTTGACTTTTGAATAATCTCAACCATTTCACTTGCTTCAGAAAACGATTCGTAAAAGCGACGAATCACTTTACCAATATTACTCAATTTATCAAACAAACCACCAAAGATTCCTTGAATAAGGGCAAAGTCTCCGATAGTAAGTAATCCTTGTTGCCAGTAGCTGATAGCAAAATACATCAAGACAAACTCGATCAAAATCATCAGTCCGTACTGTAATGCATCTATGCCTTCCGCAATATTCCATCGAAACATGCGAATTTTCCGCAGTCGATTTGTTGCCTCATGGAACAAACTTCGTTCGTGAGCAATACCCGTAAAAAGTTTCACGGTTGTCGCATTTGAAACGGAATCTGAGAGAAGTCCACTCACCTCTGAATCAATTTCTGCCTGGATCAAATCATACTTATACTTCCAAAGTGAAAACCAGACATTCAACGTGACAAAGACAACAATCCATACCAACAAGATTAGAGCAAGCGTGGGGTGGCGAGTATAGAGAATGATCAACTCACCTGTGACCACAATGATAAGTGGTAAAAAGATGAACTGAATCGTTTCTGTCATGTCCGAGCAAGACTGACCAACGCGCCCAGCTTTTCGCACAAGTGAACCAACAAAATTGTCTAAGAAAAAACCGTAGGAATGTTTATGCAAAGACTCATGAGCTGTGTGAATGAAATCTTCTTGAAGATGCGGAATGAACCAATTGTGAACAAAGGCAATCGTCCGCCAGAGAAGCCATGAAATACTATGAATCACCAAGACAAGAAAAATCACACCAACAAGTGCATTCAACAATTCTGGTTTTGGGACAACAATAGCACCTGTCAATAGATCAAAAAACTTCTTGTAGAAAATGGGAACAAAGAGTCCCAATATTTCCGCAACAGCAATAGCAACAAGACCAAAAAAGAACGCTCCCTTGTAGCGACGAATGTGTTTCCACATTTCCTGAAGAACCCTGATGATATTTAATGATTTCATAGCCTCCTAATTGCCTCCAGTATACCTGAAAAAAGTTGAATAAAAAAACACCGCGTTATGCGGTGATTTTTTCAATCTTTACTTTGGTAAATGGTTGTCGATGACCGACGTTTCGTCGGTAACGTGATTTGGATTTGTACTTGATGACGTGAACTTTGTCAGCTCGTCCATTGTCCAAAACAGTAACCATTACTTTCGCACCGCTTACCGCAGGAGCTCCTACGGTTGTTGATGTTGCTTCTACGTCTGAAACGAGAAGTGCGTCAAATTCAAAGCTAGAACCTACTTCTAGTTCCAACTTTTCGATTTTCAATTCCTGTCCTTCTTGGACAATGTATTGTTTTCCTCCTGTTTGGATGACAGCAATGTTTGCCATATGTTGCAGTATCGCGACTCCTACACGCGTAAAAGCGTAAGTTTGTCTGCGAAAAATTAATTCAGATAACGCCGGAATATTACTTGGAAGGAAGCTCAATGTCAAGCTGATCCCCTACCTTCACTTGGTTATCTGCCACAAATCCAGCCGAAACCTCTAAAACACGATTTACTGGGCTTTTTGACTTATAATAGGTGGTTGGGGGTGTTTCTGGCTGGGCCTGCTGTGCAAAACCTTCCACGCGATCTCCCGCAATCCAGATGATATCAATAGGAAACAGCATGTCTTTCATCCAAAACGATGGAATCAGGTCTTTTTCAAACAAAAACAACAATCCCTCATTTTCCAAAAGAGGAGCATGTCCAGAAAGCCCTAACGATCGTTCAGCTTGAGTTTGTGCAACTCCTGCAGTCACAACCACTCCGTTTGGAAACTGGATACGAGCTGTTTTGGCTTCCATAGGTTCTGATGTTCGGATGAGTGCCCAAATTGAAATCAATAAAATCAGGACAACCGAACCGATACGAATACGTTGATCACTCACAAGAATGTTCTTTAGTAACAAGAAGGACAGCAGACAAAACCATCATGCCACAGAGCAGAAGTAAGGCAACAAGTTTTTCTCGACTCTGAAGAAAGATCGTTGTCGCTCCAAACGCGCTTGCAATCAGTACGTATAAGTACATGATCTGTTTTTGTGAAAGTCCAAGATCTAGTAATCGATGATGCAGATGTTTCTTATCCGCTTTAAAGATTTGTTTGAACCCACCCATCTTAAACCGTCTCACAACGATCCAGACCACGTCAAACATTGGGATTCCAAGAACCAACAAGGCTGTTGCTAATTTTCCACCAGAAATCACGGCAAGTGTCCCAAGTAAAAATCCAATAAACGTACTTCCGCCTTCCCCCAAAAAAATAGAGGCTGGGTGAAAATTCCAAAACAGAAATCCAATACAAGCCGCACAAGCGATAGCGCTCAAGATAGCCACGTCAGGTTGATAATAAGCGATAGTCAAAGAAAGAAGCATGATCATGAATATGCCAATCGAGGAAACAGATGTTGCGAGCCCATCAAGTCCATCGAGAAATTTCGTTGTATACATCACAACCATGAGCCACACAAAAACCAAGACAGCGGATTGCAACGCAGAAAGATAGAGAATTCCTCCAAACGGATTCGTTAACTTCTCTACGTTGATTCCAAACGCAATGAGCGAACCCGCCGCCAACACCGGAGCAACAATCGAAGCGTTTGGTGGTAAATCGTAACGATCATCTAAATAACCACCGATCATTAAAATAGCTCCTCCGATAAAGAGTCCAAGATAATGCATGAATGTGATTCTCCCAGCGGTTAGATCTGGTGTGAACACCAAGAACAGTCCAAGCACACTAAAAAAAGCAATAAAAATACCAAGACCGCCCATCTTTGCGACGGCGGTTTTGTGAATTTTTCGTTTCAAGATGCCTGGCTCGTCAATCAGTTTATGTCTGATGGCAAAGTGTTTCACAAACACAGTTGCAACAAACGAAACAAGGAAAGCGAGCAAACCGGCAATCAACAATTTCATGATCATAGTGTTTCAGCCTTTTCAATACGAATCCCTCCGATTTCAAGCACAATCGTATCACGTCGACGAACTGTTCCTTCCAATAACACATTTGCAATTGCGTTGTCCACTTCTTCTTGAATCACACGACGCAGTGGGCGCGCACCAAAGGTTGGATCATATCCCTTGTCGGCAAGTAGAGCCACCATCTCATCAGACGCACGAAAACTAATGCCTTTTGTTTCCAACCGTTTAGAAACTTGAGCAATCATCAGACGTGCAATCTGGAGAATCTCGTCTTTTGTAAGCGGTTTGAACACGATAATCCCATCGAAACGATTTAACAACTCTGGACGATACTGACCTCGAAGCTCTTGTTCGATCAAGTGCGTTTTCATTGTTTCCACGTCTACTCCCTGAACAACGGAATCCTGAATATACTGCGTCCCTGCGTTTGAGGTTGCAATCAAAACCGTGTTCGTAAAGTCCACAGTTCGACCTGAAGCATCCGTGAGTCGTCCATCATCAAAAACTTGAAGAAAGACGTTCAGGATATTTTTGTCTGCTTTTTCAAACTCATCCAAAAGCACAATCGTAAACGGATTCTTTCGTACAGCTTCGGTTAGCAAACCACCGTCTTGAGAATTTGGTTCGCCAATGAGTCGATGAATACTGGAAGGATCTTGATACTCGGACATATCAAGACGCACCATGGATTCCTCGTTACCAAAATAGGTTTGTGCAATCGTCTTTGCTAATTCTGTTTTTCCAACACCGGTTGGTCCCAGGAATAAAAATGCCGCGATTGGTCTATTCTCTGCACGCAAATCTGTACGCGCTCGACGAAGAGCTCCTGCAACAGCAGTCACCGCTTCTTCTTGTCCAACCATGCGCTCATGCATTCGTTCTTCCAAGTGTACGAGTTTATCTTTTTCTTCTTCTTGAATGTTTGTCAGTGGGACATTGGTTTTCTCTGAAACAATCCGTGCAATATCTTGGTCTGTGACAAAACTGTCCTTGCCTTTTGTTTTTGCAACAAAGAGCGCTGTCTCACGCGCGATCTCAACAGCTTTCTTTGGAAGAAATTGTTCGTGCATGAATCGATCCGTCAACTGAACACATTTCTCAAGGGCAAGATAGGTAAACACTACGGAATGTTGAAATTCGATGGCACCAATCTTTGATTCGAGAATATGAATCGCTTCTTGCTCAGAAGGTTCGCGGATATCTACTTTTTGGAACACGCGACTCAAAATAGAATTCTCAATAACCGAGGTGTACGCACGCGGACTCGTCGTAGCAATCGCAAACAATCCACTGCGTGAAAGAAAATCAACAAGCACTCCGGCAAGATCAATTGACTCCCCATCTCCCACAGAGAAACCGGTCATCTGTTCAATGTCTGTGACAGCAAGAACGATATTTCCAGATCGAGCAACTTCATTCAACGCAGTCAGAAGACGTTCTTGCGCTTCAGAAGGCGTTGCTCCGGAAATAAGATGAGGAACAGACAAACGCATCAACCGTTTATCTTGCAACATCGCTGGAACACGTTCTTCTACCATGAGCTGCGCGATCCCTTCTAACAAAGAAGTTCGTCCAACCCCTTCTGGACCAACCAAAACAACACTCTCACGTCCTCCTTCAATAATACGGAAAATTTCTTCGAGCTCTTGATCGCGACCAACAAGCAGTGGTAACCGACCTTGTACAGCGGCCGTAGTAAGATCTTCAGAAAAAGAATCCAAAACAGGCGTGGCAACCGAGGTCATTGCGCGATTCATCGCTCCGGTTGGCTTGAACATCGCAGCTTTTGAAAACTGTTCGTAACGCTCTCGCATTCTCTCATGAATACGAACCCACTCGATCATGTTACTGAATTGTTCTGGTTGAATACCGAGATCTAAAATCAACTCTTGAATAAACAGGTCACGCTTAAACGCTTCGTAAAAAATCTCAAGAGCCGTAACGGAAACACGTTGTTGTTCAAAAGAATTGAGAAAAGCTGTGAGAATCGCTTCAATGGACGATACAGAAAATTCCATTGGTTTTCCGAGCTGTCGTTGTTCAAGTCTGCGAGCAAGAGGTTCTTTCATGGAGTCAAAAGACAGACCAAGACGTGAAAGAACAGCACCTGCATTAGAATCGTCCATCGATCCAAGGAACAAATGCAAAGGTTCTAATGTTTTATGTCCGAATTTGTTCGCAAGAGAAAACGCATTTTCAACGGCTTCATGAGCAGAAACATCAAATAAATCAGCAACGTTGATTTCTTTTTTTTGTGGCTCGAGTTCTAAAATTTGTGGAATGATCTCTCGAAGCGAGAGTTTTGGCATGGAAACAACGTGACGAGAGGTTTGTGAGGCATGAGAAAACCAAAGAGCCCCAATAAGTCCAGTGAGTAACAAAAAGACACCCTCTAAAGAAGGCTGGACCCAAAACGTAACGGAAAAGACTCTAAAAATTGAGGCATTTGTGATCAGAAGAACAATCGATAAAAAAAACGCAAGTCCAAACAAAATAATCAAAGCAACGCTCGCGACTCTGGCCGCTTGATCGTCTGCGATGCGTTTTTCAATGGCCTCTTCAGACATGTCCTCTGACCATCGATACACCTTATTTTGAAGCAAAACGCCAAGTGCCATATGTTATCCAAAGAGTAAACCAAACACTTGAATAAGAAAAAACACAGCCAGAAGCGGAAGCGAGAGCAAATAAATAAGACAAATAAGTGACAACAAGCAAGCCCAAAGAAGCACTCCAAATCCTCTGACAATGATCATAAAAAAACGCACACCAAAACTAATCAAACGACCGACAAACGCCGTATCACCATACATGGGTACAAATAAGTTTTTCACCCATACACTCAGACCAAACATCGCTGAAACGGATTTGATGGACTGTCGATACCACTGCAACATCTTCAAAAGTCCTGCCCCGTACCACCAAAATGGCAAAAACAAAAATTCACGCGCTATTTGAATGAGCGCGGAACGAATTACACGAGCCGAAAAGACAGATGCCATACAACGTCTATTATAGCAGACTTCGTCGTAAGTTCTCCATCAACGTTAAATAGAAAGAAATGTTATGAATCGTAGCCAATCGAAGCCCAAGAATTTCATCCGTTGCAAACAAATGACGAATATAAGCACGCGAATAATGTTGACATGTTTCGCACTTACAATGTGGATCAATCGGTTGTTCGTCTAACGCAAATTGTTCGTTGGTCACTCGTAACTGTGTATAAAAGTTCGTCGGCCAAGAAAGCCAATCAATGGTTGCGGGATCTTGGTTCCAAACAAAAAGCGTTCCATGACGCGCGTTGCGCGTTGGAATCACACAATCAAACATATCCACGCCCATGGAAACGTAGGTAACGATATCTTCTGGCATTCCCCCACCCATAAAATAACGAGGCTTGTCCTCAGGAAGATGATCCGCTGTGAATTCTGTAAATTTGTAACAGTCTTCTTTT
>CALRGL010000035.1 GCA_943357275.1 Candidatus Uhrbacteria bacterium RIFOXYB12_FULL_58_10 | reverse complement strand
ATCGCGCTTCTTGGCTTCTTCGAGCATGGTTAAATGTGCTTCTAGTTCTTCCTTTGTTGGAAAAGCGATTCCGTAAATACGTGTAAGCATCTTGTTTTTCTCATCCCCACGCCAATAAGCTCCAGCAAGCGTGAGTAACTTGAAGTTCTTGAGTTCTTCTCTTGGATGTTCGCTATGACCTCCACGACACAAATCAGAAAAACTTCCGGATTTATAAAACGTGAGTCCTTGTCCTTCGCCAGAAAATTGTTCGATGAGTTCAAGTTTGTATTCGTTATTCTTGAACGCTTCTTTTGCCTGTTCGACAGTCACTTCCTCCCGATCAAATCGCTCCCAACTTTTCAAAAGCTCACGCATTTTTTGCTCGATCTTTGGCAAGTCCGTTTCGTTCAAAACAACCTCACCAAAATCAAAATCATAATAAAATCCATGTTCAATAGCTGGACCAATGGTTCGCTTAACATTTGGATACAATTCCAAAACAGCCGCAGCAAGCAAGTGAGCACACGAATGACGCAAGTGTTCAAGTTGTTCTTGATTCATACAGATTTCTTAATAAAAAAACTCTACGCAAAAACGCAGAGTTTCGGGATCCACCTTTGCTCTTTCGAGCTATGACGGACGGTTCCACCCGAATTGCTGATCGATATGACTCATCGAAAAGCCCCTTACTTGAATTCATCGCTCAGAAAGTGGTACGTATTTGGCCGATCTTCAAGAGATTCTCAGTCTAGGTCTCTTGTTCCTGTAAGTCGCTACCAAATCGTGTGTCTTTCGTCTTTGCAATAGAAAAAGCGTATCTCATCTATCCAGGCTCGTCAAGAAAAATCGTTTGTTAGTTCTTGTCTTGAAAGATATCCGCAACGATTTCCTCAAGTGAAACATCTTGAATACTAATGTCATCCACAGAGAAATCGGAGAAAAGACGTTGAATCTGTTTACTTACATCGTTTGATGGAATCGTTAGTCTAGCTTCAAACGGTGACATTTCAATAACAGTTCCAATTTTACTAAGATCCTTTTTTAGAATTCGATCACGAAATTGAACACGGATATGTTTTACTTGGCTGTAAGATGCGACGATATCCTCAAGCGAACCATCATAACCAACGGCTCCTTTATTGATAATAATCAACCGTTTACACAAACGTTCCACATCACTCATGTTGTGAGATGTGAGAATGATCGTAGTTTTTTCTGTACGATTATGCTCTAACAAAAACTCTCGTATTTTATGCTGAGACGTTACATCAAGCCCAATGGTTGGCTCATCAAGAAAAACAATTTTCGGATCATGCAAAAGAGCAGCGATAAGCTCAAACTTCATCCGTTGACCAAGAGAAAGTTTTCTCACTTGGACATGAAGTTGTTCTGTAACATCTAAAAGCACAGCGAGCGTTTCGATTCGTTTATGAAAAACACCATTTGGAATTTCATAAATTTTTTGTAATAACAAAAATGTTTCCATCGGAGGCAATGTTTCCCATAAAGACGATTTCTGTCCCATAACAATGGAAATCTTTTTCAAAAAAGATTCTTCGCGATCAATAGGAACATGACCATCAATCAAGACCGTTCCTGACGAAGGTGTCAAAATACCAGAGAGCATTTTCAAGGTCGTTGTTTTACCAGCACCATTTTCTCCAATAAATCCAACAAATTCTCCTGAAGAAATATCAAAAGAAACGTGATCGACTGCAGTTTTACTTAACATCTTTCGATGAAACAGAGCCTTTATGGAACCTGCGAAACCTTCTTGTTTTTCATGAAACGAATAGGTTTTTGTAAGTTGATCGACGTGGATGATGGGTTGCATATTATCCTTTTGCGCTTTCATAATGCGATAAACCTTGTTGCCAAACAAATGATGAAACAGCATGAAAAAACAATGCGACAATAAAAGCCGTAACAAAGAGACTCCACGAAGCACCTGAGACAGCAACACTTGCAGGTAAAGAGAACATGAAAGCAAATGGCAAAACGATTGAAAAGACTAATTTAATCATTCCGTGATAGACGTCAATGGGATATTGACCAAGCTGAAGCAGGCTGGTTCGAATATACATGGAAGATTGTAAAATGGAATAGAAGTTAATCGATGCAAGAAGAACAGAAAAAGAAAAATGCAACCACAGACCTAAAAGAAAGAAGAAAAGATAACTCAATACATGAATGGGTCCTGAGGATGTTTGAAATCCCCAAATAACAAGTCCTATACCCAACACAAGACTCGGAGTAGTAAAAATAAGATCGATGAAACGATAGCTGATAAAACATTTCAACGAAACTGGCTGAACCAGCAATCGATCCAAACTCCCATCTCTAATCATTCTTGGAATACGCGATTGAAATCCTCGTGTCCAAGAAGCCCAAGCAATACTATCGATAGCAAACCACGTTCCAAGCAAAATATATGTTTGAGGAAGCTCCCAACCAGCTATCGAGGTTGTTTGTCCGTACAATATTTGAAAGAACATAACCGTAAACACAATACGAGCGATTGTTCCAAGAACATTCAATGTAAAGATGGGCCATTCTTGAATACGGTCCATTGTTTCGAATCCAGCGGTTTGTAGAAATAACCAGAAATGTTTTTTGATCCCCATATTAGTTCCCATTTGCCTCGTAACGACGCAAACCACGCTTCCAAACAAACCGAATCAACAAAAGCAAAAAAACCACCCAAACACCTTGAATCACGATTCCCAACATTGCACTTTGCAAAGAAATTCTTCCAAGGAAAATCTCGACCAAAAATGCACCAACATATTTAAACGGCAAAACAGCTCCCAGTTGTTGCAACCAAGAAGGAAGAAATTCGAGTGGAATAAATGAACCTGCCAAGAAAAACGTAATAAGCTCAGTAATCATGGTTATCGAATCAGAATATAACATCCAAAATTCAATAATTGCCAACAAACTCGATAATAAAAACATAATTGAAATAGCGCCAAACAAAGCAATGATCGAAAGAACAAATCGAGAAATATCAAAATCAACTTGAATAACATCTCTGAAATAATAAAACAAACAGAAAACAGCAGGCAAACCAATCATTAAAAAATAAATACGTTCAGCTAAATTCTTAACGTAATGATGTCCAAAATAGGAAATGGGCCTTGTTAAATATTTAGACAATTGCCCTGTTCTGATTTCATCAGCAATAGGAACATAAGAAACAATGGAGGAAAGAATATATCCGATCAATGCGTAATACGCGATCATATCCCCCATCGAATATCCAAGAATACTTACCTTGTCACGAAACATTTCTGTCCAAACAAAATACATCGAAAAAAATGTTAGGAATCCCATTCCTAATTCAATCAATGTATTCACACGATAGGTAACCATCTCCTGCCATGTGTTCGAGAAAACGACAACGTATTTTTGTAACAGTGATCGTTGCATGAATCTATTTTATCAGGATAAAACCAAACGAAAAGGACTTACTTCTTTGCGCAAAACATTAACGATTCAACAACCAAAGACTCATATTCAAATACGTCGCAAACGTGACCCAGAAAAGATACGGCACAAGCAAATAGGCAGCTGTTTTTGAGAATTTCGAGAATGCCCGGATCGTTGCAAAAATAGCAGCCCACATCAGAACAATGACGAATAACGCTATGTCCAGTCGATGCCATCCAAAGAAGATTGGGGTCCAAACAGCATTAAGAACAAGTTGAACACCAAAGAGTTGCAAAGCGGTAGATGCGTTCTTTCCTTGTTTGTAAATCAAAAACGCAGAAACTCCCATAAGCGCATACAGAAGTGTCCAAACCGGACCAAAGACCCAAGACGGAGGATTTAAAAATGGCTTAACCAAACCCGCATACCAAGTTGGAATTTCTTTCATGGTACTAAACGTTCCTAGAATCCCCGCACTTTCACAAAGGACGATTGCAAAAAGGAGACGGAGAACGTCTTGTGTTGAAAATTGTTTCGTTGCCATAGTACGTTCATTATAACAAAAAAACCGATCCTTTTGGATCAGTTTAATTTTACTGGCTAATTTTGATTGACACATGATCTTTCAATCGAGGAACAGTTCTGACCCAAAATGGAAAGAATTCTACATTCACTTCTGTTGCAACACCTTCTGTGACAAGCAAATTGCGTACTTCGTCAGCATTCAAACCAAGAAATCGATCAAGGTCCAAGGACTCGCTTGTACGAGAACTGATAGACTCACCTGTTAACTCAACACGCAAACTTGCTGTGTGATCCTCCAGATTATATTTATCAACGGTAATCACTCCGTGTTCCTTATCAACCGAAACAAGTTCGTGTCCTTGTCCGATCTGATCGTAGAGTTTTTGTTCAGCTATTTTTTCAATTGCGTTTTTATCAAAGAACACACCCGTTACTTTCACTTCAAGCGTAATATCATACTGATCTGCTTGCGTGTTTGGTTCAATACTGACGGATTGATTGGAGATTTCATCAAAAAAGGCTTCGCCGGAAAAACCTTTTCCTGATTCTGCTCGCATCATGGTCTTTGCATCTTCTATTAATGTTTTTTTCAATGTTTCTAAAGACCCATTCATTTCTTCTTTTGTTACAACAGCAAGTGATCTCACTCCTCCCGTAAACGCCGTCGTACTTTCTCCAAAAACCAACAGTTGTTTTGCTTCTGATAACCCAGGGATCGTGAACTTCGTTGGGGCAAGATCCCCTGTTGCACCTTTCACGTCCGCACGAACCTTTGCTGTCACCGTTCCTTTTGCCGGAACGTTTACAGTTTCAAGCAGACGAAATTGAATTCCTTTTGGATCCCAGAGGCGTGTTTTCACAATCAACTGTTGAGCCGAGGACTGATTGTTGTGCAGCGTCACTGTTCCTTCTGCAAAATCTTCCAACTGTACAGCCCCTGTTCCAGAAGCTTTAAACGTCTCTGTTTTTCCAACGGTTCCAGAACGTACTTCTCCAGCGACATCTGTTGGACTCACGGGAACCCCCATGATTTGTGCAATAAACTCAGCTTTAAGGGATGATTGCGTTGGTCTCACGTGAATCACTGCTTGCATTGTTGATAAATACACAACAATAAGGAGTGCGGCAGCAACAAGCACAGTAAACGTAATAGCAATGCGTCGATAAAGAAGCAATGGAATTCGATCTGTTGCTGGAAGATCCTCAATGCGAGGAGTTGATCTTCTGACAGGTCGTTTAGAAGAAGATCGTGAAACAGGTTTTTTTGGAGGCATAAAAAAGTTACTTTTAGTATAGCATAAAAAAGAACGTGCATGGATACGCACGTTCTTTATTCAACAGACACATTTTGTCTACCAACAAGCTGAGCAACATCTCGGACCAAGGCATCATCAATATGAACGCTGTATTCTGTTTCAATTCGTCGCATCCGTCCACCGGACTCAACCATCAAACAAACGGGTTTGCTCCCTGGCGTCGCTTGTAAAATCTCACGCAAGCGCTCCACCATTTCTTGGGAAGGTTTCCCTTGAAGCACAATGGAAAGTGCACCTTTGTGTAAAATCGCCGGTGTCTCGTTTTGTTTAGAAACGGCTGCTGGTTTAAGAACAATAAATCCTGCTTGTTCTTGCCTTGGTGCATGCAATTGCCCCGCAGCTCGAGACTGATATCCAGGGATCCACATTCCATCTTTCAACATCTGTTGCAATTCATCCACGGCGTGATCTTTAACGTTGATAAACGTATTTGCGAGAAGTTTTGCCTCCTCCCCCTCTCGTTTGGAAACCTTTGCAGAAACAAGCACCATATCATCAATGACCAAGTACGGCTTGAGCTCTTCGTACGATTTTGGAAAGACGATAATCTCTGCAACTCCGTTTGTATCTGCAAGTCCCACAAAGGCCATTGGATCCCCTTTTTTGGTCATGATTTCTTTCACAAACGTGATGACTCCTCCGCACTTCACAAACTCTCCATCCATCACTTGTTCAATCTGAGCACACGGCGTGAGAAATTCCCCAAGAAGTTCTTGTGCATGTTCAAAGGGATGGCCGCTCACATAGAGTCCTAGAATTTCTTTTTCCCAAGCGAGACATTCTTGTTGTGTCGCTGCTTCCACTTCTCGAAGCACAACGTCTGCATTCATAACCGTTGGCGCAGACGCAAACAAACTTTGTTGATTTTGTAATTTTTCTCGTTGTGAATTTTTGTTATGCATGAGAATCCGATCCATACTCTCAAGCAACTGTCGTCGTTCTCCAAATCGATCTAGCGCCCCAGCTTTTACCAATGCTTCAAGTGATTTTTTGTTGAAGGCTCGATGGGAGATGCGACCCGCAAAGTCCGCGAGACTCTTAAACGTTCCATGGTTTTTTCGTTCCGCTATGATCGTTTCAACAACTTCATCCCCAAGACCTTTAATGACAACAAGTCCAAAACGAATTTGTGTGTCTGTAATATAGGTAAAATCTTTGAGCGATTCGTTGATGTCAGGCGGAAGGACGTCGATCTCCATCCGTTCACATTCGCTCACGGCTTCCGCAATCTTTTCCAAATCCCCTGACTCAGCCGTCATCAGCGCCGTCATATATTCAGACGGATAGTTCGCTTTCATGAAAGCTGTTTGGTACGCAACCATTCCGTAACTTGCGGCATGCGCTTTATTGAATCCGTACGCAGCAAACGGTTCGATCAACTTCCAGAGTTTATTCGCAAGCTCTTTGGAAAGTCCGTGTTCGATAAATCCTTCAAAGAGTTTTTGTTTCTGGTGCATCATTTCCTCAGGAATTTTCTTTCCCATGGCTTTGCGCAGTTTGTCTGCTTCAAGCCAAGAATAACCCGCCAAGTGAATGGCGATTAACATGACGTCGTCTTGATAAACAATCACACCGTGAGATTTATTCAAGATGGTTTTCATGCGCGGATCCAAAAAGGACACCGCGCTTGGATCGTGTTTTCGACGAATATATTCCGGAATGGATTCAATCGGACCTGGGCGATAGAGCGCCACCATGGCCATGATGTCTTCCACGCGTGATGGCTTGAGCTCCATCAAATACTTGGTCATTCCGTCTCCCCCAAGCTGAAACACGCCCATTGTGTTTCCCTTGGCAAGCAAGTCGAAAGTTTTCTGATCGTGAACGTCGATGCGTTCGATGTCGATGTCGATGTGTTTTGTTTTTTCTACAAGATGAACCGCATCTCCCAAAATCGACAAGTTGCGAATTCCAAGAAAGTCCATCTTGATCAACCCTGCGGCCTCAACGGATTTCATTTCGTACTGCGTAATCACTTTTCCTTCGCGGGTATCAATTTGAAGCGGAGTAAAATCGGTCAGTTCACTTGGTGAGATAACCGTTCCTGCCGCATGAATCGAAACGTGACGCGCACACCCTTCAATACGACGAGCCAAATCAACCATGCGACGCACGTTTGCGTCCGAGTCATATTTCTTTTTGAGATCCGGTGCTTCTTCGAGAGCTCGATCAAGTGTCATTGGGAAACCCTGTGAACCCATGGGAACAAGCTTTGCTACTTCATCGACCATGCCATAAGGGAATCCAAGTGCACGACCAACGTCACGCACACTTCCGCGAGCAAGCATAGTTCCAAACGTACAGATCTGTGCCACTTTATCGTGGCCATATTTTCCACGAACATAATCCAACACCTCGTCGCGACGGTTATCTGCAAAGTCTGCGTCAATATCAGGAGCCGATGGACGCTCTGGGTTTAGAAATCGTTCAAACGGGAGTTCATAAGTAAGCGGATTGATCGCCGAGATACCAATCGAATAACTCACAAGCGATCCTGCGGCAGATCCTCGAGTCGTGGTCACGATTCCGTTTGCACGCGACCAGTTCAAAAAGTCAGAAACAATCAAAAAATAAGGACAAAAACCTTTCATCTCGATAATATTCAACTCGTACTCAAGACGCTCTTTCATCACAGGTGTAAGTGCTCCTTCTTTTTCTTCCAGCATCCGATAGGCACGCTCGGTCAACACTTCCAAAAACGTTTTTCCTTCTGCAATTTCAAACTTCGGGAAGTTCCACTTTCCAAGTTCCAATTGAACATTACATCGGTCAGCAATCTTACGTGTGTTTGAAATCGCTTCTGGTACGTCCGCAAACCGATCCTTCATGTACTCTTCACTTACCATCGAAGCATCGTAATCAAACTGATTCATGCGATCGAATTGTTCGATCGTTTTTTGTCCCTTGATACAATTCAAAATCTTCCAAGCCTCCACATCGGTTGGCTTGAGATAAAACGTATTCTTTGTCGCAACCACAGGAACATTCAACTCTTTTCCAAGCGTAATGAGCTGTGCGTTGATCGCTTCTTGTTCTGCAATCTCTGGACGATCGACTAACTCCAAAAAGAAATTTCCTTCTCCAAAAATCTCTACATACTCACGAATCAAAAGCTTGGCATCTTGGGTTCGTCCCAACTTCAAGTTCTCTTCAATCTCCCCCATGTGTCCACCAGACAAAGCAATGATTCCTTTTGCATGCTGTCGCAACACTTCTTTATCAATACGAGGCTTGTAATAAAACCCATCCAAGAATCCAATGGAGCAAAGCTTGATCAAATTCAAGTAGCCTTCGTTGGTTTCTGCCAAACAAACGATCCGATTTGGTTTGGTATCGATACGAGCACGCTTAAGCAAACGTCCTTCTTTGGCAAGATAAAAATCGACACCAAAAACAATTTTAATGTCGGCGTCCTTTGCCTTTTGATAAAACTCAATTGCCCCATACATGACCCCATTATCCGTAATCGCAACCGAATCCATACCCAAGTCTTTGACATGGGCAATCAGCTTCTTGGTCTTAGGCAAAGCTTCAAGAAGCGAGTAATGCGAGTGGGTGTGCAGGTGGACAAAGTCGGACATAACGCTACGAGATTACCACTTTTAGACTGAATCTCAAAATGAAAAACTCAGGTCTGAAAACCTGAGTTTTTGCTTGAATTTGTGATAGTTAAGCGACTTGGAGTCGAGTCTTGATTCTTTCAACATCTGCTTCGATTCTTCGAACCCATTCAATCGTAAAGACACGCTCTTCATCCAAACGTTTGAGAATAACGGACTGTTGGTCAAGTTGAGTATAGATATTGCGAATATCTTTTTTCATTTCTGACTGCTCAACAGCAACTGAACGAACTTCCTCTTTTAACTCAACCAAAGCTTGAATGATTTTGTCTTCTAGATTCATAGCATTTATGATTTCCTTGTCTTTTTAGGTGGCTCAGACATCTTCTTTTCAATCACATACCCAACCCCTTTCATGGCGAGCTCCACAATATGACCCAAAGAAGACGCTGTTGAATCAAACTTTGATTTGATTCCAGTGAGGGCAGATTCCATCTTGTGCATAACTTCACGGCCTTCATCCACAGCAACGTTGATATTGCGAAGGATCGTAGCGATTTGCCAGATCATCCAAAAGACCGCTGCTGTTAACCAGAGCGCACAAAAAGCCAAGACAATGTACAAAATATCAAGTGGGGTAAACATATCCTCCTTAGTAAATTTCTATGATCTCATTGTAGCAGAAAACTGACTTTGAAGCACCGTGCGCATTTCTTCTAGTTCGTGATCAACTTCTTTTGCTTCGAGTGTTCTGTCTGGTGCCTGAAAGTTTAAGTGAATCGCAAGCGATTTACTTCCATCGATCACACCTTTGCCACGATACACATCAAACAATTCGATCGAGGTAAGCAGAGTGCTCTTTTTTAACAAGGCCTGTTCAACGGTTGCATATTCAACCGCCTCTTCAAGGACAAATGCGAGATCACGTTTTACAACCGGGAAGGTTGAGATTGGCGTGTACGACTTGTTTGAAGAGAAGAGTGGAACGAGTTGTTCGAAATCAAGATCAGCCACAACAACAGAAACATCCAGCTTGAACGCTTTTGTCATTTCGTTTGAAACTTGTCCGATGGTTCCAACATCGATTCCGTTTACAAACACGCGAGCCGAACGACCACTATGCCAAAACCTCGGATCTGCGTCTCGTGAAAGGGTTACGTTCTTAATTCCAACCTGTCGGAACAATCGTTCCATCATGCCTTTAACACGAAGAAATACGACACGACCATCCTTGCCATAACTGGCAAGTGTCAGTCGAAGTGGTTGTTCTGGAAGTTCTTGTTTGTTTGGAAGATAAATCGGAGCAAGTTCGAACAAGTCAGCTTCTGTGATGCGTGCTTGGTTTTCTTCCACAACCGTAAGCAAACTTGGCACAAGCGTTGGACGCATGAAGGCCATCTCTTCGCTGAGTGGATTCTTCATGGTCAGTGTGCTTTCTACAGTAAGTCCGTAGCGTTCTAATTGTTTTTGGGAAACAAAACTATACGCATATAATTCTGTGACTCCCATTCCGCAAAGTAATTCTTTGACACGACGCGTCCACTGAATTGCAGGAACCGTTCGATTCACTGGAAGTTCCCCAACAGGCAAGACAGAAGGAAACCGTTCGTATCCGTACACGCGTGCAATTTCCTCTGTGAAATCAACTGAATTCTCAATGTCGTGATCACGCCAGTAAGGAACAGTTATCTTTTGTCTA
>CALRGL010000034.1 GCA_943357275.1 Candidatus Uhrbacteria bacterium RIFOXYB12_FULL_58_10 | reverse complement strand
AATGACAAAAGCACCATATACAGAAACGATCACGTTATTCTTTCGCCAAAAAAAGAGAGCACAGAGAAACGCAAGCGCCATAAAGAACATGGGCAGTTGATAACGAAGATCGTAAATCGCATCGAGTTGCCAGGGGATGTAGGGATAACGATCGATAAAGGGACTCATAAACAAAGACACAAACAAGACAAGACGTGAAAGCATTTGATCAAAAGCGATCGTTTGACCTTGAGAATGTTGGTAGACAACCAACATAAGAGGGACGGAACATGCCGTCGAAAGCATCAAAAAGAATAGTGAAACTGCTTTCATCCATGTTTTCTTTATGCGCGAATAAACAATAAACCAAAAAATAAGAAGAGAAGTTGGAATGGCGAGTAGCGGATGGAAACTGCATAAAACCAAACTCACCAACAACAACGTTCCTTGCTGAACAAAGGACTTCGCGGATGGAAGCAAAAATAAACAGAGGATAAAAAAGAGGTACGTAAACGTAAAGGGAACCGTAAAGGTCATGAGCATGAAGGACGTCAGAAGCATGGTCATCCACCAAGTTCGTGCTTGTGTTGAGGAGAGTCCCCATCCATTCTTGAGCCCAAGATACCCGCCGATCGGAAGCAGAAAACTTCCCAAAGTTGGAACAAGCCAGATATCAATCTGTGCAAGCGGTAAGGATGTTAAGTACCTCAGTGCAACAACCAAAACATACTGACCACTGTAAAGGAGTTGTCTTGGCTCAATTGAACCTGTAAGCGACAAGGCTTGTTCTGCGGCACGATGCACAAACGGATCGAATCCAAACCCAACGCCGTACATGATCGCTGACACACTCAAGGCAACAAAGGTATGAAGAATACTCACAAAGACAGACAGCTCATCTGAACGTTTCGAGGAAACGTATAGAAGCAAAAACGTCGCCATTCCAAAAAAGAAAAAGGGTTCCCCAGAAAACAGATTCCAAGGACTGACCAATGCCGAACTTGTTCGCGCACTAAAGAATAAAAAGATTAGGAACAAGTCAATGACACAAACAAACCCAAGCCAGACAAGTGTTTCTTTGTCTTGGAACGTTTTCTCCGGCGATAAACCCTCGTCTGTTTTAAACCAAAGAACGCTTAGGTGAACAAGAGAAAACACAACCAGAACACTCAACGTCGAAAGTCCAAAACACAAATACCACCCAACAAGCAGAGCAACAAAGATCGATTCAATCGCAAGAAATCCAAACAACCATCGAGAAAAAACATTGATTCCAAACAAAGGAATAGCTCGGAGTCGCAAAACAAGTCCAGCACCCATAAGCGACAAACCCAAACTTCCAAGAAACGGGTTTTGAAGAAACGCATTCAATACAAAACAGAGAATGGAACCAAAAATGGCCCATCCCCCGCTCTGCAATTGTGTCATTGTCTTAATTCTTGCGAGCATCTCGTTTCTGTTCTTCTGTTGAATGAATCATCCACTGATCAAACACTTCCTGAATATCTTTCACGTCCACAATCGCTTCTTCTGTTTGCGAGGATTTGTTTTTTGATGCCGTGTGAATAGCTCCCGCAGGAATCATGTGCTCAGTCGACGCGTCGATTGCTACTTTTGCTGAGGCTTCATCGATCAAATCGATCGCCTTGTCTGGCAAGTATCGATTCTTAATCTTCTTATCAGACCATTTTACAGCTGCTTCCAAGGCTTCATCGGTAATCTTGACGTGGTGAAACTCCTCGTAGGTTCCTCGAATGTGTTTCAAGATCGAGATTGTTTCTTCTTCTGTTGGTTCATCGATGAGCACAGGTTGAAATCGACGATTCAAGGCCTCGTCAGGTTTCAAATAAGTTTCATACTCATGCCAGGTTGTGGCTCCGATCACACGCAAAAGTCCACGAGCCAAGGCAGGTTTAAGGACGTCACTAATATGAAGTGATCCTTCTGATTTTCCAATCTGTTCGAGCATGTGGATTTCATCGATAAACAAAATGGCACGTCCGCTCAAAGATTCAAGATGATCGATCATCTTCTTCAACCGATTCTCCAACTCACCACGATACTTGGTCCCTCCAACAAGCATTGCCATATCAAGCACAAGCACACGTTTATCCTTGAGTGCCTCAGCGATGTTCCCTTGTGCGATACGAAGAGCCAAACCTTCAACAACAGCGGTTTTTCCAACACCAGGCTGTCCAATCAGCAAAGGGTTATTTTTTGTCCGACGCATGAGCACATGAATCAACCGATCGGTTTCTTCATCGCGCCCAGAAACAGGATCCAACTTCCCCTGCTCTGCAAGCGCAGAAAGATCGGTCGTAAAATTCGCCCCAACCCCCTTTTGAGATCCCCCTGTCGCCTGTCGACGCTGATACACATAAGCCGCGCCCATAAAGGCAAGAATAGCTAGGACAAGATAAATTTGCTCTGGTTGAAAAGTCATATATTACCGACAGTTTAGCACAAGTATCCATCAAAGTCGAAAACCTTTTCAAAATAGAACATTCCTGTATAATGACCGCGTTCCTAAATTTAGGGGCGTGGTGAAATGGTATCACACGGGTCTCCAAAACCCTTATCGTGGGTTCGATTCCCACCGCCCCTGCCAGGCAACTGCCTCGGAGCCATACGACATAGAGGCTCCGAGGCAACTGCCTGGCGTGCCAAAAAACCACCAGACAAACTGGTGGTTTTTTAAATATTTATTTCAAGATCTGAACTTACTTAGTTCTTTCCTGTTTCACACGTTGAAGATACTTCATCAACGCTTCATCTGCCTCTGACTGTGTTTGAAAACCTTCTCCGGAAGCAGGAACGTGATGTCCTGGATTCTCACTTGATGGAAGAACATAGTACGTATACGTCTCTTTACCGCTTGCATCCCGTTGTTCATTAACTCCAATGGTAACACCAGCAAAAAGTCCTTCTGTAAAAAGAAACATCATGGAATTACCACTGACGTCCGGATTAGCCTGCCAATACCCAAACTTAACATCGTTTCGAACAGCTTGACGATCTTGGGCCTTTTTATAACCTTGGGCATCTCTCTGAAATCCTTCACTTTGCATAACTTCTTGATAATTAAGTTGGCATTAGTATATCAAACCCAAAAAGTTCTCCAAAATTTAGAAAAACGAAACATTGTTCTGATACTTCTATCAAACAATTAAACAGTAACGTTAACATCGACTATAATCCCCTACCACAAAATCGCCAAACAACCTGATGGTTTTGTGATAAACTTGATGCAGAATTCAAAATTCAAAACATGACCACCGAATGCTTATAAAAAAACGTGTAGAATTCTAATCTCGCTTACAATCCAAATCATATTTATACTTTACCTATGAAAGGCTTCCTCGACTTTATTCGCGAACAAGGTGTCGTTGGTCTAGCTGTTGGTTTTCTGGTTGGTGGCGCCGTTTCAAAGGTCGTCACGGCCCTCGTAACAGATTTGATCAATCCAATTATTAATCTTCTCTTTGGGGCTGGTGGCGGACTCAAAATGGCTTCGTTTCACATCGGCTCTGCTCAAATTCTTTATGGGGACTTTATTAGTGTCATCGTCGACTTCGTGATTGTTTCACTTGTGGTCTATTTTGGGGTAAAATTGATTGGACTTGAAAAATTGGATAAGAAAAAAGACAAATAGTTATGTCAGAAACAGAACTGCCGAAAATGGAAATACCGCAATTAGAAACACCAAATCTTCCAACACTGGAAAACTAGGGAACGGAAAATACAGAAATCAGTAAAGAGACACGCGAACAAGCTAAACGACTTGAACATTCTGAGGATAAGGAAATCGAAGAACTTGCAGAAAAAGACCATGAAAAAGCTGTTCTTCTTGAAGGAATTAAAAAAGAAATCTCTTTTGTTACGACAAAAATCAATGAACTCAGATCCCAATTAGGGCTTTCTCCTCGTGGAGAAGTTCCAAGCAGTATCCGACGAGCCATTGAACGACAAAAAACAATTGAAGACGCTCGCTCTGTTATCAAAGACCAGATCATGCAAGAAATGGATAGTGCAAAACGCCAAGCAGAAGGAAAATCTGAACGCGATCCAAAACAAGATAAATTTCTTAAAAAGAACCTTCTTAAAAGAAAATTGCAAGATCTTTTTGAAGAATTCGATGACAAACCAGTTCAATCCGAGCAACCATTTGAAAGCAAAACACTTGGAACTATTCCACGCGATATTGCCACAAAGCTCTTCCAGCTTTTCAAAAAAGGAATCGAAGTTCATGTTGGACCACTTGCCAATCAAGAAGAAGAGCTTGAACAAGAAATGTCAAAGCTACTAGAGACTTTTGAACAAAAGCTTGATGAAGCTGCAGACGATTGGCATAAGGAAAAAATCTTAGAAGCAAAACATGCTCTTGCAGTAGGAAAAGGACTACTAGAATCTCTTAATGGAGGATCGGGATCAGATGCTATCGGCACCTTACCAGAATCAACCTCCGCAAAAACAATAGAAACACCTTCTCTCCCCATTACTACAAATTCAAACAGCTAAATAATATGTCAGAACGATCACCATCAGAAGGTTTTGAATCGGCATCCGCAGAAGCGATGATGCTTGGAAGTGATTCAGAAATAAATTCAGACTCGACTACAACTGAAGACGCGTTGTTTAAAGCGTTTGACAAGGCGGTTGCAAAAGATGCCAGAGTAACATCAACAGAAGATCCAACGGAAAAATTCAACAAGCTAAGAGATGAAATGAAAGCTCAAGCCGCAAAGAATCCAAATTTTACAAGCGTTTCTGAACGTTTGCTTACGGTCGAACAAGTCAACCAACCGGATGAACCAATCGCCCTTAAGAAGTCGAATTCTACAAGCCAGGATATCCGACAAGGATTCATGGGTTTAAGTGATGATGAAACTCAACGTAATCTTTCCGAAGTTCTGGATTTTTCAAAGACAGAATACCCCGCCTCTCCACCCAAACCACCTTCGGAAGTGAAACGGGCTCTTAACGAAGTCCTAGCCTACGGAAATGAAAAAGATGTGCCGAGACCTCCTTCTTCTGAACAACGAAGAGTCATTGACTTAAACAACACGGTCTTGGAATCAAGAGACGGAGATCTTGGCTCAAAGGAACCCATTCCAACAAGTCCTGAACCTACCGTTATTGAGCAAACGTTAGACATTGCTCCTGGATCAGTCACAGCACTTCCAAAACTGAAACCAAGAAATCTCTTTTCGAGAGTAAAAAGTTGGTTCAAATCATAAACAAGAAAACACACCTCGTTGAAAAGGTGTGTTTTTGTTCGAAATTAGCCGTGGTATACTTTCCTCATGAGATTGAAACAAATCTTGTTCCTATTTGTTCTTAGTTCTATTCTCGCAGGAGGAAGCGTGAATCATTTTGTGTTTGCTCAAGAAACGCTCGAACAAGTAGAGCAGGAAAAATCACAACTCCAACAACAACTTCAACAAATTCAACGGAAAATTTCAGAATATCAAAAAGAACTCACCACCATTGGACGTGAAAAGAAAACCCTACAGACAAAAATCAAAGTTCTTCACAACGAACAAGCCACACTTGCACTCAGTATTGAAGCTCTCTCGCTTGAAGTGGAAGACTTGAACCAGCAAGTCTTGGAAAATCATCTTGTCATTCAAGAAAACGAAATGAAGATGAATACAATCAAATCTCAAATCGCTGAATACTTGAGAGAAATGCGTCAGAACGATGAACGCAACATGATCTTTGTTCTGTTTTCCAAAGATTCTCTGTTTGATGTGCTTACAGAGCTCCAATCGTACACGCAAGTCGCTTCTGGTCTGAATGTTTTATCGGAAGAGCTGGAAAAGGATAACGAGGAACTCAACAAACAAAAAACTTACTTGGATGAAAAAGAGTCTCGCATGCAGGAATATCTTTCTCTTAAAGAAGCTCAAGAGGAAGCACTGAGTGGTTCTGTGTCCGAACAATCGTCTCTTCTTTCCAAAACAAAAGGTCTCGAATCCAATTATCAAACCGTTCTTGCGGATTCAAAAAAAGAGGCTTCAAAGATTCAATCTCGCCTCTACCAACTTTTGGACGTTGGAAAACAGATTACGTTTGGACAAGCGGTAACCATTGCTCAGCAAGTTTCCGCTTCCACAGGTGTCCGTGCCGCATTCCTGCTTGCAATCCTTACGCAAGAGTCTAATCTCGGAAAAAATGTTGGAACGTGTAACCGTGCAGGTGATCCTCCTTCAAAAAGCTGGAAGGTCATTATGAAACCAACACGTGATCAGGAACCCTTCAAAACGATTACTGCCGAACTTGGACGCAATCCCGATACAACCGCGGTTTCTTGTCCGATGAAAGACAAGCAAGGCAATCAAGTTGGTTGGGGTGGTGCGATGGGTCCGGCACAGTTTATTCCGTCGACCTGGATGGGATACAAAGACAAAATCACAAAAATCACTGGTCTTCCAGCAGATCCTTGGGAAATTCGTGACGCCTTTCTTGCAGCGGCTTTGAAGCTTGGAAACGATGGAGCCACAACAAAAGAAGGAGAATGGGCCGCGGCCATGAAGTACTTCTCCGGTTCCACAAACGTTCGATTCCGATTTTACGGCGATAACGTCGTGAAAACAGCAGATGGCTATCAAGAAGATATTGATGCATTAAAAAAGTAGAAAGAATTCTTTCTACTTTTTGTTTCGTTCCAAATAATCTTGAATCGCTTTCAAAAACACTTCGCCATACTGTTCCATCTTGGTCGCACCGATTCCAAAAATGTGCATCATGTCTGATTCTGTTTTTGGAAACTTCTTTGCCATGTCTTGCAAGGTTTTATTTCCAAACACCACAAACGGTGGAACTTCCATTTCGTCCGCAAGACGTTTTCGAAGCACACGCAGTTCCTCGAAGAGAGGTTTATCGTAATCCACTTCTTCCTCTTCTTTTCTCGATCGAGGAGGTGCTTTTGCTGTTGTGGCGATTTCTCCAAGTTGAATTGCCAATCGATCTCTCAACGCTTCTTTTCCTTTTTGCGAAACAATCATGGTCGGATACTCCCCTGTTGTTTTTTGTAAGTAGCCTTCGTACAACAACTGATCCACACGCGTTCGTAGTTCTTCTGTCGATTTATCACTCGCGATTCCGTGTACAGATAACTTGTCATGCTTATTGTCAAGAATCTGTTTACGCTTAGAACCGCGCATCACATCACACACATAAGCACTTCCAAAGAACTCCCCTGTTTTCAAAACCGTCGAAAGAATCTTTTGCGCGATCTCAGTTGCATCTTGTGTGACAACAGGTTCCTTCGAACAATTATCACAGGCACCACATACAACATCCGATGTAGATTCTCCAAAATACGAAAGCAAAAAAAGTCGACGACAGTCATGCAACTGACAATACTCAATCACACGATTGCATTTGTGTTTTGCAAGCGCTTTTTCTGTTTCGTTTTCAATCTGATTAATAAAAAAATCTTGTTTGCGTTTATCTGCCAGCGAGAAAAACAAAACACATTCACTCGGCAATCCATCACGTCCCGCACGACCCGTTTCTTGATAGTACGATTCGATCGTTTTAGGAAAATCCATGTGCACAACAAGTCGCACATCCGGTTTATCGATTCCCATTCCAAACGCAATCGTTGCCACAATAATCAACGTCTCATCACGAATAAACTTTTCTTGAACGCGCTTGCGTTCTTCCTTTGGCAAACCCGCATGATACGCCGCTGCCCACATTCCCGCCTTTTTCAAGTCTTTTACAAGGCTTTCTGTATCGTTTCGTGAAAAACAATAAATAATAATCGATTCATTCCGATGTTGTTTCAAAAGCTGTACAAGCGCGTCCACGGCTTTGTATTTTGGACGAACGCTGTAACTCAAGTTTGGTCGATTAAAACTTGAGAGAAACGTTTGCGCGGTTTGCATCGAAAGCTCGCGCAAAATATCTTCGCGCACTCGCTCTGTTGCTGTGGCGGTCAAAGCAATCACTGGTACGCGCGGAAATTTTCTACGAAGCAATTTCAGGTTGCGATATTCTGGTCGAAAATCATGTCCCCATTCTGAAATACAATGAGCTTCGTCGATGGCAATCAATTGAACAGGAAGAGCACTGAGCATGGCTTGAAACTCGATCATCGCCAAACGCTCAGGAGCGATGTAAAGCAACTTCAATTCACCTGATCGAATCTGTGCTTCAACGGTTCGACGTTGTTCAGCGTTCAGCGTGCTATTCAAAAACGCCGCAGGAATGCCGTTTGCCACAAGCGAGTCCACTTGGTCTTTCATCAGAGCCACAAGCGGAGAAACCACAAGTGTGATTCCCTCGAGCTTGAGCGCGGGCAACTGAAAACATAAAGACTTTCCCCCACCGGTTGGCATGAGAACTAACGCATCCTTTCCATCCAAAACTGTCTGAATAATTTCTTCTTGCAGAGGACGAAATTCGTCGTACCCAAAATACTTTTTAAGGAGTGAATGCATAGGAATAAAAAACGACAGCTTCATCGCTGACGTCGGATCAATTCATGTATAGAATACGAAAAAAAAGTGACTTTGTCAATCGAAGTTGTGCACAGAATCCTGACGAAAATACTATCAAACGACATCCTAATTAGCTTGACAAAATGCCCATTTTAGGGTATAGTATCAAGTTCAAAAAACCGTAAACGATTTGTAAAGAAAGAGACAAACGTGTCTGCAAACACCAGCATGGACATTCGCAAAGATTTGTACCAAGACGTCTTCGGACTCATGACCTGCCTGCTTCCGATGGACGATCGAATCGTCGCTGGACTTGCCAACGCGGTTCCGGAGCGTGGCGAAGCCTTGTGGCTCCGCTTCCGTTCCTGGCAAAACGCCGGGAACACGGACAAGACGTTCGTGCAGTTCACCGGGGCAATGATCGTCGAGAAGATGCTTCAGACGCAGCACTCACCTGCAACACCTCGCCCCGTGATCAACCGTGAAGCTGACACGTCGCCAAACCCTCAACTGGTTCAGAACATTCGGGCCATGTTGCAGAACGCGAACGATCGGCAAGCGGTCAAGGAGCAGATCAAAGCCGAGGTCAAGCGTCGTCTCAACCCGCGCCCCGCCTCCTGCAGTGTGACGGTGTCCTGGTCCTCTGTACCCAACCACCGATCCGTTTACATTCATCCCAATGGATTCCAAGCGTTCTCTGTCACCTGCAACTGACCCGAAATGCTCCGACCACCTGGTCGTGCGCTCGGGTCCTTTTTTTATTGCCGCACAAAAATAAAAAAGACCCGACAGACATCGGATCTAAGGGAGCCACTTGGCGACTTCGAGAATATTTGCAAAACGATGATCGGCTCCTGACGGAACGTCTGGCGGATTCTCGACGAGAATCGTTTGAACGCTCGCGGCTTTTCCAGCCTGAATATCTGTTTCCATATCACCGACCATGAAGGATCGGAATAGATCGACGTTGTAGAAATCAGCAACCGACAAGAGCATGCCAGGACGAGGTTTGCGACAGAAGCAACCATCTTTTGGATGATGCTTACATGCACGGACTTCGGTAACCCGAAGGGCACGAAACACATCCATCATGCGCTCGAACTCTTCCGGATCAATATGCCCTGTGGCAACGTCCGGCTGATTTGTAACGATAATGCGCAGATACCCCTTTGCTTCGATGAGCTTGAGAGCTTCTTCGGCATGAGGCTTCAATCGCACTTCGTGAAGATGAAACGGGGCTGTCCAGCGAATTGGCTTTCCCTCAAAGGAAAACGTGTCACCTCGATCTACAAGATCGTTCAACACCCCGTCGCGATCAATAAAAAGTGCCTTTGGTGAAAATGTACTCACAGTTCAAAACTCGGATCCTCACCTGCCAAGTCGATCACCACAATGCAAGTGGTATGATCCTCTGATGTCTGGTCGGGGTGATCCTGATCAACATCAATACTCAACGTAAGTTCTACCAAACTTGCTTGCGTCTGAACATCACCAGTCTCAAGACAAACTTGTGAACAGACAGATTGTCCGTTTCCCAAATTCACCACCTGAAAATCGTCGATGGGGCCGTTGCAAACCTGGCATCTGAACATGTTCATCTTCCTTGGTTTTGGAATAAAACCAACCTGGAGAATACTGGGGAAACTTGAAAATGTCAAGGAATGTCTCTGTCTTTATTATCTTGGCAAGATATGGCATGATTTGATCAATCTTTTATGAATACTTCTCTAGCCACCCATCTTCACGACATTCTCACCCATGCGATTGAATTCACCCCTGAACAATCAGCCCTTGTTCTTTTTGACACAGAGGCTCCTCTCACCAATCTGCTTGTTGAAGGGTACCGAGCTAATCTTCCACCCGAGAGCTTCCAAGATATTGCTTCCATCACTCCAGATGAAATTCTGGCACGTTTTCAATCCATGAAACCAGGTGATCTTGTTGTCCTTGTTCAGTCGACTAACTTTCGTTTAAATGAATTTCGTCTACGTATTGAGCTTTTCAAGCTTGGACTCAAGACCATCGAACACGTTCATCTTGCTCGCATCGCTCCATCACAATTTGAAACCTATATTGCTTCTCTTGCTTACG
>CALRGL010000033.1 GCA_943357275.1 Candidatus Uhrbacteria bacterium RIFOXYB12_FULL_58_10 | reverse complement strand
CTGACATTTATGGCGTCCACAACACGTGGATTGGGAAATATCAAAGCCTCATGCAACCCATGCCAGACTCGGTAAAGATTCCGTTTGTGGAAACGCGCGGAACGATCAAAAAAGAAACGTTCTACACGCTTCAAGAAAAACCTACCATTTCACTTCGAGCGCTAAAGTCTGAATTTGTCGACGTAGTCATCAACGACGTTGTTCGTCCGTATCAAGAAGTCACAGAAAAAGCAGAGCGTCCTCGCGTGTTTGGACTTCCTCTTTCTGTGGACACGATGGCCCTTTATTACAACAAAGACTTACTCGACGCAGCTGGATTTCCTGAGCCTCCAAAAACCTGGGTCGAATTTCAAACACAGGTCACAAAACTTTCTAAAGTTGGAGTCAACAATACAATCAATCAGTCTGGTGCAGCCATTGGAACGTATAAAAACGTCGAACGCTCCTTCGATATTCTCTCGCTTTTGATGATGCAAAATGGTGTTGCCATGGAAAACGAACGTCATCTTGCCAGCTTTGCTTCCGGAACAAAAGAACAAAACGCTCTTGCTCTGGATGCGATCCGTTTCTACACAGACTTTGCAAACCCTCTCAAAGAAGTCTACACCTGGAACGAGGATCAACTTCCTTCCTTCGATGCCTTTGTCAGTGGAAAAACAGCCTTTTTCTTTGGCTATGCCTACCACGCGCCGCTCATCAAAGCCGCTTCTCCAAAGCTCAAATATTCCGTGGCTTCCATGCCACAGATTGAAAATAGCAAGGTTGTGAACTATGCCAACTACTGGGTTCAAGTGGTTGCTAAAGCGACACCAAGTAGCGATTGGGCCTGGGATTTCATTCAGTTTGCTGTGAGCAAAGATCACGTCGTTGATTACTTAACAACAACAAAAAAACCAACCGCTCGACGCGATCTTATTAGTACACAAATCGAGGATGAAGATATTTCGGCCTTTGTCTCTCAAACGCTCACAGCAGCAAGTTGGTACAAGGGGAAAAATGCGGCCGTTGCAGAAAAAGCGTTTGGAGACCTAATGAACGCTTCGCTTGCTGGAGAAGAGATTGAGCCCGTCATCAATCTCACACAAAATAAAATCAATCAGACTTTCTAGTATGCTAAAACAACTACTAGTCTCGATTGTCCTCATTGTCACATTCGCCATGATTCCGAGTGTTTCGCTGGCCTATACGAGCAAGATTTGCAAAGGCACAACATGTATCCCCAAAGAAGTCGGACCATTCATGCAAGGTATTTCTAAAGAATGCGGAAACTCTGGAACCTGTCAGCTTGTGGATCTCATGCTCGTGATCACAAATACGGGAAACTATGTTCTAGGTCTTATTGGTGCCGTTGTGCTTCTGATGTATACGGTTGGAGGTCTCAACTATCTGCTTGGTGGAGCCATGCCATCACGCATTCAAAAGGGCAAAGACATGATGAAATACGCAACCATCGGACTCTTCATCGTCTTCTTCGCTTACTTGGGAGTCACAACGCTTGTCAGTGTCATAAAATCAGGTGACATTTCAAATCCTGGAGATATTCAAAAGTGTATTGATGGACACGATGGAGAAGAATGTGGAGATAATATGGTTTGTTCAAAAGGAAGTTGTGTAAGCTTGTGTGAAATCGCACAAACTCAATCCGAAGAACCACGCCAATGTACAAGTTTTGATCCAGCAGATGAACAAGCTCAACGACTTGGATGTATTGCAGGACAATGTCCAGGCGGTCAATATTGTTGCTTTACCAATGAAGAAGATGCACAACTTGAATCTGATCTTAACACTTACTAATTATGAAGCGATTTAAAAACATTCTTCTTCCAAGTCTCCTTGTCTTCCTCTTTTTCTTTCTCTTCTCTACCCCATCAGCCTTTGCTGCTCTTCAAAATCCCCTCGGAGCCGGCACAACACCTGCAACCATCATTGGTCGTATTATCAAAGCTGTTCTTGGTTTAAGTGGAATCATTGCCTTACTCATGTTCGTCTATGGTGGTGTTCTTTACATGCTTGATATGGGCGGAGGAGCCAGAATGAAGATAGGCAAGGACGCAATCAAGAACGCAGTGATCGGTCTGATTATCATTTTCACCTCTTACACACTTGTGGACGTAGTGCTCCTGGCACTAGGACAAAAATGAGGTGTGGATATCTGGGTAACAAGAAAACGGGAAAAACGGTAAAATACATTCGACAATAAATCTTTGACTTGTTTGTTTCTCTCTTTATATGAATACACTCTCTAAAAAGCATCTTGGTTATATCCTCGGTGCCATGCTCGCCATGCTCATCGTAACTCCTGCCTTGCTCGGAATGGCTCACCCAGCTCAAGCCGCAGCAGGCGCACCACTTAAAGCCGATGAACTCTTTGGTGGTAAGGATGCAACAGGTGCCGCCTTTGCTGGAAACGCAGGACTCGGAAGTGCAGACCTTATGACCGCGATCACTTCCATTATTCGTACAGCTCTCGGATTTCTCGGTATCATTGCTGTGATCATCATCATGCTTGGTGGATTCAAGTGGATGACGGCACAAGGCGTACAGACAAAAGTCGATGAAGCTAAAAAACTTATCTACGCTGGTATCACAGGACTTGTCATCATTCTTTCCGCATTCGCAATCGCAAGTTTCGTGATCAACCAGATCACTGGTGTCACAGGACAAGGTGCTGTAGGAGGTTAAAAAACATTCAATCCCCCATGTTATATGGGGGCTTGCACGAGAGGACGAGATATCGCCCTTTCATGTGAGCTTGAACGATCTATGAACATGCAACGTACATTCAAACGGTTTGGTTCAGTGTGTTTATCTGTGATGGTTGCGGGTTCAATGCTTTTTGAGAGCTTGCCGGCTTGGGCACAAAGCGCGAGAAGTGGGTTGGAAGTGGCAGCTAAGGAGGCGTATGGGGATCCAAAAGCAAAACCAATTACATTGCTTATTGCCAATACGATTAATGTAATCCTTTCTCTTTCCGGTGTTCTGTTAGTGATCATGATTACTTATGCAGGTTTCCTTTATCTCTCAGACAGTGGGGACGCAGTCAAAGTAAAAAAAGCAAAAGCTCTTCTCTCCTCTTCAATTATTGGTATCGTTCTTGTCCTGACTGCTTCCGCGATATCAAGCTTCGTCTTTGAACAATTAGCAACTATTGTAACTAAATCCTAGAATATTTATGAAAAAATTCTTCTCTAAATTCGGTGCCTGGGCTTCAACTCTTCCAATTTTATTCTTTCCAGCCGTAACGATGGCTCAAATATCAAAAGGTACTGAAAAATTAGCTGAGGTTGCAACAGCGTCTGGATTTAAACAAGGACCTACATTACCTGTCATGGTTGGAAATATAATTAATATTATACTTAGCATCGTTGGTGTTTACTTTGTAGTCATTATTGTCTACGCAGGATGGCTTTACCTTTCAGACTCAGGTGATTCAGCTAAAGTTAAAAAGGCAAAAACATTAATGGGACAAGCGGTTATTGGAATCGTAATCATTCTCGCAGCTTACTCCATTTCAAATTTCGTCATCACAAATCTTGCATCGATCGCAGCTTAATTCCTCAAAAACATCGACAGTCAGTCGATGTTTTTAATTAAAAATCCCTTGGTCACGTTGGACCAAGGGAGAAGAAAAACTTTTCAGTGAAAGCGTTCGTGCGAAGCGCGATTGGCAACCATCTGAGTGCGACCCACTTGATCTGGGCTGACATTCGTTCGGCCGGCCGGAATCCAAATGTCTTGCATCTGAATTCCAGGAACTTGGACACCATTTCCTGAACGCACAAGCCACATCAAACGGATATCATCTTTTTCCAGAGTCTGGACAAAGAGTGCATCGGTCATGTACGGATCAACTGCGTAGTAGGGCTCGGAATCGGGTTCCCCGTTGCGATTTAAGTCCGCATAAATCTGAGAAGACAGACCAACGGGGGTGAGAATCTTCAAGGGTTGTCCGTTTTTCACAACAACAACTCGAACAATGTCTGTTTTCTTCGCCACATTTCGAGCTCCGAAACTCAGAGCATAGATTCTGATTCTCGAAATCCATCCCGCATCATCGAACGTCGCGGCTACTTGCTGCCCTGGCGCCGCAACGATGCGATACCCACCGGTCGGAACCATTTGGGGTTGCATCATCTGAACTGGGACCGAGGGCGGAGTGGACACTGGAGCCGAAGGCGGAGCAGGAGGAAG
Organism: Candidatus Uhrbacteria bacterium RIFOXYB12_FULL_58_10; assembly: GCA_943357275.1. Lineage (GTDB taxonomy): Bacteria > Patescibacteriota > Patescibacteriia > UBA9934 > GWF2-40-263 > CALRGL01. The sequence continues at coordinate 6,692 of CALRGL010000033.1, read as the reverse complement.
AGCGGGCAGAGGCGGGAACGAGAGCTGGATCGGAGCGATCGAAGCCGGTGCCATCGGTGCCAGGGTTGCTGGTGCCGGGGGCGGAGCTGAAACGACCGGAGCGACATGCACTGGACGCTGGGACTTCTGAAGCCGACCAATGACCTCGTCGAGCCGTCGAATCGTGGCCCGGTTGTTCTCAAGATCCGACTGCAACTCAGGATGACCAACATCGACGATCTGCTGAAGTGCACTTGTGTTGAACACAAGTTTGCACTTCTGACGCGTCGCCTTGGTCAGGTCCTGGCTTTTCAAACTGATCATGTCACATCGCGCGTGTGCCGCGACGACTTCTGCCTCACTCGGGACCGCGCCATAGGCCGGGGTCACGAAGAGCAGAATGAATGCCGTGATGCACGCTCCGAAGTAACAAACCATGAACATGATGAACTTCTTATGCGCCTTGATCTTCTGGATCATTTCCCATCCTTTTCTGTATGCCCCTTCGTAAGGAGGGGCGTTTTTGTTTGAGAGACTTTCCTACTTGATGAGAATATCGGCCATACTTTTCAGAGCATTCTCTGAACAAGTCAGCCGTTCCCCATCTGTTCTTCCCTTGCCGCTTGGCGGGCAAGCTTCCTTACCGTCTCCGGTAAGTGTTGGCAACTGTTGCGGTTGCCCATACACCGGCGGGGGTGCCGGCGCGTTCTGCGTGAGCGATGGAAGCTGACCGTACGGCTGACTGCCGAGGGTCGCGCGTTCTGCCGCGATGAGCGGGTCGTAGGCGGAACTAAATCCGCTGGACCCGTTGTAGCCGTAGGGACTCTGTACGTAACCGGCCGTGACTTGCGTCCCAGCGGTATCCAGCGAGACCGGAAGGCCGTGCTGAACACCCAGAACTCCTATTTCACCACCACGAATCGTCGCTTCCAACGTCCGAGTCGACGCGAGTAGTGCCTCGGTCTCACCGATGCTCGCCTTTGGATGGCTAACCTCGATCTTTCCGACCACATTTCCCTTGTCATCTCGAATGTCGCGTTTGACCGTGACTGAACCGGTGGAGCACGCAACCATGAGCAGGGACAAAACGAAAGCGATTTTCATCGCAATTCTCCTTAGTTTTCGAACGGTTTGGGTTATGAATTAAGGGGGTACTATACCAGAAAATGAGGGTTTTGTCAATGGAATTAGAGGTAAAATAGGCAAAAATAGGGACTATTCTCCTGTGTCATCCAGACGTAAGGAGGGATCTGTTACGTCTTGCTTCCACGAATTTTATTGAAAACAGCCGAACAAACAGATCCCTCCTTACGTCTGGATGACACAAAATGACCTCTGCTGGTTACCAGCCGGTAATCAGCAGACACAATTAAAAAACGGTCAAACCTTTCGGATTGACCGTAGAGAACGAATCTTTCAATTACCTGACCAGTTGGCACCGAGCCACGTACTTGCGCAGTGCAGGATCAATCTCACTGCACGGCGGTTCTTTACGCGTGTCACGAGAAGTCTGAACCGGAGACGCAGTCTGAGACTGTCGACGAATCACTGGAGCAGAGGGAGTAATAGAGCGAGTCGGTGTGCTAGGTGTCTGAGAAGCTGTCGAAGTCGTTGTCTGAACCTCCTCATCCTCAACCCACTTTTTTGATGGGTACCAAGGAAGAAGAACCAGAGCTAGACCGATGAGAAACCCAGCGAAGGAAGCGAGTCCTGAGAACTCCTTCACGTAAATCGTTCCGTTATTTGTGTAACTACGGAATCGCTCAGTCAAACGAGCAAACGCGATGACCACAACGACATAGATCGCGAGGATGACAACACTGGCGAAGAGTCGATTTTCGTGGAAATAAACCCACATGGAATTCCACGTCTTCTCAAACCAGCTTGATCCAAGACCCGACTTGATCAAACCAACGAGAAACGAACCTGCAAGCGAAGTGATGAGCGCTCCGACAACCAACTTCTTGATTGCCGTCGCGCCTTCGAGCACCCACAGTTTGGTCTGACCAATCCACCCTGCCGACAAGGCCATCATCATGAAGCCGTAGCTTCCAGCGGCCGAAGCCAAGAGCAGGTAGTGCGGGAGCAAGAACATTCCAAGACCAGAGGCCCAAAGTTTCACGAGCACCATCAGGAATCCGTAGACTCCGACAAATGCTGAGATCTTCCGGCCAATATCAGTAAATGCGTCCGGTGCCATTCCAGCCCAAGTGCCGATCGGACGAAAGACGACGTCGACCACCTTGAGGAAGGTTAGACTCAGAAGCATGCCCCAGGTGCCGAAGACCAAGCATCGGACCGAAATGAGCAGTTCCTTGTCACCACCCGAATCGAGCATGAACGTGCCGTAAGCGGCGGTACAGAAACAGAACAGAAAGAAGAGAAACGGGAGAAGACCGGCCAGAAGGACCCAACGGGCATAGGTCCAAATCCACTTGAAGAGCCATCTGGCCCTTCCAAAGAAGGAATCTCCAGTCGAACCATGCTTGTCGAGAAACGATCGGAAATGACGACGCGCCGTATTGAACCAGTTGCGCTCGCCCCCCAGCATCGTGTCGATGAAGGTCAGAATCTGCTTGTATTTGGCCGGCGTGAAGTGTGTCACCTCACCTGGCTGAATCGCAGACTGAAACCTTCCAAGCAAGTTGACCTTGGCAGGATCAATCTCTTTGAACTGATCCTTGATCAGATCTTCTGCTTGATCGTAATCGAAATCGCTCATACCGGAAACGGTTCCGGCCAGCGCTTCGAGTACATTCACAGTTGCGTCGGTAAACGCCGCGTACCCATCCTTGGGCTTGTCCGGCCCTTTCTTGAGTTCGAGGAGCTTGTCCGCGTCAACGTTTGTGCCACCTTCGCCGAACATGATGTCAGCCGCGGTTGCAAACGAAACGTAATCGTGGGGAAACCGTGTCGAATCATCGCGACCGTTGCGGTTGTTGGAATGACCACCAGCCGCATGGTAGGCAGCTTCCCAAAACCGAACAGCATTTCTCCAAACAGGATCACTGATGACCGGCAGTTGATCTGCCCCGATCTTGATGCGTCCGTCTTCGTGCGCTTCACAAATAAAGACACGACCCGGAATCATCCGAGAAATAACGGGACGATCGAGTGGTTTGGTCTGCTGAGCTTCCGGAGTTGTGACCTTGTCACTAACTTTGGAGTCAACAGCACGCTTGATCGCGTCACTGACAGCCTCAGAAGCACCGATGGCAAACGCCGGAGCGATCGACTGCAGGACCATCTTGGCCTGCTTGATCGCTGGGCGATTATCATCAGGCAAGATTCCATCGAAGAAACCGGGCTTCTTGATGACGCCAGCAACGGCAGAACCAAGAAGCGGAAGTGTGAAACCAACGATCGGGGCGGCCCGACGCATGATCTCGCTTTTTTGATTGAAGAGAAAACTGAGAACGGACTTTGCAGCCTGTCCACCTTCTTCTCCTCGCTCAGCCGACTTTTTGAGAGCGGACTCGATGGACTTGCGAACCTGACGCTCGAACGCCTCATCAACCATCGTGGCGATGAAATCAGCCATGGAAACTTCCTCCGTGCGGCAACGCCGCGGAATTGGGGTAAAAGAAACAAAAACAGAAACCTTGCTTCCGCAAGCGGATTGTTCCACCGCGCACGAAAGAAGATAAGAAAATACCATAAAATGGGGATTTTGTCAACGAAAAAACCGACGTTTTGTCGGTTTTTTTAACTATTTCCTTTGAAACAGACGTCTTTCTCGAATGGCATCTGTCACTTCCTTACGGTCTTGGTTTCTGCCGATCATCACTCCACCCACCAATCGATTATCTCGAATGAATAGTTCCGTGATTCCACCTTCTTCCAATGAACCGATGATTTCGAGTGTTTCTGCGTGTTGTTTTGAGGTATCACCCACAAAGATGATGTCGAGTCCAAGCGCGTTTGCAGCGTAACTGGAGACTAGTTCGAACGTTGTTTTTTCACCGAACATATTCTTCGCCGCAACACGTCCTTGGGTCATGGAATTGAGCCAGTTGCCCGTGTTCACCTGACGCATGGCAATCACATCGTAAAACTCGGAACCATCACCTGCTGTATAAATATCTGGAATGTTTGTCTCTAGAAATTCATTGGCAAGAATGCCTCGCCCCATTTCGATTCCTGTGTTTTTCAAAAATCCAATGTCAGGATCAATACCGATACCAACCCCGAGAATCTGACAGGAGTGAATGCCTTTGCTGGTTTCAAATCCTTCCAACTGAGTGTCTCCAAGAATCTGTTTAAACTGTGCCTGCTTGTGCACGGTCACACCGTTTTTTTCGAGATGTCGATTAATCAGTTCGCCTGCATCATCTGTTAACGTATTCGACCAAAAGTGATCTCCACGAAACGCGATCTCTGTTGGAATACCGGCGTGCGCAAACAGATTCAAATATTCACACGCAATAAATCCCCCACCATAAATTCCCGCTTTCCAATCTGTCTCTCGCTCTTTCATCAGTTGAATGAAGTGTTCTGCGTCATCAAGTGATCTTAAATAAGAAACTCCGCGAGGATCGTCCAGAACCGTGCGTGGTGCACTACCTGTTGCGATAAGAAGTTTGTCGTATTCAATTTCTCGGTCACTCGACAAACGAACAAATTTATTTTTCCCATCGAGTTCAACCACAAGTTCTCCTCGAAGCCACTCGATGTTTTGCTCTGCGTACCAAGTTTCTTTTTTCAAAAAAACGCGCTCACGCGGAATAATTTCTTTGATGTAATGAGGCAACAAAACACGCGAATAGATCGCGTGCTGTTCTTCGCTGACAAGCGTAATCTCACCCGTCTTGTCGAGCTTACGAAGTTCCTCTGCAGCTGTTGTCCCGGCGATCCCTCCGCCGATAATCACGTAACGCATAGTCTACATTTCTGGAAATAAAAGCGTTCCGTCTTCGCTATAAATAAATATAGCAAGCGTCGGGCAAGACTGTGCGCCGAGCAAAATGTTTTCGTATTCATCGTCTGTGACGTCCATCCAACGTTCATACTTAGAACCATCTGGTTCTGTTCCGTGATCCAAAACGTAGGCTTTGTTTTCATTGTTCATTTGAAACGTTGCTGGAGCGATGGTCACGCACGACGCTGCACCGATACACAAATCTTCATCAACACGCACGCGAATTTTTGGCATATTATTCTACGAAACAAATCTCTGTTAATTCTGGACACGTTTCTTGAACCAAGTCTTGTAATCCTTCTTTGTAAGAAGAGGTACATCCGCATCCAGAGCAAAATCCCTTCACAGCAAAGGTCACTTTATTGCCTTCGATAGAAAGAATTTCAATGCTCTTTCCTCCTTCTTCTAAGATTGGTTTGAGATGAGCGAGTCGTGTTTCAAGGCGTTCTCTAATTTCCATATTACCCGAAATATTTTTCTTTATAGAATCGAATCAGTTCTTCAACCGCTGGCAAACATCCTGGATTTCCGATTCCCACTTTTGTTTTTTGTTGAACAAGTTCAAGCGTATGCGCACCCTCAAGCACAGCTTCTTCAATATCATGATCTGTAACTTTTGAAATAGGATCAATGATGCGCGAAGCCTCGACAATCATTTTATCAAATTGATCTGTACGTCGATAGAAGTCATTAATCGCATCACGAAGGGCTTTGTCACACAACACACTGCAATGAAACTTTCTTTGTGGTAATCCACCCAAGCGTTCCATGATGTCTTGTGGTTTGAGCTTACGCGCTTCTTCAAGTGTCATTCCCCCATTCTCCATTACCATAACCGACGCCATAGACGTAGACGCAATCGCACTTCCACATCCAAACGTCTTCCATCGAAAATCGGTGATGCGTTCTGTTGTTGGATCTACCTTCATCCAAACACGAAGTTCGTCTCCACAGGCTGGTGAACCAACTTTTCCAATCGCATTGTACTCACGTTCATCTGCATCTTGATGCATGAAGTTGCGCGGATTAAAAAAGTGATCTTTCACAACGTCCGTATAAAACCAAGACTTGGTTTGATCGTGAGAAGCCACGTCTCCTGCGGTTCCTTTGATTGGTTCTTGTTTGTGTGTCATACAAAATATTTTTCATCAACACGCACCGGACTTATCGAACGTAATTTTTCAACCAAGAGTGGAAGAGTTTCTAACACGTAATCAATCGCTTCTTCTGTGGTGTCATGTCCCAAACTAAATCGGATGGATCCGTGAGCTACTTCATAAGGTAATCCAAGAGCAAGAATGACATGCGAAGGATCAAGAGAGGCACTCGTACAAGCAGATCCTGTTGAAGTATAAATACCGGAGGCATCAAGATACAGAACAATCGCTTCACCCTCGATATCCATGATCGAAATGTTTACGTTGTTTGGTAGTCTGTTTGTCGGGTGTCCATTCAAACGTGTTTTTTTGATGCGCTCTTGAATGCCTTTGATGAGTTTGTCTCGAAGTGGAATCAAGCGAGCTGCTTCTTGCTGCCGATCTGCTTGGACTAGTTGAAGAGCTTTAGCCATTCCAATAATACCCGCAGTAAATTCTGTTCCTGGTCGAAGTGCTCGCTCTTGCGAGCCACCAAATTGGAGTGGTTGAAGTTTGATTCCACGCTTGAGGTAAAGCACACCCGTGCCCTTTGGTCCGTACATTTTTGAACCGTTGAGTGTGAGCATGTCTACATGCAATCTTGTCACGTTCAAGTCTAAATACCCCGTTGCCTGACAAGCGTCCGTATGAAACACAAG
>CALRGL010000032.1 GCA_943357275.1 Candidatus Uhrbacteria bacterium RIFOXYB12_FULL_58_10 | reverse complement strand
GCTCACTGGCGCTATAAAGAAGATGGCTCCCCTGCTTCACGCAATACACGATGGATGGATGAGCTCATTCAAATTCAAAAAGAACTGGAAAACAAAAAAGATTTTTTGGAACAACTCGAGTACATGAAGATCGACGTCTTCAAAGATCGCATTTTCGTGTTTACTCCCGAAGGCGACGTGATCGATCTGCCAGAGAGTGCAACGCCCGTTGATTTTGCTTATGCGATTCACACAGAAGTGGGAAACAAATGTGTTGCGGCTCGTATAAACAGCATCATGAAAAACTTAGACACAGTCTTGGTCTCAGGAAATATCGTCGAAATTATCACGGACAAAAATCGTCGAGGTCCAAATCCGGATTGGCTCAAGTTTGTAAAAACACGACACGCTCGTAACAAAATTCGTGATGCCTCACGACTCACCGTTAAAGGATGGTTTGCAGAAGTCTTGCGAGGTGGAAGAGATAAAACAAAATAAAAAACCCGACAAGACATTGCCGGGTTCTTTTTTTAGAGTTCTGATAATCGATTCAGAAGATCAAGGAGTTCTTCTTTTGAAAAAAAGTGAATAGACAATTTTCCTCGTCCACCAAATTCTTCAATCGTGACTTTTGTTCCAAGCACTTCGCGCATCTTACGCTCATGTGCTGCAATATTTGGATCCTTTCCACGTGGTTCACGACGCTGTACAAGTCCCGTGGACTTCACTTCTGCTTCGCGAGAAGTCATCTCACCCTGAAGCATTTTCTGAAACATTAATCGTTGCTTATCCAAATTTGGCTCAGACAAAAGAGCTCGTGCATGCGTCTTTGAAATCTTTCCTTCTTTGAGTGCGTTCAACATCTCTGAGGGAAGCTCCAAAAGACGCAGAGCGTTTGCAATCACCGGACGACTTTTTCCCACACGCGAAGCAACATCTTGCTGGGTCAGATTAAATTCTTGAATGAGCGCTTGATACGCAAAAGCTTCTTCAACCGCATTCAAATCTGCACGCTGAATGTTTTCAATAAGCGCAAGCTCAAGTTTTTCTTGATCACTTGCGTCACGCACAATCACCGGAACCGTTTTGAGTCCAACCGCACGAGAAGCACGCAAACGTCGTTCACCCGCGATCAGCTCGTAACCGTTTCCAGACCGAGTCACCACAAGCGGTTGCATGATGCCGTAGGTCTTGATAGAAGCCATCAAGTCCTCAAGGTCCTCTTGTTTAAACTGTAAACGAGGCTGACGAGGGTTTTCTTTGATGTTATCGGGGGAAATCTGAAGAACTTCTTGATGACTTACTTCGTGAATCACCTGGGCGGTTGGAGAGCCTTTTTGCGGAATCAAGGAACCCAGTCCCCTGCCGAGTGCTGACTTTTGTTGCATATTAAATCGATCCTTCATCTCTCATAATAAACTCACGAGCAAGACGCTGATAAGCTTTTGCGGCTTTTGATGACGGATCGTAGCCGATGATCGTTTTTCCAAACGACGGAGCTTCTGCCAAACGCACAGAACGAGGAATCACGGAACGAAAAATCTTATCTGGGAAATATCGGTAGAGTTCTTGCAAAACTTCTTTGGAAAGTTTTGTGCGAGAGTCATACATCGTAATCACCGCCCCCATCACTTCCAAGTCTGGACGTAAATTCTCTCGAACTAAATTCACTGTATTCAAAAGCTGGGTCAATCCTTCAAGCGCAAAATATTCGGCTTGCACGGGAATGAGAACAGAGTCTGAAGCAACAAGACCGTTGAGTGTAATCAGCCCAAGCGAAGGTGGATTGTCGATGATAATGTAATCGTAATCATTCTTCACTTCCATGAGTGCCTTGCGTAAAAAATGTTCACGTTCTTCTGCACCAACTAACTCAATAGACGCACCAGCAAGAGCTTGCGTCGCCGGAAGAATTCGAAGACCTTCATGGGCCGTTGGATGAATGAGACGTCGAGCAGGATGTGTTCCTATAAGTGCCTCATACACTCCAGCAGGAAGTGTATTATGATCGATTCCAACTCCAGAGGTTGCGTTTGCTTGAGGATCTAAATCCACAAGAAGCACAAACTTTCCATGCTCAGCCAAATAAGCCGCCAAGTTGATCGACGTTGTGGTTTTACCAACCCCACCTTTTTGATTCAAGACTGATACGATATGTGCCATAGCTAAACCCCAGTGTAACAGATATTCTCCCCAAACAAAAACCGACTATCCACGCTTTGGATTAGTCGGCAAGCAGACGAAAGAAAAGCACCGTTGCGTCATCATCATTCTCTTCTTCATGAAGTTCGTAGAACGATTCCACAAGAGGTTCAAGCGTATCAGGCACACCGCATTTTTGGTATCGCTGGAACAAACGACCAAGATTACGTTGAGCCCCGTCAGAACACAGAGCAAACACAGCATCGTGATACATTCCATTCAAATGGATTTCATGAACGTCTGGTGTGTGCGTAAAGGCAGGTTGGAATAACTTATCCCCAAATCCGCGTGTCACCATCAGACCAGCTGTTGATCGAGCCCCATCCTCTTGTCGATAGTGAAGTCGAGGAACAAATGGTCCTTCGCTCCCAAACGTCGAAAGCGAATGGTAAACCACTTCAAATGATTTATCCGTGAGCAAGGGACGAAGTCGATCCAGTTCACCTGGATGTTTGGGCGTGTGATCCATTGTGAAACAACGAAACGATTTGCCCGCACGAACGTTTGCATACAGCCGAACGTCCCCCGCATAAGCCACAGTGAGCTTGTGACGGAGAACATCCACACAAACAGCTCCTGCCACGGCACCGACTCGAGGATCAAAGTGACCCCCTCGTGTTCCAAAGCCCACCATCTGTGCAACCGTATCAAATGCTCGATGCATACCATCTTCAGAGGCAAATGGGTTTTGCACACTCAGGTTATGAGCAAGAGCATCAGACACATAAGAAGAAAAGGCTGCAGATGCCATTGCAGAATCAGAAACTTTCTCATTTGCATGTCCATCCACAACAACACCAACGAATTTTTGCTCTGAAACAGCATTCACAGACGCACAGTCTTCACAAACATCCTTGAACCGCCATTCCCGTCGAGCTACCGCATACTGGATACGAGACATGAGAAGACTCCTGGTTGGAGGTTTAAATGAGCCATAAGAACAAAGAAGAATAGTTCAAAATGAGGTTTTTGTCAATAAATGATTGACAATTTTCGTTTTTTAGGCTATTATCGAGTTCGTTCTTTTTGATCCTTTTGATTTGATCTCAGAAAGGGATAAACCGTCATGTTTTGTTCATCTACGGTCGAAAATCGAAATTCTATCAAAAACATCCGAACACTCGCTTGGCAGGGAGAAACACCCAGCCATCAAACACTTCAGGAAGACCTAAGCCGATATTTCAACAAACAAGGAGTCGTCGGTTGGTGTCGAGAACTCAGGTGTTGGCTTGTGAGAGTTCCTGTACATCAGCTCCGACCCAAAGACAAAATGATTCTTCTCTTTGGTCTCGCCCCTCCTGGCGAAGGAAAAGATTGGTTCGAAATCCGTATCACTCCGGCTGATACATTTCTCACCGTCGCAACCTGTGGTCGAAACGTCTTTATCGAAGCCTTCGCTCTGGGACTAGTAAACTACTTTGTCTTGGCTCGAAAAGCGGCGGTCATCAGTGAGTAAGAAGTCCTCAAACATTCCACCCACAAAAAAGGAACATCCCGTGGAAAAATCAGTTCGGTTTCGTGCTAGTCTGTCACTGGTTATCAATCTTATTGTGGCATATCTGTGCTATCGCGGTAGCCTGACAGTACTCATGCTCATGAGTCTCATGGAAGCCTCGCACGCACTCATTGGTATTCTCTTTCCGATCGATCTGAACGAGTATTATCGAGCGCAGAAGATGTCCGAACGCATGCCCACTTGGCTACGCACCCTCGTTGCGTTCACAAACTACGGCCAGCCTCTGACCGCAGCAGGCAAACGAGTAAAAAAAATCATCACACTTCTCTTGTTCGGATTCATGATTTTCTCTCTTTTGAGCACGGCCCTGAGTCTGATCAGCATCTTCATCGTCCTGTTTGCACTCGTCGGAATCGTTCGACTCTTCTTGCCCAGCAAGTCGAATCGCGAAGTCATCTAAACTGCATCCACGCAACGAACCCTCGTGTTCCTTGCGTGTTTTTATTTTACAGATTAAAAAAACACCACGACAAACGGTGTTATTTTCTTTCGTTTCTATTTTTTGAGTCCTACAATCCCTCCAAAAATAGCCCCAACAAATGACCCAAATCCCATTCCTAAAAAGGGAGCAATCTGATGAGGTCCTTCGCTTCCAACAAAAGGAGGAATGAGTCCACCGATAAACAGAATGACTAACCCAATCAACAATCCAAACAATAAACCAAGAAACGCCCCAACAACAGCATTGATAGCCATGCGAAAAAATGAATCTGGATGATTGATCATATGAGTTGAGTATAACATAAACAAAAAATCCACTTGCAAAAGCAAGAGGATTTTTTGGTTGCGGGGGTTGGATTTGAACCAACGACCTTCGGGTTATGAGCCCGACGAGCTGCCTGGCTGCTCTACCCCGCAACGGCACTATAGAGAAGTTTATGAATATCGTCAAGAATGATATGTGAGTTTACCCAAATAAAAAACCTTCAAAAACGAATGCATCACGCCGGGCTGGAGGGCGGAAAGCTCGCGAGCCGACCCTGCTGGTCGGTGAACGAGTTTCCAACCGAAGCCCAAGTGAGGCGTTCGTTTTTGAAGGTTTTTTGGTAGCTGGAGTGGGTTTCGAACCCACGACCTCGGGCTTATGAGTCCCGCGCTCTAACCAACTGAGCTACCCAGCCAGGGGTAATAAGTCTGAAATTGGTGAACTGCTTGGGCTTCGGTTGGAAATTCGCTCACGGTAGGTTCCCCTACCGTTCACGAACTTTCCGCCCTCCAGCCCTGCGCATTTCACGCAATTTCAGACTTATTACATTCGTTAAAAACGAATGATTTTATTTCAAGAATTTCCTCCAATTCACAACGAATAAAAAAAGTGAGATACGCCGGGCTGGAGGGCGGAAAGCTCGCGAGCCGACCCTGTTGGTCGGTGAACGAGTTTCCAACCGAAGCCCAAGTATATCGCTTATTTTAATCGTTGTGATGGTGCCGATGGTGGGAATCGAACCCACATGAGTTTCCCCACACGATTTTGAGTCGTGCGCGTATACCAGTTCCGCCACATCGGCATAAAAAGCAGAACGGAATATAACAAATTCCTTGTGGAAAAGCAAGTCTTAAAAAGACTCAGAAATTGCATTTATCTGTCCTTATTTTGGATTCTATGCTATCCTACGTTCACTTATGACACTGACGACCCACGCAACGCTCGGAGCCGTAATTGGACGTGCCACAGGCAATCCAGTCCTTGCATTTATCTTTGGCTTTATTTCCCACTTCTTGATCGATATGGTTCCCCACGGTGATACCGGACTAGCGGACAACTACAAGATCAAGAAAGTGCGTCGCAAACAAGCACTTGCCTACGTAATGGTAGATGCGGTTGTTGCGATTATGTTTGTGCTTATTCTTGCCAACGTCAAAGATATTGTTTCTGTTCGCAACTTTACTTGGGGTATTGTTGGTTCTGTTCTTCCAGACCTCATTGTTGGAGTGTACGAATTGACCAAAACAAAATATCTTCACTGGTTCAACAAAATGCACTTCTTCTTTCATGACTTTTTTATCAAACGAAAAGGCGATGTCCCGCTCTACTACGCTCTGATGGCACAAGTTGTCCTCATCGCTTACCTCCAAACAAAACTCTAATCAAAAAACAGGGTGATCCATCGGACCCCTGTTTTTTAATCTGGCACAGAAAACGACTCGAGAACATTGAGGACTTCTTTGGAAGCTCGATTCCAGTTAAACATTCTTGCACGTTCGATTCCTTCTTCTCGAAAAATAGAAACTCCTTCTGGAACAAGTAAACATTGTGCAATAGAAAACGACATCGCTTCGATATTTTCGGGATCCACATAAATCGGAACATCTCCTCCAACTTCTTCTAAGGCTCCGCGTGTTGAAGTAATCACAGGCGTTCCAACAGCCATTGCTTCCAAGATCGGTAACCCAAATCCTTCTTCAAGAGAAGGAAAAAAGAGACAGGTTGCACGACGTAAGAGATTCCATTTTTCCTCCTCCGTAATCTTCCCCAAACATTGAATAACACCATGCGGTTCAAGATGTTTCCAAGCATGATTCACACGATCCATTTCTTCATCAATCTCTTTGCCTTGGAATCCTCTTCCTCCAGCAACAATAAATCGACTGATACGCGCATGCTCAGGATGACCTTGCAAAAATCGATCGAATGCTTGAAACGCCCGAACTAAGTTCTTTCTTGGTTCTCGCGTTCCAACAAACAAGACGTAATCTCGATCAAAGGGAAAACGATGTGATTTGGTTAACTCATCTTCGTATGGCACATCAACACCTTCGTAAACCGTGATCGTTTTATGAACCGTTACAGGAAAAAGAGCGTGCAACTCTTGTTCGGTAAACTGTGAAACCGTGATCAACTGTGTTGCATGCTCAATGGCAAGAGGGACGCCAATACGTGTTGAAAACGCGGTCCGTTGTTCTTCTGAGAACCAATCTGGGTGTTTATAAATTAAGATGTCGTGGACGGTTGCAACGGTTTTGCCTCGCCAAAAAATGGGATACTGACCGGAAGGCGCGAATAACACATCAGGATGACAAAGCATTAGACGCAAGGCATGCCAAACGTGACGAGTAAAAAAAGGTAATTTGCGAGAAGACGTTCTGATAAATCTGACGTTCTTTGTACCTTGCGTAAACGTATTCATCCGTTGTTTGCTAAAGACATTTGGAACAAGAAGATAAAACGTTTGTTTTGGAGCTCTACGCACCAACGCAAAAAGGATCGACCAGGTATAATGTTCGATTCCAGCTCCAACTCCCCCTTCTTTATCACAAATCGTCATCGCATCAACAGCAATTCGCATACTATCCTAGAAGTGCCACTCCACCTTTTGTTAACGAAAAAACAATCCCCATAGCAACAAGTTGTCCTAACGCCAAATACAGAACTGTTCGACGGCTCTTCATCTTGAAAACCACAGCCAATAACGACGACGTCCACATACCAAGCGCTGGAAGCGGGATCGCGGTAATCAAAAACAACAAAAGCATTCCGTATTTTTCATATCCCATACGGTGTTTGGTTTCCAAAGTACGTACATGATGGTCCAAAAAGTAGTGAAACTTTTTCCAACGTTTTTCTGCTAACGAAAGCAAGGGAGAAAACCAAAAAAAAGCAATTGGAACAACCATCATGTTTCCGACAAAAACCCAAAAAAGAGACGATAAATCAGAGAGATGAAAGACTGTCATAGCAAGCGGAAGAGAAACACGTGTTTCTGTCATAGGGAGCATCGATAAGAAAAACGTTCCAACTTCTGGTGGAACAATTTGGAAGATATCGATGAGTGCTTGAAATTTCATGTGGTTTGCCATTCAAATGTATCGTATGCCCAAGATGCAAGAGCTTTCACATCTTGAAAACGACCTGCGTCACTATCTGAACCAAGAACCACAACAATAATCTCTCGTTTTCCTTCGTTTGAGAAGAGCGCACTTAAACAATATCCAGCCTCTGGAAGATAGCCTGTTTTAGCTGTCTCAATTTTATAGGGAGGTTCGTTGACAAAACTTGTTAACAACTCGTCTGTATTTTCAAGCCCATACGACCGACCGGAACTACCGATAATAGAAATCGTATGTGTTTGCGTAATCTTTTGAATCAGTTCGTTCTTTGCAGACTCATCAATCAGTTTTGCAAGATCTGAAACAACCGATAAATTCTTGGATGAAAGTCCCGTGGGATCAACGAACTGCGTGTGTTCCATTCCAATTTCCGCTGCCTCTTCATTCATACGAGCAACAAAATCTCCACTGGAAAGGTTGGAGAGTCGAGCAAGTGCGGCTGTTGCTGTATTATCTGAACTCACAAGACTGGCGTATAAGATGTCTTGAATGGAGTACGTATCTCCCAAAGAAAGATGTTGAACGCCTCCGTAACGTAAATCGTCAGAAAGCAAACTCACCTTCTCATCCAAACTCACGCCTGACTGTAGGAAAACGTGAGCTGTCATAAGCTTCGTAATACTTCCAATCGAACGAGGTTCATTGATATTTTTTTGAAACAGCACTTCTCCACTTGTTCGATCTACAACCAACGCACTCACAGCTGAGGTGATCACTCCAATTGAATTCATCTGTTGTTTTTTTGGAGCACGATCAACATCTTTTGCCATTGGTAAATGAGCGTCAGAAGAAAAGGAAAATGCATTGTAAACAGAAACAGGAACACGATCTTCTGTTGCAAGAACACGACGTTCAAAATCAAGCGCGTCAATAGGAACAATCTGCAAGAGAGCCGTTGTCAATAAAAAATGTGCAAGCGCGTTTAACATCATACGGAATCTTCCAAACGCGTCTGTGAGAGAAGTTCATCAATTTGCTTATTCTCATGAAACGAGAGGTAGTCTGGCAATGCCTGAACAGAATCTAGACCCATCTTTTTCATCAGTTCAAGTGAGATTGTATAAACCGGTTGTAGTCGTTCAATATCATCACGCTCTTCCACAAGTCCACGGATCAACAAATTTCGTAAAATCAAACTACAATTGACTCCCCGGATCTGTTCGATTTCAGGCTTTGTAATAGGACCTCTGTACGCCACAATGGTAAGTGTTTCAAGCGATGCACGCGTAAGCGGGCCGGAGTCTTCTTGTTTCAAAAATAAGAGAACATCTTCTCCGTGAGCAGGATTACTCACGAGTTGAATTTTATCTTCTTGTTCAATTAAATGAATACCGGAATCTTCTGTATTGCGCTTTTCTTTCATTGCTATCAGTGCTTCGCGGATGACTTCTTCAGAGACAGATAATTGTTTTGCAATCTGTTTGACTGTAAGAGGTTTGGCAACCGCAAATAAAATGGCTTCAAGTTTTGTGATGAGCATATTAATCAATGCGTGTTACTTCGATATCCGAAAATGTGTCTCCCTGAACAACGTGAACAACTTGTCGTTTCACGAGTTCAAGAAGAGCAAGAAAACTCACAACAACATCCACCTTTGAAGCCCCTGAAGAAATGAGATGATGGAAAGCAAATCGAGAACGATTCAAAATCGCGTCATGAATTTCTGCGATGCGTTCTTGAACAGAGACAACGCGTTCCATAGCAACTTGTTGCAAACGGAAAAAGGGTTCAAGACGTTTCAATAGTTGTCTGAATGATTCTGTTAACCCTGACGGATCAACCCCTTCAGGAACAGAGAATTCACTGCGTGGTGCTTCCATGACTTTACCACGACTAAACGACTGTTCACCTGCATCATACAACGTCTCCAAATGATCTGCAGCATCACTAAACAACTTATAGAGACGTAACTGCAACGCAAGATTGGACTCTTCTTCTTGCTCTTCCTCTTCTTGCGGAAGAATCGCACGAGATTTAATCAACAAGAGTCGTGACGCAATCACAAGAAAGTCAGCAAGTTCATCCGTTGGGACTTCGTGCTGACTTATGTAATTCAAATAGTCTTCTGTGACGCGAGCAAGAGAAACTTCCGTAATAGGAAGTTCCTCTTTTTGAATCAACTCTAAAAGCAACTGGAGAGGTCCAGAATACTTTTCGAGTGACACGGCAAATTCTTCTCTTAAGTTAGCCATTTTTTACCTCCAAGTGTAGATCGATGAGAGCTTGTTTTGAAAGTGGATCTGGAGCGTCCATCACGGACGTGTTTCCGGTACTGGTCATTGGGAACGCGACCACTTCACGAAGTGCGGTTTCCTGCGTGAGGTTCATCAAGTTACGTTCAACTCCAAGGGCAATTCCTCCATGTGGAGGTGCACCGTATTCGAACGCTTCTAACATATGTCCAACAGATCCTTGAATTTCTTCTTCCCCGTACCCCATGTTCTGATACGTTGCTTTAAGCACGGCTGGATCGTGGGCACGAATACTTCCTCCACCAGATTCATATCCGTTACAAACAAGATCGTATTGTGAGGTCAAGATGTTTTCGATGTTGCGTCCAGCAAGATGATCTTCCAAAAATTCTGGAAGTGGTGCAGAGAATGGATTATGCGTGAATGTCCACTTTCCGCTCTTTTCATCTTTCTCAAAAAACGGAAAGTCAATTACCCAAGCATAGGCAAGAATTCCAGCCGCTTTTTGTTCCTCTGTGCGCATATCAAATTTATCTGCGCCATATTTTTCCATCGATTCTTTGTACGTAATACGTGGAAACGGTTTTTGTGCGATCGTAAATCCAAGTTTCTCTGAAGCTTCGATCACCATTCCTTCAACCATGTTCATCACGTCATCACGTTCAACGAAACTCATTTCAATATCAACCTGCGTGTGCTCAAATCCTCGATCAGCTCGCGGATCTTCGTCACGAAGAGCACGTGCGGTTTGGAAATAACGTTCGAATCCAGCGGTCATGAGCAACTGTTTGTATTGCTGTGGACTTTGTGGAAGCGCGAAAAACTTTCCAGGCTGAAGACGTGAAGGAACAACGAAGTCCCGTGATCCTTCTGGTGTTGCTTTGGTAAGCAGAGGTGTTTCAATTTCTGTAAATCGATTCTTAAACAAATATTCACGACACGCTTGAACCCACTTGCTTCGCAAACGAATATTGCGCTGCAAACGCTCTGATCGCAAATCCAAGTAGCGATATTTCATGCGAACTTCTTCATTGATTCCGCTTGTATCTTGATCGATTTGAAACGGAGGGTTCTTTGCTTTTGCCAAGATCACAACGCTTTGTGCGGCAAGTTCGATTGTTCCCGTTTGCATGTCAGGATTCACTTGCTTTGCTCCACGTTGCTTCACAATTCCCGTAATCTCCAAAACAGATTCCGTCTTAAACTGATCGACTGTTGTCTGCACTTCTTCGCTGAGCTCAGGTTTGTAAAAAACAACCTGAATAAGCCCAGAACCATCACGTAAATCAACGAATACAAGCTTGTCCCCCATTTGTCGCATGCGGTGAATCCAGCCTTTGACACACACGGTTTCTCCAACATGTTCTACAGTTTCTTCAATCCAAGTACGTAACATATGTTTTTATAATGATAGATAACCAATATATTCGACAGACTGGTAATCAGGATCTCCATACTGCCCGATCGTACGTCCAAGAACGGTTATTGGTTGTTTGGTATTAGTCAAATCGTATAAAAGCAAATCTTGATTTCTGGCCACAACAAGATAGTGATCAACCCAGTCAAGCAAACGTCCTGAAACAATGGCATCATTATTTTCTCGTGTGGCCCCAATATCTGTGATCCAGATTCTATCGGGATTTGTTGTAAAC
>CALRGL010000031.1 GCA_943357275.1 Candidatus Uhrbacteria bacterium RIFOXYB12_FULL_58_10 | reverse complement strand
CAAGAGGTACAAACGTAGCAAATAACAAAAAGTCAAAAACAGAACTGACAACTCCGAAGAACGTAGTCAAAAATCCCATCTCGTGAAGGTTCAACCCTTTTGGTTTACTAAGTTCGTCCGAGTCTACCGTATCTGCCGCAATAGCGATCATTGGAAAATCTGATAACAAATTCACGAGCAAAATTTGAATGGAAAGCATTGGAAGATAAGGAATAAACAAAGAGGCAATGGCAACCGAATAAAAATTTCCAAAATTTGAAGCGAGTGTTGTTTTAATATATTTCACCGTATTCGCTGAAACTTTTCGTCCGTGTTCAACTCCGTCCAAAATCACAAGCAAACTTTTTTCAAGCAACACAATATCCGCGGACTCTCGAGCTACGTCAGAAGCATTCTGCACAACAATCCCAATATGAGCTTCTTTGAGTGCTGGTGCGTCATTGATTCCCTCTCCTAAAAACCCAACACGAAACTGTGTTTTAAGTAATTTTAAAATATCAAGCTTTGCCTCTGGAGTGACGCGAGCAAACACACGGGATCGAGTAACGGCCACAAGTTGTTCCTCATGTGAAAGAGCGAATAAATCTTCGCCTGTAATGACGTCATTTGGATCTTCAATGAGATGAAGTTGAGAAGCGATCGCTCCTGCAACTTCTGGACGATCTCCTGTAATGATTTTTATCTGAATTCCCAAGGCTTTTGCCTTTTCAAGGGCTTGAACAGAAGAAGGTTTCAGAGGATCTTCAAAGGAAATCATTCCTACAAAATACATCTTTTTTGAAATCTCCCAATGATCTGGAGCAGAATCAAAAAGGCCTTGAGCAACTCCAAGAACACGTCGACCAAGTCGCCCTTCTTGCTCAATCCAAGCGATCATCTTTCGTTGATCTACCTCAGACATCTCACATTGAAGAGCAATGGCCTCAGGAGCTCCCCGCATGACAACGTGATAAGAAACTCCTTTAAGAAGCGTGGCATCGAATCGAAGTTTTGGATCAAATCCAACATGTTCAACAATCACTAACGACGGATCAATAACGTCTACAGGGTTTGAAGCTTTCAGCATGGCTTCGTCAAACGTGTTTGTATTGGAATTTGAACCCGCAATCCCAAGTCGTGCAATAGAAAATGCGTCTCCTGCGTAATTCTGTACACTTCCAACAGTCATCACACCTTCCGTGATTGTCCCTGTTTTATCCGTACACAAAATATCCATATCCCCAAGATCCTCAATTGCTGTCAAACGTTTAACCACAACTTGTTTTTTCGCAAGATTTTTTGCCCCACTTGAAAGAGCAAACGTAATCACAACAGGAAGAGCTTCTGGAACAACAGACACAGCAAGGGCAACAAAGAAAATCATCAATTCCCCAATCTGAACAGTTGGGCCTTTGATGAGATAATGCAGAACAAACAACACAACAAGTGTACCCACGACTATCTGAAGCATGAAGACACTAAACCGATTCATTGTTTCTTCAAAACTACTCACGTGCTTTGTATCTGTCGCAAGCTTTGCTGTTCTTCCTGCTTCTGTTTTTGATCCTACGGCAATCACAATACCCTTTGCCATACCACTAAGGACATGAGTTGCAGAAAAACCAATATTTGTTGCCTCAAACAAACTTGTTGGAGGTTGAAGACAGGTGGAGGATGTTTTTTCAACAGATCTCGACTCACCTGTGAGGAGTGACTCATCAACCGTAAAATCAATTGTTTCAAACAAACGAAGATCCGCAGGAATCACATCTCCTGGTTCCAAAATCACAACATCTCCACACACAAGTTCTGTACTGAGCACTTGTTTTTGCACACCGCTACGAACAACAGTTGCCCGTGAAACAAAGTATTTTTTAAGGCTTTCGAGAATATGTTGAGATTTATATTCTTGAAAAAACGAAAGGGTCACATCGATCAAAACAAAAAACAAAATCATGAATCCGTCGAGGCGTTCACCTAGAAAAAAAGATAATCCTGCGGCCGCTAACAACAACCACACAAACACCGAATTAAACTGTCTGGCGAGTAGGTTCCAAACGGTTTCTTTTCCATGAGAAAGCGTATTTCTTCCCTCTTTTTTGATTCGCTCATCTACTTGAGTTTCAGAAAGTCCTTGGGACATCGTTGTCCCAAACTGTTTTTCCGTTTCCGTGATTGTTCCAGAAGAAATTTGTGCGTACGTAGGTTGCATATTACAATGAGTATAACAGTCTCTAGAGAAACATTCATCTTTCTATAAAGAATCATTTATCTGTTTTATGGAATACAAACGAACACCTGAAGAACAACTTCAACGAGTGAAAGAAACAATCGACAGAGGAACCAAACGCGACTTAGGTTCGATGTCTGAAAAAGATTTATTAAAATTAGCTGATACACGATTAAAACGCGTTGCAAAAGCAGAACGGCAAGCTGAAAAACGACGAGCCGAAAACGCTCGTGTGAATGAAATTCATCGTCGGTTGGAAAACATTCATAAATTTTCCTCACTTTTGGAACCCAGAAGAAATTCTTTCCTAGCTGATAGCAAACAAGAGTTATCTCCTGAAGAACAGGCAGAACAACTCACAAATGCCGTTGAGCAATACATGGAAGTAGAGCCAGAAAAGGCTCTACAAGAACTCGGATGGAAAATCCGCGCCACAACATCTGAACTCAGAAGTGCCAAAGAAGATCTTCCTGCAGCTGAACTTCAATGGGACCTTTTGGATCAATATGCGAAAATTCATCCAGGCAGACGCCCAACACGCGAAATTTTTGTAGCAAATGCTCTACGAGAACGACTGAACGATGAGTCAATCACAGAATCTCAATACGAACAGTTTTCACGCAATATCTCAGTAGATAAAGAGAAGGCAACATTGAGTCCCCCTAAGTATTATCGATTCAAAATCGAACATGGCCTAGCTGTTCTTGATGCCTTAGTAAAACTTCAAGAACGATTTGTTCCACAGGCTGAAAGCGGAGTTTCAGACGTTGAATCATCAACAAAACCTACCCCAGATCTTGAACCAACAATTCAGGCAGTACGTACACGCGCCCTTGAAACAATACCGACAGAGACATCCTCTGAGTCAGAACCACCTACTGCATCACTTGAACCAACCCCTCCTCAATCAACTAGCTTCATTAAAAAAGTGTTAAATTGGTTTAAAGAGTAATAGAATAAATGAAAAACTGGCCCGTCAAGGCCAGTTTTCTGTACTATAATTTACTTTTTTTGCAACAAACTCGATCGCATCTTTTACATTCTCAATGACCTCAGACTCCGTACCAACATCAAACACCCAACGCATTTCACTTGCTTTGTGAGGCTCTCTAATAGTTGGCTCTCCTTTTCTACTCTTTCACCCAAGCGGTAATCACTTTTTTCTGTTCTTCACTTGCTTGAATAGTTTCGAAAACTGCTTGCAGACCATCCATACCTGCATCTTCTCGAATATTCAATAAAGCCACTCTAACTTTTTGAAATTGATCTGGGAACATTTTTTGAAGCGTTGGGATAAACTTTCCAAGTTTTTGGCCTGGTATGAATTTTGGAGCAAACTTATCTTTCAGTTCTATCAATAGAACTGTAGATAACATAAGAGGTTCAGCTTTTCCTATGAGAGTAAACACATGCTGATCAATGGATGCTTGTTTCACTATTTCTTTTTCAATCCAACCCTTTAACTCTTGATCAGTGGCAATGGAATTTCTTAAAGAGGAAATGGTTTCGAAGTTTCGTTTTGAATCCATTAAATGACCGAGAACGAATACTTCTGGCTTAGAAGGAATCGAACCAGGATCTTTTGATTGATACGAACCCATTAAATCGGTATAACTCGCAGCAATCGCCCACAAACGCTCATCTGGAGAAAAATCACCGAACTGTTCTTCGTACAAACGGGTTTGTGTTTTTGTAAACAAAAATCCTGCCTCGTGCTTTTGAATCGCTTTGATGATTGAAGGATCTATCTTCGCCCCTAATTCCACAATTGTCTTTGCACCTTTGTCACCATGCGCTTCCTTCCCATGGACATAAGAAACACCTTCAATACCCTGCTGTGTTAAATACACATCCATTTTTACAGGATCAGGTTGCTGTGCAAGTTCCGGAGGTAACTGAGCGACCCACTGCTCCCAAGAAAGATCAACTTCTGTTTGATTGTTATATTTCAATTTAAGTGTGTTTGGTTTATCGATATCGTGCAAAAACGCATATTTCTGAAATGATTCTTTTGGATTCTTTTTTGCAACCTCCAAAAGAACATCTTTTAATGCTTCAGGGATCCCTTTTGGAAATACGCCATGATAGATATCATCGATCGTGGAAAGAATACGATCCAAATGTGTATCCATGTACATTCCCTCGTTGTGATAGTTCCCTCGTTGAGGAACATCAAACGATCGAAGAATCGCCAGGCGGACTTTTTCTTGATCTTCCCCAGAAAACAATTCCTCAACCATTTTTGACAAACGCTCCACACGCTCTCCCCGTTCAGATTTTTCTTGTTCTAGTCGTTCCTGAAGCGGAGGAAGAGGTTCGATCTCTTTTTCACAAATACAGTGGACATTTCCACACATTGGACACAAACCAGCAGCTTTTGCACGATCGATTGATTGTTCAGACATAGTAAGTAAAAATATTTACCATCATCACAACAAAAAACGCGCTCTGTGGCGCGTTTTTTTGTGGATGCTGAAGGTAAAGATCGGGCTTGGAACCGAAGTTCCTGACCGTTGCACAGAGACAGCTGTCGATTTACACGACATTCCAGACCTCAGACAGCAAGAGATAACCACACGTCTCTTTTATTGTCAATAGATTGAGCCAAAAACTAGGCGAGAATCACGCGAACGAAGTGGCGTTTGCCTTTTTGAATGAGAACTCCCTCAGCAGTTGGTTCAACCATGAATTCCATCTCGGAGACAACTTGTTCGTTTATCTTTACCCCACCACCTTCAATCAAACGACGTGCGTCTGATTTTGAGGAAGCCAGTTTAGACTCAACAAGCAAATCGACGATCGGCAGTGAAGAAGCGATACGCATCTCAGGGACATCTTCTGGAACTTCATGTTCTTTAAAGAGTTGGTCGAATCGATCGCTAGCGAGTTCTGCTTCTTCGGCTCCGTAAAAAGAAGAGACAATTTCTCGAGCAAGTCGTGCTTTGACATCTCGTGGATTGGCTTCTTCGCGAATGAGTGACTTTGAAATCGCAACAACTTCATCCATGGAAACATCCGTTAACAATTCAAATCCACCCACCATCATTCCATCTCCCCAACTCATGACTTTGCCAAACATCTCGTCAGATGAATCTATGAACCGAATCATATTCCCCTCGCTCTTTCCCATTTTCTTTCCTGTTGGATCTACAAGCAGTTTGGTTGTGAGAACAAATTTTTCTTTGTTCTTCATGGCCTTCATGAGTGTGCGTCCAGCAAGCATGTTGAACGTTTGATCGTTTCCACCAAGCTCACCATCGACATCCATGGCAACAGAATCATAGCCTTGCATCATTGGATAGAAAAATTCGTGCATGTAAATTGGCTTGCCTTCTTCCATGCGTTTTTCAAACATGTCACGTTCAAGCATTTGTTGAACAGTAAAGTAAGACCCAAGATCAACAACATCACCAAAACTCATCTTGCCAAGCCATTCACTGTTGTAGCGAATCTCCACAGGATTTTCTCCTTCAAACGAAAGAATCTTACTGGCTTGTTCTTTATAGGTTTTTGCATTTTCCAAAACCTGTTCACGTGTGAGTCGAACACGTGTTGCGGACTTGTCGGTTGGGTCACCAATCATTCCCGTAAAGTCACCGATGAGTAAAATAACTTTGTGTCCAAGTTGTTGAAACTGTCGCATCTTTCTCAAAAAGATCGAGTGGCCAACGTGAAAACTACTCCCTGTTGGATCGATGCCAACGTACATGGAAAGTTGTTTTCCTTCTTTAAGTCGCGCTTCCACAAACTCGCGTTTTGGGAAGATGTTCTCTACCCCTCGTTCGAGGAATTCGTTGATTTTCTCTTCATTTCTACTGATTTCCATATAAGTTGAGTCTACTGATGTTTTCTAATAATCGCAACAATCTCATCTCGATGTTTCTCCATCGTCTCTCGATCAACAGCTTCAAGATTAAGTCGTAATTTTGGTTCTGTGTTACTTCCACGCACATTGAACCAAACGTCTGGATACGCAATTGAGATCCCATCGAGTTCGCTTAACTGCCCTGATTGATAAGTTTCTTTAATCTCTTGAATCGTTGATTCTTTGTCGTTCACAACGAAATTTATTTCCCCAGAATGCACATAACGCGATCCAAGCGGTTCAACGATTTTGGAAAATGGCACTGCTCGCTCGGTAATCTCTTGTAAGATTTGTGTTGCAACGGTTACAGGACCTTCGTACGTTCCGGTTGGAAACTCGTAAAAGAAATGACCGCTGGATTCTCCACCAAAGGGTGCGCTGACAGATCGCATCTGTTCTTTAATCAGCGAATGACCGACACGTGTGACCGACGGAACTCCACCTGATTCCAAAATTAAATCTGGCGTAATTTTTCCTGGTCGAATGTCATAACAAATCGTAGCTCCTGGGTGATCACGAAGAACAATCTGTGCAAGCAGTCCTCGCAAAACCGCTGGTGGAACTTTCTTGCCTTTGTCATCAATAAAGAAAATACGATCTCCGTCCCCATCAGTAGCAATTCCCAAGTCCGCACCAAGCTCAAGAACCTTTTGTTCAAGCTCTCGCGTATTCTCATCTTTAAACGGATCGGCTTCGTGATTTGGAAAACTTCCATCGAAATCCCAGTACAGGCGAGTAACGTCCGCATCAACCATTTTAAAGAACTCATCCAGATATTGCGCCCCCATTCCGTTTGCTGCGTCCGCGACAATCTTGAATTTCTTGATGGATCGGTGGCCTGCTGAGGCAAATTCAGCTTCAGCGGAAAGCTCGGGAATGGCTTCAAACGTTTTCATCGTTCCCATCTCAAGAGCATCTTCAAACTGATCTGCTTCAACCAAATCCGCAATCGTTTGAATTCCTGTGTCTCCGCTGACTGGAATCGCGCTCGCTCGCGTCAGTTTGAATCCGTTATATTCAGCTGGATTATGAGAAGCACTCACCATCACTCCCCCATCAGCTTTCAAATAACCAACAGAAAAGTAAAAAGCCGGAGTCGAAACAAGCCCAACATCGATCACATTCACCCCGCTTTTACGAAGACCTTGGGTCAAAGCCTCTTGATAGGCTGGTGAGGTTTCTCGCATGTCTTTTCCAACCGCAATCGTCAGAGGATGATCTGTGACTTCTTGTTTTAAAAGAACCGCAAACGCCCGACCGATCTTTTCCGCTAATTCTGGCGTAATTTCCGTTTCAGAAAGCCCTCGA
The DNA here is from genome assembly GCA_943357275.1 of Candidatus Uhrbacteria bacterium RIFOXYB12_FULL_58_10. Classification (GTDB taxonomy): domain Bacteria; phylum Patescibacteriota; class Patescibacteriia; order UBA9934; family GWF2-40-263; genus CALRGL01. The sequence continues at coordinate 4,200 of CALRGL010000031.1, read as the reverse complement.
ATATCGTACATCTTAAATATCTGTCTTGGGATGGTCATAATCTTTGACGAATAAGGGTAAATTCGCTAATCTACAAAGGTAAATTCATCTTTTTAAAGCAAAAAATCGTATGGAACTCACTTGGATTCTTGTGGGTGTGATTGCTCTCGTTTTGTTCTGGCTTATTTTAACATATAACGGTCTGATCGCTGGACGCAATCGAGTGGACGAAGCCTGGTCTGATATTGAGGTACAGATGAAGCGTCGCTACGATTTGATTCCAAACTTGGTGAATACGGTCAAAGGCTATGCCAAACATGAAGAAGGCGTGTTTACCAAAGTGACAGAAGCTCGTACAGCTGCCATGAGCGCTCGTTCTATGAAAGATCACGCAGCCGCTGAAAATCAACTCAGTGATACGCTCAAATCGTTATTCGCTGTTGCAGAAAGCTATCCACAACTTCAAGCAGCACAAAGTTTCTTGCACCTTCAACACGAACTCACAGACGCAGAAGACAAAATTTCTTCTTCCCGCCGATTTTACAATGGCAACGTTCGTGACTACAACACAAAACTACAAGTCTTCCCAACCAACTTGATCACAAACCTATTCGGTTTCACAAAGCACGACTTCTTCGACGCACCGGACGTTGAACTCCAAAAACCAGAAGTGCAATTCTAATCTATGTACAACGAGATCGACGCAAACAAACGCAAGACCTGGTTTCTCATGTCTTTGTTCACTGTTGTGATCGTTCTTTTAGGCTGGGTCTTTGGAGCCTGGATTGGTGATCCATCGTTTGGGATTATTGCTGCAGTAATCCTCTCAACCTGCATGACCTTGTTTAGTTATTACAAAGGCGATGCGATTGCTCTCTTAGCCTCTGGTGCAAAAGAGATTCAGAAACAAGATTCCCCGGAACTTTATCGACTTGTTGAAAATCTCACGATCGCCTCAGGAATGCCCATGCCAAAGGTCTACATTATTCAAGACCAAGCCGCGAACGCCTTTGCAACAGGACGAGACCCTCAGCACGCAAGTATTTGTGTGACAACAGGTCTTATGCAAATCATGAGCAAGTTGGAACTCGAAGGCGTACTCGCTCACGAACTTTCACACATTCGTAACTATGATATTCGAGTGATGACTATTGTTGTTGTGCTTGTCGGGGTGATTCTCCTGTTAAGTGATTGGATGACACGATCCATGTTTTTTGGAAGTCGAGACTCGGATGACGCAAAATCTACTGGATTTCTGCTCGTCATTGGTCTTGTCCTAGCTATCTTGTCACCAGTCTTTGCAGAACTCATCAAGCTTGCTGTTTCACGATCACGCGAATATCTCGCGGACGCTTCTGCCGTGCTTCTCACTCGTCATCCAGAAGGTCTTGCCAGTGCCCTTGAAAAGATCGCCCAGCAGGACCGTCCACTCAAACAAGCCAATCACGCAACAGCACATTTGTTTCTCGCCAATCCGTTTGATCCACACGTCACAAAAAAATTCGAACAACTCTTTAGCACACATCCACCTATTCTGGATCGTATTGCCAAACTAAGAAGCCTGTAACTTTTTTTCATGGGACAAGACATTGTCGACAAATTTTCCTCACATCTCAAAAACGTTCTCACGCGAGCACTGTGTTTTGTTGTTGAAATCAATCAGAAAACCATCGAACCAGAACATTTGCTCTGGGCGCTTGGAACACAAAAAGGCAGTATTGGTGCAGAGGTTTTGAAAAAGACGGGAGTCAAACAAACGGATCTTCGTAAACTGATTGGTTCAGCCAAACTCAGTCCAAAAACAATCAACACGGACCAACAACTGGCTCTTCAGTTATCGGACGAAGCAAAACGCATTGTAGAAAAAGCGGTGCTCACGGCAAACGTCTACGGTCACCGTTATGTTGGCACAGAACATTTGTTGTCCGGAATCATTCAAGCAAACGACGGTGACATCGAATCGTTTTTTCATTCCATTTCCGTGGAAGTAAAGACAATCAAATCTCAATTAGCTCTTGTCTTAAAATCAGCTACAAAATTTCCTGAACTGTCTGAAATTATTCCAGCTGAAAACGGAACAAAACAAGACCCATCTTCAACAACAAAACAAGAATCTTCTACTCCAGACAAAATGCAGGCTCTTGAATATTTCGCTCGCGAACTTACGTCCGTCGAACTACAAAAGGATGTGAATCCAGTGATTGGTCGTGAGCAAGAAATTCAACGTCTCATGGAGATTCTTGCACGTCGTACAAAAAACAACCCACTGCTTGTCGGAGAACCAGGAGTTGGAAAAACCGCCATTGTAGAAGGACTTGCGAAACAAATTTTGGAAGGAACCGTACCTCCCTTTTTACAAAACAAACGAATCTTTGCTTTAGACATGGCTCTGGTTGTTGCCGGAACCATGTATCGAGGTGAATTTGAAAGTCGTCTCAAACAAATCATCGAAGAAGTTAAACAAAACAGTGATGTTATTTTGTTCATTGATGAACTTCATACCATTGTTGGAGCTGGTTCTGCATCTGGTTCTATGGACGCAGCCAACATGCTCAAACCCTCGCTTGCTCGGGGAGAAATTCGTTGTATTGGAGCAACCACACCAAACGAATTCAAAAAACAAATCGAATCAGACAGCGCACTTGAACGTCGATTCCAACCAATCACTGTTGAAGAACCAAGTGCAGAAAAAGCCATTGAAATTTTGCATGGTATTGCTCCGTACTACGAAGCCTTTCACAACGTACGCATTGCACCAGAAGCCATTGAACAAGCAGCAAAACTTTCTGGACGCTACATTCAAAACAAACAATTACCAGACAAAGCCATCGATATCATCGACGAAGCATCGGCTCGTGTTCGGATTGCCCACATGCAACCTGGTCCAACAGAGCGTAAACGACAACTAGAACGTGCTCTTCAAGATCTTCGTGAACGCAAACGAATTGCTGTGATGGAAGAACGCTACGATGATGCTGTCGCTCTTAAAGACGAGGAAGCTGTTCTCAAAAACAATCTTGCAATCAGCACGGTTTTAGATGAGGAAGCTGTTGTTCCCGTGATCAGTGCGCGTGACGTTGCTGGGATTATTGCTAGTGCAACAGGTATTCCTCTTGAACAACTTCTCGCAGAAAGCCAAGAACAGGCACGTCTGATTGAAGACAAACTCAAGACCCATATTATTGGACAAGACCTTGCTGTTGAAACAGCGGCAGGTGCGCTTCGACGTGCCAAAACAGGCATTGCCCATCCAAATCGTCCATTGGCTTCCCTGCTCTTTTTAGGTCCATCCGGCGTTGGAAAAACAGAACTTGCCAAAGCCATTGCCAAAGAATTTTTCTTGGATGAAAAACATCTTATCCGTTTGGACATGTCTGAATATTCCGAAGGCTTTACTGCAAGTAAACTCATTGGTGCACCAGCGGGATATGTCGGATACAAAGAACAGTCCAATCTCACAGATCGCATTAAACAAAAACCTTACAGCTTGGTTTTATTTGATGAGCTTGAAAAATCTCATCGTGACGTGCAAAACCTCTTGCTTCAAATTTTAGAAGAAGGAGAACTTACGGACGCAACCGGTCGTACGATCAATTTTAGAAACACGATTGTTGTGATGACCTCAAACGTAGGACTCGAACGCTTTGAACAAGGCGGTCTTGGCTTTATCGAATCCGATAAAATGCGTACAATGGGGTTGAACGAAGACGTTCGTCGAGAACTCGAGGAACGCTTCCGACCAGAACTGTTAAATCGCATTGACCACGTGTGTGTTTTTGATCCTCTTTCAACCGAAGCGTTGAAACAGATTTTTGATAAACAACTCTTAGAGATGATTACTCGTGTAAAACAAAATGGTGTGACTCTTTCTGTTGACAAAGCCGTGTTTGGACATCTTTCAAAACATCTCAATCCAAAACACGGTGCCAGAACGATTCGACAAACCATTCAAAAACACATTGAAACACGCATTGCCGAACGTCTCACCAAAGCCGATCGTCCAAAGCGTTTACACGTTTCTTTGAAAGGCAAAAACATTACTGTTGCCAAGGCTCGAACCTAGTGACTCTTATGGGCATCGCAGGTCTCTCAAGCGGAATCGAAAAACCACCAGCTTACCGTAGACCACCACAGTCAACTGATACATCAGCTGGCATGTTTAGTGATGCACAAGATAATGAATTGGGTGGCATGGGACAACAAATGCTTGGCAAAGAAGAT
>CALRGL010000030.1 GCA_943357275.1 Candidatus Uhrbacteria bacterium RIFOXYB12_FULL_58_10 | reverse complement strand
TACATCGTCCATTTTTTGTCCCGTAATCATTCATGGCTTCTGCAAAATCTTTGACGTCCAGTAGACGTTTAAAGTCACGTCGCAATTTATCTTTGTCAGCATCACAGACCGCATTTCGTACAGGTCGAAGAGCACAGTCGTTATCACTAGTACATGAACCACCAGAAACAGAACAGGAACTTTCTTTACAATGTTCAATACACTGACCATCCCAAGCACAAGAGAAGAATGATCCGTTTTGAGATACATATCCGTTTGCCGTTTTACAAAGACGAATATTTGTAACAACTTTTTCTCCGGTCATACCCACTCCTGCGTTCAAACGCAAGTTAGATAAAGACCGTTTAAAAATTTCTCTTGCTGTTTCACCTGCGTCTGGATTATAAGAAATTGCGTAGATATTGGAATAAATCGTTCGTTTATTCGTTGGTTCAATATTAGCTGCAGCAACATAAATCGTATTTCCAGAAAGAACCGCCGGATAACCATCAAGTGTTGTTGACGAAGCTGTGCCGATAAATTTCTGTTCTTCAAACCATTTTTCTGGAGACAAGTATTTTGGATTTCGAATCACACGCACACCGATTGCATCTTTGGTACCACTGACTTTAAAGAACATTTCTTGCAAGAAATCTGTATTCGCTGCATAAATTGGTGGATCTGTCAGTTCTGGAAGATCATCCACGATCCCCTCCTCACCCTGATCACGACAATAGAAGAGTGAAAAATTTGTCTTTTTGTCTATTTCTTTGAACGGAAATGGTCGTCCAATGGTTGGCCATGGATTTTCACACATCAGTCCAAAAACTTCGGTGGATCCTGAAACAGATCCGGCTGGTTGAATTCCATTATCGATTGTTGCCGAAGCTGTCACGGTTTCTTGTCCGTCATGTCCTTCTGCGAGAATAGATTTTGAGGTCAAATCTTGTGCATCACCTGGTTTGAGATAAACAATACTGTCTTGCGTTCGATCAACAAAACTTGTTCCCCAAGACCAATGCCAACTATAAACGTTTGCAATTTCAATGATTGATTCTAATCCTCCGCCAGGCCGTGTCGTATAAGGTGTTGCAACAAATGAGTGTTCTTCGTCTTTTCTTGAGAAATAATTTGGGCTTCGTGTTTCATACTGTGCAATTGCACCAACTTTTCCATTATCAACAACCGTTACGGTATCAAGCACACAAATATCCGCACCAATGTTTAGCTGTTGATTCCAAGTTCCATTGATACCAACCTTATTAGCACTCAAAACTCCACCAACAATAGCATCATTAATGTTTTCATCTCCTTTAATCTTCAATTCATACACAGCATTTGCCTCAAGAGCCTGGCTGTATTCAAGCGTTACCTGAGATTTGTCTGCGTCAATAACTGTCACGTATTTAAGTGGCACAAGACATTCAAATGGTGGAGCAACTTGAGCAATGGCTGACTGTCCAAAAAATGTCAGTACGGTTTGCTTGACCCATCCCCAAGCTCGAGCCAAAACGGTTCCACGACCTGTGGCATAAGCTGTTTGTACATAGGCTTCAGGACACAACGTGTGATCTGCACTCACGTCTGTCATCACCGCACGAGCATTTGGTTTTCTAACAAGTTTCAAACTAATGTTTCCTTTAAACTCTGCACCACTAATAAGACCATCCTTGTCTGCATCGATCTCACCGAATGTAGCTTCATCCATGACTTCCGTAAAGTTCACGGTGATGCGTGTGTTTCGGCAAAGATTGTTTTGACCAATGGCTGGAACAATTTCATCGATCTCAGGGCGACCATAACAACAGTTTGCATTTCCACAACCAACGGTATTTGGCGAGCCACAAGCACCATCGCTCTGACAAGAACATTGCAAACGCAATGTGGCGTTTCCTAGTTTGTTATTTTGTGTCGTTGAAACGGCAATTTGTGAAGTTGCATAATGGGTTACTTCATCTACTTCAACGCTGGCGTTGACGCCAACCTGTGCAACACCATATCCACGAACTTTTTTCACGGACCCAGCTATTGCTTCACATTCTTCTCCGTCATTAATGTTGTCATTGTTATAACGCAAAACTCCGTCACCACAATAACTTGGAATTGGGGCATAGGCAGAGGCACCTTCAAACAAACACGAGGAAGAACAGGAGTCTCCGTTTAGAAGATTTCCGTCATCACAATCTTCTCCACGTTCCACTTGTCGATTTCCACAACATCCAACCGCACCTGCAGCACATGCTCGTGTTCCTTCGTTCAAACATCGAGCAGAACATCCGTCTCCGTCTTCGGCTGGATTGATTTGTCCAATTTCATCTTCACAGTCTTCTCCAGACTCAAGAATACCGTTTCCACAGGTTGCATACACACGAGCATTTGCCACAGATCCTTCAGATAAACACTGGGCAGAACATCCGTCTCCTGCAAGAGCATTTCCATCATCACAGTCTTCTCCTCCAATCAATGGAGAGTGATCTCTCACCCCATCACCACAAATGGCTCCACGGATACCCGTTGTACCTCGATTCAAACATTGTGTGTTACATCCGTCGTTACCATTTAAATTTTGGTCATCACATTGTTCGTTTGCATCAAGTCGTCCATTTCCACAACAACTATTGTCTGCCGGATTTGCACATCGAGCCGTTCCTTCAAGTAGACAGTGAGAAGAACATCCATCTCCGTCAACCGTATCGCCGTTATCACATTCCTCTGAGGGAGCATCGATCACTCTGTTTCCACAAATACCTGTTCCAACAGTAATACTTGAACCTAAATTCAAACAACTAGAACTGCAGTACGCTGGCAATGCGTCGGCCAACGCAACAGATCCTGCACCGAGCATAAATGCAACATCTTGTGGAGTTGCAGGAACTTTTTCTGGTCTCTTGTCTGTGGCAGACCAAGGATTCCACGTAAAATCTGAATCTTGCAGGGCTTGTCCAATGACAGAACATTCATCTGGTTCACCATGAGCCGTTCCACGAAACTCCTGTCGAGTTCCAACAATCTTCACATCAGCAATAGGCGGAGCTACTAAAATCGAATCAATCTGACACGTAACGTCAGAAACTTTTGTTTTAAATTTCCAAGAGAAATCGTGTTGCCAACTAGCATAAAGATTCATGTCTGATCCGAAGTTGGAGCCAGAGGAAGAAAGCGGAACTCCTGAAGCAGAACGAATGGCATTTCCAGCTAAAACAACGCGATACCATTTGTTTGGTGTCAGTTGATTTCGTTCCTCTTGAAAATCGATTACAACCAATGACGTGTTCGATAAACCATCCTCTGTGTATATAAAGCTTGGTTGAAAAGGGAGATCTCTTAACTGCATTGGATCACAGGTGCTATTAAGACATTCTTTCAAAACGATATTTTGTTCAACAGAATTTTTATTCATGTGCTTGCTAAATACAACAAACGGTTGAACATTTTTGCAAGCCTCTTCACAGTTTGGGAAATAATTCACGACCGTTGGATCTGCATAGTCAATCGTAAGCAAGCCTGTATCCGCAGGTCGATCTGGAACGTTTGTTACTTGCGCCGTAATGCCAGCAGGATCACCAAGAAGTGTTTCGTGGTCAGCGTCAACAACGTTTGAACACACACCAGGATCAGGATTTGGTCGAGCGATATGCGCGTTTGGTTCTTGATCTGACTGCCAACCGATTGAATATTCATCACGCGGAGAATTACACTGAAGGGAAATACAACGATCATTCTTAGCAACTAACTGAGCGCGATAGTCATAACCAGCATCCTCCGTAGCTGTAAACACTGGAGGCATCACGTTTACTGCTCCAACTTCACAATGAGCCCGATCAACGGCTGTCTGGAATGTCCATTGAAAATCTCTCTCAAGATGACCATTATCGCGTGTTGTCAAAGCACCGACTTCATCACCACCTTTTATTGTCACTCGATAGATGGCATTTGGAAGAAATCCGTCCGCAGGACTCCACGAAAAAGAACTAACGAAGACAACGTCATTATCTGGATTATCAACTGAAATTTGACCCAAAACAGTCTCCCATGTCTGACAAGAGTCACGCGTTGCTTCATTTTGTGTACAATGTTCAACAATAATATTATCGCTAAATTTTGATCGATCCATTTCTGCAAAGTCAGGATCATTTCCAGAATAAGGAAATCCAAACGCAACCTCAACAACTGCATTCAAACAAATATTTTCGCTTTCTGAAAATTGGTTAGAAGGCGTTGCAGAAAGAAAATCATCTCCACAGTGATTATAAACAATTGGATTGCGTGGAATCGGACCTGTTGAGATGTGGTAGGACAAATGCGCAAGTTTTGGTCCATCGTTACACTGAGCATCACAAGATCCATTTGCACAACATTGTTGCCCAGCCTCACACAAAGCCGAGTCCTCACGACAATCTCCAACCTTGAAATTGATTGGGTTACTCGTGTACCCAGAGGCTTGTTCAATCACCCGCACAGGACCAGATTGCGACTCCGCAGGCGATTCTGCATCTGTAATTTGTGAGTTTGTCCAAACTAACACGTCTTGATCAGCCGGAACTTGATTATCGAAAAATTGAATATCTCCCTTTTGTGCTCCAAAGTTTTCTCCTCGTAACGTAACCAACGTTCCTGCAGGACCTGAGACCGGAGAAAGACCACAAAGCGCAGGACCCGGAACATTTCCTTCTCCTGCTCGAACTTGAAAATCAATTTTATTTGAATCTACGTTATTGCGATGCACGTAAAGTCTGTGAAGCATGCCAGCAATCGCATCTTCTGAATTGTTATACTTGGCCGGAACTTTAACCGTAATAGAGGTGTCACTCCAAAAATCGGAGTTACAATAAGCAGGAAAATCTGTTGCTCCTGTTGCCAAGCGTTGATTACCTGGATCTTCAAAGTACACAAAACCACTTGGATCCGATCCAAAGTTTGTTCCGTAAATAGTGACATATTGTCCAACAGGACCCCAGTCAGGAGCACTCACGCAAACAGCACCGTCACCTCGACAGTCTGCACTGCGTCCACAACGATCTCCCCCATCCTCTCCTCCTTCACAAACTTTCCAGCCAGATTCAACGTGTGAAATTGTTGGGTTTAGATTCCGGTTTGGATCTTGGACAACGAACGTACGTGCGTTTGACCCAACACGAATCGATTCGCATCGACCACCATTTATTCCACAGTCGGATGTTTGATTACAATAAGCCAATGTTTCAGAACACCAAGACGTCGCACAGCGTTCCCCCTCGGCTTGATTACAATTTTCGTTAGATTCGCAAGCCGTTTCCGTTACAACTCCGTCAGCCTGCACACAAAAGAAATCCCCTGTAAACACCTGTACAGGATACTGACCAGCGTCAGCGTTTGGAACAACGACTTCTGATTCAGTTTCTGACCACCTTGTATAGGCACTTGGTTCAAAGGCACTAAAATAAACCGTTGAACTTCCTCGCGACTCTCCGAAACCTTGGCCGTTAACAACCACAGGCACGCCTGCTGTTGACGTGATTGGATTCAACGAACAAATCCCCGGCCGTTGAATTCGATTGACATCGAAGTCAGCAAAATAAGGTCCGACAAGATCATCTGTTCTATCTGTTTTTGCCGGCCGCTGATCCGCTGTACGAAGTTCAAGCGGACCGTCGACGGCTCCCTCTGGAACTTGAATCACAATTTCTTTATCCGACCACTGCGATGCACCATTACACTCGTATCCTGAGACGGAAATCTCGTCATTTTGATTTTCTGATCCTAAAAAGACAACCTGACCAGGATCAATTCCAAATCCTTTACCTTTGATTGTAATTAAATTGGTTGCAGCACCATCACCTGGGGAAACTTGAGTAATATATGTGTTTGGGACACAAAAACCATTTTCACAAAGACCACTGGCACAATCGGCATTTTCTTCACAAACTTCTCGATCACAGGCACCACAGTAATTTTCATTTAATGGGTCACCACCACAATCAACTTCTGCCTCGTTAAGATCTAACACAGCGTTTAAACACGTTGCCGCACGCATGGTTACAGAGATTCTTGGTGAAACAGCACTGTGCCCCGCACAGTCTTGAGCCCCAGCCCAAAGTGGGTAATCTCTGTTTGGAGTATAACCCGAGGTATTCCACTCTCGAAGGATATCCGAACTAAACGTAACGGTTCCATCATCTTTCACAAAAGAAAGATCCAATCCTGAGACAAACAAAGGAACCTCATCATCAATCAAGTAGAAATTAACCGTTGAGACACCAACGTCGTCATTTGTATCGGCCTGCAATAACTCTGGTCGTCCAACGTACACGTTTGCATCCACAATTGGATTTGGTGCAGTCATTGTAAGTGTTGGAGGAACAAGATCGATGGCGTTTCCTGTTGTAAAATCAAACGAGCAAGGCAATTGAGCCGTGCATTTGAGAGGTTTATTTGAAATAGAATGCACAACAGCTGGATCCAAAACTAATCGATAGTCTGAGTTGGCATCAAAACACTTTTGATCTCCATTTGGATCTGGACAGGCTGCGGAAGGTGTAAAAGTAACAAGTGTTCCTCTCACAGCAACTGTTCCGTCCACAGCAATCCCAGCTTTTGTCACAGAAAGACCACGAGAAAGAGACTCAGCATCTAACGTCTGAGTAAACACCATTTGTAATTGCAAATTTCTGAGCGACTCAGAACACTCCGTATTCACGCTAGAGAGATAGAGAGATGATCCGCCTCCAGGAAAAAAGGCTCCCCCACCTCCACCACCGCCACCACCTCCGTTTATTCCACCGTTTGAACCCGCACCAACAACGACACCCAAAATAAACTGAACAATCGCAAACGAGAACAAAATAATAACCATTCCAATCAGTGCATTGGTAATGATTTTCTTTGCGTCTTCAACTCGTTTTGTCTCTCCCCCAGAGGTCATGTATTTGAACCCTCCGTAAATGACAAAACAAACCGCTATGATTCCGAGGAATCCAAGAGCGGTTCGAATGAGTCGAACAATCATTTCCATGAGTGAAGCGCTGCTTCCCAGTCCAATTTCGGACGCAAACGATGTCCCTGTTGATCCTGGCCCACCAAACAACTCGTCGCCACTAAGGGCGTCGGCTGCATGAGCAACAGGAATTAATTCCACCGCGTGCGGAACGACTAAAAAGAGCGCAACACTCAGGAGTGTAGCAACGATCAGTTTATTAAGAAGGGACGGTCGTTTGCCTGGCATGTATTATTCGTTCAAAGGAAGTGGACGAGGATTTTGATCTTGTGCAAGTGGAGGGGCCGTACAACGCTCATCACTTGGTTTTCCATTACAACAATATGGTAACGCTGCACTTACAGCTCCTTCACAATTAGAGTCAGCCAAAGAAGCTGGGAACATACAAATCTGATAGGCGCTCTTGAGGCCCTGATCAAACACGGGGTAATAATCTTCCGCCCCTTGTTCAAGAGCAACAAGTGTTGGGTGGTTAATCTGAACGGTACTACGATTTTCCGGGTCACCTTGGTCTTGCTTTGTGGCATAGAACCACCAAGAATCAACCACATCTCCCACATAATTTCTTGGCCACATGGAAACCGTGTTTGAATTGATCGTGGATCCCTTCATAAACACATTGAACGTGGCGGAAATAGGATCTGTAAGAGAAATATTTCCTTGGTTTGCATCAGGACTCAGAGTAACAACAGAAGGAATTGTATCGTTGATTTCGTCGGTTGTATGGAAGTCCCACGTATAATTATCATTGCTTCCTTCTGGACATTTTTCTGCGTTTACAACACCTGAACATCCCTGACCATCTCCATTTCCATCAAGTGAGTTACCAGCGGCGTCTGCTAATCCATCAGGAATTATATCTTCTGCTTGGGGAAGATTTGTTGGATCAACTGGCGCTGCTTTTAGAAAGACGTTCAAATCTTTATTTCCAGGTAAGCAATAAATAACGTCTCCGCAAGGATCTTGTCCGCAAGCGACAGTTGTTGTAAACGTGACTGTACGATACGCATTACTTATTTCATAAGCTCCTTCAATAATCGTCGGGTCAAGATCTTCCACACCTTCTACGAGTTCATGAAATGTCGTAGAGATATTCGTAAAGAGTGGAGGTTCCCCTAATAAGTAACGTCCTGTTGAGATGGTTGGATCAACAGCTTCGTTGAACGTAACCTCTATAGAAACATTGCGTGGCTCTGAGGCGTTGTTACGCGGAATAATCGACTGAACTTGAGGAGGAGTTAAGTCCACCTCGGTACTCACCTGAAAGTGCCAACTAAATCCTTTATTATGAGCTCCAGAAAAAGCAGCTTTTCCATCTAATTTCTCGATTCCTGGAAGAAGATTAACAGTAATATTCTTTGGCATCTCTGAACTTCCAAGATAATTCACAGGACGAAACACGAAAATCTTTTTTGCAATGTCGAAACTGACAAACACAGCGTTTTCAGCCAAAGCTCCAGCTTCTCCAGCATCGGTTTCAAAAATCTTCACGTTTGACGTATTGAGCGGACCGCCAATATCTCCTTCGCTATATCCCGCAATGATTGATGCCGGGTTAATCGCTTCTTTGAACTCAACGAAAATTTTTGTGTTTCTTGGGATGTCTTTTGCATCGTTAACTGGGTAGGTCGAATTGATGATTCCTGCTCCAAGCGATCCCTTGAGTGGCTCGCCGTACTTCTTTGCTGTTGCGACAACTCCTTGAATCTGTGTGCTTTCCAATAATTTATTCAAGATCCACCAAGAGATGGAGAACGAAAGAAACATGATAGCCATTCCGATAACCCCATTTTTAATGAGCGTTTTCGCCTTATCCATCTTTGCAGGAACTCCCTGCGAGGTCATGTACAAATATCCTGCGTACATGACAATAATCGTCATGATGATACCAACGAATCCGAGGAAGACTCGAATCGCACGAGCAACCATGATGATTGGACTTGTATCAGAAAGTCGTGTCACTTCCCCAAACTGTTCCAGGGCTGTTTGAGCTGATGCGTGTGGAATATACAATGTGAATATTCCGAGAACGCAAAAAGCAAACAGGGCAATGACTGTTGTACGAAAAAGAGTAAGCGAAGATGCTTTTGTAAGACGCATGCGCTGGGTGATAGATGCATCTATTTTATCCTATCTTGAGCGTTTGGCGTAGCAACAAGATGTGGATGAATTTAAAAAAGAGCCGTCTGGCTCTTTTCTTTTTCTTGTTTGAAACGATTCGTTACAAAACCTGAATGTAAACCGATGTAATAGCGAACAAAATGACAACCACAATCGAACTAATAAAACCAGAAGTAATTTTGCTTTGTGCACTTTGTCGATTTGCTTCTCGACTACTGTCAGTCATGTAAGAAAATCCTCCGCTCAAAATAGTGTTCACAGCAAAGATACCAATCCACAGCAAGAACACACGAACGATACGAAGAAGCAGTCCAACATCCACATAAGACATCGGATCGACAATGGAATCAAACGAGTCAAACGCAACTTGTGCATAGGCCGGTGCACTAGAAGCAACACCAACAATCACAAAGGCGAACACGGTCAAAATTCGTTCAATGATTTGTTTCACACGTGTCCCATCGGCTTTTCCCGCAACTGCCTTCATCGCCACTCCCATAGCCTTTCCCATCTCTTGTTTGAGAGAGATACCCGCCTGAGTTAGCGCCTCTTTCACGATTGTTTCAAGAACATCATCTGTAAGTTGTGCCGGAAGGTAAACTTCTAGAGTGACGACTTCTGCTTTTGTGCTTTCGGCCAAGTCAGGTCGTGCTCCTTGTTCAAAAGAGACAACAGCATCTTTTAACTGCTTCACTTGAGACTTTATAACATCCTGAACTTCTTCTTCAGACATCTCATGCTGAAGATCGATCTTTTTATTTTTAATGGCGCTAAGCAATAAACGCAACGTGGATAGCGTTGCGTTGTTTTTTTGCTTCATCGCCTCTTTCATGTCGGACGTAATCCGTTCTAAAAGGGTCATAGATGAATATGATATTTGTTTCTTGAAAGAAAAAATTACTTTCGGCGTTTATCGCCTCGAACTTCTTCTACTAGTTGTCCAACGCGGATAAGATAATCGCGCTTCACACGAATCGTTTCGCGTCGAAGGGCGCTCTTGCGCTGTGCGTTCTTGTTTGGTTCCGGCTTGTTGTATCGCATCTTTCGAGCTTCAAGAGCGTTACCGCTTGATTGAAGACGTCGAGTAAATCTGCGAAGCAAACTTTCGAAACTTTCGTTCTTTTTTGATTTTACTTCTACCACAAAATTCAGCTCCTTTCGTTAATATTGCTTAATAACACCGCAAGTATGTAGAAAATGGCGTTTCTTGTCAAATACTACTTAGAAACGGGCGATTGTCCAACCGGTACATAGCTTGTCTCAGATCCAAGCTGTTTTTTCACCATTCCAACAATCTTCTTAATATCTACGGTTTCTTGGGCTCCAGACTCCATATCTCGCATGATAATCGTTCCATCCAAAACCTCTTTTTGACCGAGAATCAAGGTGATTTTTACCCCAAGTTTATTTGCTACTTCAAGCTGCGACTTGAGAGCGGCTTTTCCAGAAGCCTCTGCCACAGGCACACCTGCTTGTCGGAATTCTTCAAACATTCGGAGTCCGACACGTCGAGCTGCATCTCCTAACTGGGCAAAAAAGACATGTGGCTGTGGATAAGGAGGAGGGTTGATTCCGTTCTTTTCCAAAGCGCGTGCAATACGTTCAAGTCCAAGTGCAAACCCTGCGCCTGGCGTTCCCTCTCGACCTCCTAAAAGCTGAACGAGTCCGTCATAACGTCCTCCACCACCAAGAGCTCCTTGAGATTCTTCATTTTCACCTGCTGGGAAAAATTCAAATACGGTGTGTGTATAGTAATCGAGTCCGCGTACCAAGTAAGGACTGAGTTCATACTTGATTTCCATTTCATCCAAGAACTCCAGAACTTTCATGAAGTGTTCTTTGGATTTTTCGTCCAACCAGTCCAAAATTTGCGGAGCATTTTCCAAAAGCTCGATCGTTGCTGGATCTTTTGAATCCAAGATACGCATCGGGTTCTTTTGAAGTCGCTTTTTGTCGTCCTCTCCCAATTTGGCACGGAACGGTCGGAAGTAACTGACTAACTCTGTGAGATAAGCTTGTCGACACTCTGGTGTTCCGATGGAATTTATTTTGAGTGTCACGTCGAGGCCAAGACCTTTGAAGATCTGGTGAGCCATGACGATGAGTTGTGCGTCAGCAATGGACTCTGCAGCACCGAAACATTCAAATCCAGCTTGATAAAACTGTCGGTAACGTCCAGCCTGTGGTCGATCGTGTCGAAACATTGGGCCTGTGTACCAAAGTTTTACTGGCTGAGATCGATCTACCATGCCGTGACCAATGTAGGCACGTGCACAAGAAGCGGTTCCTTCTGGACGAAGGGCGACGGCTCGGTTGGAAGGATCGGTAAACGCGTACATTTCTTTTTCAACAATATCTGTTCCCTTTCCGATTGTTTTGTGAAACAAATCAGCTCGTTCCAAAATAGGCAGATCGATTCGATCATAACCATAAGAGTCCGCAATAGAACGAATCGTGTCGCGCATGAAGTTCCATCGTCCCTGATCCTCAGGCAAAACGTCGCGGAATCCACGAAGCAGGTCTGTGATCTTAGACTTCTTTTCCTCTTTTTCATCGTCTTCAGCAACAATAACTTTCTCAATAGGTTTTACAATCGGAGCTTCCTCTTCAACAGGTACGGATTTCTTTTTTGTAGG
>CALRGL010000029.1 GCA_943357275.1 Candidatus Uhrbacteria bacterium RIFOXYB12_FULL_58_10 | reverse complement strand
GAAGCAATTTTTTCAAAACAGACGTTTGGTTTGTGTGCAAGAATGAGCGGAATATGGGCAGGTTCTTCTGCGAGAAGAATGACGTAAATACCCGTTGCTGCCAAAAAACCGAAACCAAATCCTAAGGTGATTTCGTGAAAAATAAGAGATGCCAGCAGGGATTTCATTTGAAGAACAATCGCGTAGATTCCGTAAGTAAAATTATCTTGCATAGCATTGATTGATTTATGAAGAGTCGTATCACACATTATCTTGGACATCAGACCCTGCTCATTGCTCAAATTATTTTTTTGTTGTTTTTTGTTCAGTTGTTTCTCATCGATGTTGGCCGAGTTGATGGGACATCGATGGAGTCAACAATGGTTGATCAAGAGTTCTTTTTTGTTGATCGTTTATCACTTTTGTTTCGACAACCACATCGTTATGAAGTCATCCAATTTTTTCATCCACTGAGAGAAAACCACGTTGTCGTGAAACGCATCATTGGTCTTCCTGGTGAAACAATCAATATTCGATCTGATAAAATCGTGATCACACAAGCAGACGGTCAAGAATTGACCTTGGAAGAACCTTATCTTTCTGATTCTGTGCGAACGTTGATTAAACCTGGCTGGAATGCAAGATTTGTTATCCCAACGGATTCTTATTTTCTTTTGGGAGACAATAGAAACTTTAGTGTTGACTCTCGAGAATTTGGTCCAGTTCATCGTAAGTATATCACTGGTATTGTGAATACTCTACACATGCCTTTTTCAGATGTTAAAAAGAGATAATTTTTCCTTGAAAAGAGAGGAGTGTTTCTGAATTGTCTGAAGATGAACCAGAGAAAAGATTGGCAATGCGTCCTGTTTTTGGCTCAAGAATGTTTAATGCCCCCTGCTCTTTCAATAAAATATGTTCGCCATCCTCAAGTGTGATGGCGTTTAGTGTTTTTGTACTGACGTGATGAATCGTTTGGGAAGAATCTTGTTTGAAAAATAAAGCCGTGAGTACAACGATTGGATAGGTGGGTGAGGGAAGAGTAGTTGCAAAAAGAGAAGTGGCTTTGTTTTGTTCTTCTGTATTTTCTTCTGCTATGTATTGCATCCCACTTTGAGTGACATTGTACGTATAATAAAGATTATCGGCTGTTTTGATGTAAAGTAAATCTTGGTTGAGCGTATCCCAGTGCATTTGAGATGGTTTGTTAATATCAAGTGATTGGCAGGTTTCGTTGAGTTTTTCCATGGCAAGCAGACAAAGTCGTGTTGATGTTTCGTTGGTTTGTAAGACAGCGAGTCTTGATTCGTTGATATTTGTTTGAACATCTTGAATGGTAACGCTTTCGTCACTAAGTTTGAGTGTTTTGACTGTTGACGTTGAAATAATACGAACATCTTGCCCTGCAAAGGCAAAGACATAATGCGGGGAAAATTGAACTTTCCAGTTTCCAGGAATAAAAACAGGTTTTCCATCTTTTGTTCGAATGGTAACCAACCCTTCTTGTCCGTTTTGAGTAAGATGGTTTATTACAAAAAATTCTGGCATTTGTTTCCAGGTGAGGTCAGAAAGATTCGAAAAAGTCGTTTTTGCGGGAATAAAAAGAAAGAAGACGATTGGCAAAAGGACAAGACAAAGAAGAAGCAACTTTAAGAGAATGATGAGTTTTTTACCAGTGTCTTCATGCATAAGGAGTTCGTTCGTATGATATACTGCAGTATATATGATCTTTGTTGATTCTATCAAAAAACGTATTCCCCACCTTTGTAAAAGTAGTTTTTTCTTTCTCTTTTCCTTTTTGTTTTTGATGAGTTCACAAAGTGTTTCTGCTGCTTCCGTAGGAATTTCTCCTCCTGAGATCGAAGAATTTCGCCTTTTGAATAAGACCTATTCTTCTCAACAAATTATGTTGAGTCGTTCGATTGCTGAAACAGATGCACGTGTGCAAGTCGTAGTAACTGGACCTCAAGCACAAGCAATCATTGCTTCTTCAGAAGTTATTTTTCCCGCTGGAAAAAACGAGCTTCCTTTCAATTTTCTTATTTCAACCGTTGGACTTGCAGAAGGTGAAGACCTATCGGCTAAGATTACCTTTCGTTTCTTACCAAATGAAGAAGGACAAACTGGCGCAGGAATTGTTTTTGCTTTAACGGCAAACGTAAATTTTAAAATTGTTCATGACCGCATAGAGGAGTTAGAGATTAAGCAGGCTTACGTCCGTTCCGGTTCTGAGGGAGTCTTTGGTCTCTCCCTTTTTTTGATCAACAAGGGAAACGTTCCAACGAGACCAACATCTTTACAACTCACGTTGAAAAATATCAATAACCCTAAGATCGTCGAGGTTATTACAATCAAAGAAAAAGATATTCCTTTGATTTCTGCAGGAACATCTCAAGAACTCCTTTTCAACATCGAACATCGTTTACCTACGGGTATCTACTCCGCTGAAGTCGTCTTCTTTAAATCTGATGAGGTGATTTTTCAAACGGAAAAAATGAATGTCTCTTTGATTGCTCGTACCCCATTTATCATAAAGGCACTTCGAGATCCGTCTTATCAGGTTCCGTCTTTTCTTTTTTTGGTCGGAGTAAGTTTTACGTTCTTTTTGAGTAGGAAACAGCAACAACTTGATCTTGTATGAATGTTCGATGGAGATTACTTCTCTTAAGTCTCTCACTGTTAGTCCTTTTTTCTTTTGGAGTTACTTTTTTCTTTCATAGCCCTAGCATTTCTACAAAAGCTGATTCAAGCGTTGAACAATCTGTTTCTCTTTTTCCACTTCCACCACAAACCCCAGAAGGGGAAGTAGACTACGAAGTCTTAAGCCAAGACCCAGTATTAGCCATTCCTTCTATCGGTATTGTCAGTGTTGTGAGTGACTATCATCTAGAGTTTCCAATCAATCAAACCATTGATGATGGAGGATCCTTCATTTTGGCTTTTTTTGGTGGATTTTCGTTTACAGAAGATTGTGAAACCGTTGATTCCGCTCTTGAAAATTTAGATATCAATGGAAGTTATCCAGGTGTTGTGACCATTTCTTCTTTGGACTGTGATTCAATCCCTCGTCAGATACGTGTTTATATAGAGGGTGCTTCACTCTTAGTAAACCAAAACGTTCACTTCACGATTCAAGGGGTTACTAACCCCTCACAGGTTCGTAGTCCACTGACTTCTGACGGATACTACGTAGGAATTAAAACTTATCGATCTATTGGAACACATCTTGATACACTCGCATCAGAACCGTTTTATCTTGAAGCTCTTGGGGATCAATCTATATCTGGAACAGTTTTTTTGGACGATGGAGCAGGAGGTGGCACAGAAAATGACGGACTTCTTAACGGAACAGAACTTGGAGTCGAGGCTACGCAAGTCTGTTTATCTGGTGATATAGGGCAAATGTGTGAGATCTCGGACAGCGAGGGCGCTTATCAATTCGACTTTCTTGAAGACGGAACCTACCAAATCGAAATTGTTCCGCCTGAAGACGATGCCTATTTTGTTGCTCAAACACTTGAAACAATTCAACTTTCAGATAACGAGAGTCTTGCCTCCGTTGATTTGGCTTTGAGATCTTCAAATCGACAAATCAATGTAACTGTTTATGCGATTCCTGAAAATAGAAACGTCTATGTCTATGCGTTTGACGCATCGACAACATCGCTCTCGCCCTGGAATCAAAGAACCATCGTTTGGAATGGAGAAACAACGCGCAGTGTTCTTCTTCCTGTTTCAAATGGTGTTTGGGAGGTTGGAGTTGATTCTGTTTCGACGCGTAAAATTGGTTCAGAGTTTGTTTCTCCAGAGTTTCAAGAGGTAAAGATTAGCAACAATGCAAGTCAACATCTTTATTTCACCATTCCAACATTGAATGAACGAATCAAAGGAATTGTCGTTGATCAAGATGGGGAACCTTTATCGCACGCCATCGTTTATGCTCAACCAATGATTGTTCAAGCGGATCGCTTTAAAGAAAGTTATACAGAATCTCTTGTAGACGGTTCGTTTGAACTTTCTGTTTCAGAAGGCGTTTACACAGTATTTGCAAAGAAAAACGGCATGGTGAGTTCAGAAATGGTTGGTGTGACTGTTTTTGAAAATGAACTGAACAGTGATGACAACACGTCTGCAGATGTGTACCGAGCGGGGACATTGCTTGTGAATGATGGAGGAGAGTTGGACGATGATTTATCGTTAACCATTTTGAACAATGCCTATGCTGTTACAGGAAGACTGTTAAATGCAAACGCAAGCATGATTCCTCGTGCATTTGTGGAAGCCTATCAAGTGAATGGAGATGGGGATTACTTGGGCCAGATGATCACCACACCAACGGATGCAAACGGCATATTTGTGTTGTTTTTGGAAAGTGGTCGCTGGCGAATTAGGGCTCTTGTAAATGGGTTTGGTGAAATGGATTCTCAGTTTGTGACTGTTACTGACTCGGACGTTACGGGAATCGATTTACAAGCGGACTTGGATGAGCTTGGAACGGTTTCAGGATCCGTCACAATAAACGGAACAGGTATAAAAGGTGTGTCTGTAACGCTCTCAAACGATGCTGGGGTGAGCGGGGCAGTCACAGATACAAACGGAAACTATTCACTCACAGCTCAGCCGGCAGCAGGTTACACATTGCGAGGGTATGCTCCGGGAATTGGATCTACATCGACGCTAACCGGACTCACTGTTCAAGCTGGATTGTCATTGGAAGATCAAGATCTCTCATTGAATGAAGCCGGTATTTTACGCGTTTCACTGAATGGAGTGACGGATGCCATTGTGGACGCTCGTAGTGCTGAGGGAACAGGAAACGGAACTGGGGCAAATCCAAATCCCGGCGTTTACGATATATATCTTTCAGAAGGAACCTATACGCTTCGTGCTCAAAGTCCAACGCATGGTGTGATTGGAAGCACAGACGATGTTTCTGTCAGTTCTGGTGAAATCACAAGTGTTTCTTATTCTGCTCCACAATCCTCTACCGTTTCAGGATCTGTGACTTCTCGTTCATCGTATTGTAAAAACGAAGCAACGGTCGTTATTTCTGACACGGAGTCGCATCATGTTATTTTTTCTAAAACAGATCAATCAGGAACTTATACAGCCGAGGTTCCTGATGGTGTGTATGTTGTGTCTGCAACAAAGCCAGGATGTGAGCATCTTGCCATCGGCCCAACCATAAGGGTTGCGGGGCAGTCCGTGGATTTGGCAGTAGAAATTGTCTTAAATCCAGCCAATATAACGCTTAGTGGTCAAGTTCTTCTTTCTGGCGTCCCCGTTGGCGTACCTGCAAGAGTCGTTGCGACGAGTTCATCAGGCGATGTGAATGTGACCAGTGTAGAGAAATGGCAGGAGGACTCGGATAATTACACGCTCGATCTTCAAGAAGGGGAATGGACGGTTACCGCTGTTGCTGACGGTTATGCTTCAGCTTCTTCTGTTGTAAACGTTGTTCCAGATGGAATCTATACGCTTGACCTAGCTCTTCTTGCAACGGAAGGTTTCTCACTCAGAGAATCGATTTCGATGCCATTTATTCCTGCTCTTGGAACGTATGTAAACAATCCGCTTATCGATGACTTGTTTGAGCTAGCCATTCCAGCAAATGTACTTGGATCTGATCGACAGCCTGGTTCCTTGACCTTGTCTCAGACAACCTCCGTTGTAACAGAAACAGCGTTTACCAAGGTGGTTGGATCGGTTGCTACAGAGATTTTACCAGTGAACGAGTTTGGTGAATCGATTAAATCGTTGTCTGGTTATGGTGTATTGGCTCGATTCCCTTATTCTGAAGAAGCTGTCCTAGCACTGGGTTATGAAGAAAATGATGTCGTTCTAGCAACGTGGTCAGAAGAGTCGGGCGAGTGGATTGCCCTTCCAACAACGGTTGATGAGGAACGTAACATGCTAACTGCTTGGATTTCGCATTTCTCGTTATTTGCCCCAGTTGTGAAAAAACAACAAGTTGCAGGAGAAATTTCTAATCCCGCACCTGTAAACAACCCAACACCTTCAGGACATCCTCGACCGGAAATTGAATTCTTCCCCCCAGTGGAAGTTCCAACCCTTCCAGTTCCAGAAGTTTTTGATCCATTAAAATTTCTTTTCGGTGAAACAGAAGTTGTTCCTGTTGAAGAGTCTGTAAAACAGGTACAAGAAATAACAGAAGAAGAAAAAATTCGATCTGAACCTGTTGTCTTTTTGTCACCACCGACAAAGAAGGTTATCGAACAAGTCTTGAAAGAGGAAGGTTCTGTTCAAAAAGATCGTATCGGATTCTGGTTCCATATTTTAGACTCGAGTGAGATCATCCGAAGCGGTGACAAATTATCAACGGAAGGAATCATCCGTTATCAAGGATCAGCGTCTGAATTCACTCTTCGTTATCAAGTCGTTAATGCTGATCATAGGGTTATTCTAGAGGAAACAGAAGTGATTCCTGCGGGTTCCTCTGTTCACTTCAAGAAACTCTTTCCGCTGGGATCAAAGGTTGCATCAGGTTCCTATCTGCTGTACGTGAAATTCTCTGATGGAAAAATAGCCGTAAGAGTTGTCGATGGCTTTGAAATTGTTGGGTCAGCTTTTTCAGAATATACAAAAGAAAGCGCCCATATCGTTATCCAAAGTGTAAGAAGCATCCTTCTTACACGCAATCAGCTTTACGTGTTCTTGCTCTTACTTACGATCCTGTCCTCTCTATTTGCTTTTCTACGAAAGCTAGAACAATTTCGCAAAGACGAAAATGAGACAAAACAAATCAAGGCTTAGCCTTGTTTTGTTTTTCCAAAGGTTCTTCTGTTGCTATAATAAACGTGTATGAAAAAGAAGAATGAGTTGTCAGAGGTCAAACCAGAGATCCGTGTAAAAACACGTGAATAAGTTGATGAACTGATTAAGAAAGCTCTGACAGATACAACGGGAAACGCAACAGCAAAATTATTTGGGGAGGTTCTTTTGTTTGCACACGATGCCCGTACATCAGACATCCACCTTGAACCAGATAAAACAGAAGCACGAATCAGATTGCGTATCGATGGAATTTTGCATGACTACTTTACCATCGAGCCAGAGCTTCACAAACGCATGATCGCGCTTCTCAAGATTCGTTCGCATATGCGAACAGACGAACATCGTGCTCCACAAGATGGTCGTGACAGCTTTGAATCCCCAAACGGAACTGTAGACGTACGCGCTTCAACCATGCCAACAAACACGGGAGAAAAGGCTGTGCTTCGTTTGCTTTCCAGTGAGTCGCACAAGTTGACTTTGGAACAGCTTGGATTTGAAAAAGGCGATTACGAAAAGATTTTACGTGGTATTCACAAGCCTTGGGGCATGATTTTAACAATGGGTCCAACGGGTTCGGGAAAAACAACAACTATTTACGCCATCTTAGAAATCTTGAACAAACGCTCGATAAACATTTCCACAATCGAAGATCCTGTTGAATTCTTTATTTCAGGAATCAACCAAAGTCAGGTGGACTCTTCTGCCAAATTAACTTTTGCAAAAGGACTCCGATCCTTGGTTCGCCAAGATCCTGACGTCATTATGGTGGGGGAGATTCGTGACGAAGAAACCGCTCAAATCGCAGTAAACGCGGCACTTACCGGACACAAACTTCTTTCCACACTTCACACCAACAACGCAGCCACGACGATTCCTCGTCTGCTTGATATGGGGGTGGAACCGTTTTTGCTTGCTTCCACAATCAACGTAGCTGTGTCTCAACGACTTATGCGTCGTGCTTGTGACAGTTGTAAAAAGAAGAAAGAACATTCGCGCGCAGATTTAGAAGCAGGACTCGATAAGATAACAATCGACTTGCTCTTTCAAGGAAAATCTAAACTCTCACTCGTAGAAGTAGAAGGATGTAAGGAGTGTAACAATACGGGATATCACGGACGTGTGGGTATTTATGAAGTATTGGAAGTCACAGAAGCAATTCAGAAACTCATTGTAAAGCGGGCAAGCAGTAAAGAAATTGAAGACGTTGCGGTTGAAGAGGGAATGACCACGCTGTTACAAAATGGTGTAGAAAAAATCTTAGAAGGGGAAACAACGATCGAAGAATTTATTCGTGTGATGAAAGAATAATGTGAACAAGCAAACGCTCCAAAAAGTGTGGTTTCGTCTGAACGTCCAGCTGACACGCAAGGAAAAGCTGATCTTTGCAAAATACTTGTCTGTGCTTCTTGGGGCTGGGCTGGCCATTGATGAATCTGTGGACGTTCTGCAAAAACAAGCATCAGGTTCCTTGGGGCGTATTTTGGCTCATCTTTCAGCAACCGTTAAACACGGAGAAACACTTGCAACTGGCTGATCAGCCTTTCCGCATGTGTTTAGTCCCTTGTTTATCAACTTAGTTGCTTCTGGGGAAGCCTCTGGAAATTTACAGGGCAACTTGATGAACGTGGTTTCTCATTTGGAAAAAGAATACGAGCTTAACTCAAAGATTCGTGGAGCCCTGATTTATCCGACGGTGATTATGGTGATGGCCGGGGTGATTTCGGCGGGTATTTTTATTTTTGTTATTCCAAACGTTGTTGCGATGTTTAAATCGTTGAAGGTGGAACTTCCTCTTCCAACACGCATCTTGATTGCGGTCGCAGAGTTTGTTACTAATCACGGATTTTTAACTGTGGCAATGATCTTGGGAGCGATCGCCGTCATCGCTTCCATGCGAAAGATTTCTTATTTTGACAAAGCCTTACACGGACTCTTGCTCATCACTCCTGTTATTGGCGGAATCACCAAAAAAGTGAACATGGCACGACTGACGCGTTCGCTTGGAACCATGGTAAAAAGTGGTATTTCCATTGATGAGGCCGTGGTGATTACACAAAACACCTTGGATAACATTTACTACAAAACAATTGTTGAGGACATGAAGAATGCGATCAAGCTGGGAAATGACCTTTCTACAGTTCTTGAAAAACATCCTCGTCTTATTCCTCCCATGGCTTCGCATGTTATTTTTGTGGGAGAACAGGCTGGGTCACTTGGAGATATGTTGATGTACCTGGCGACGTTTTATGAAACGGAAGTTTCTGAGGTGACGAAGAATTTGTCCGAGCTCATGGAACCATTTCTCCTCATTTTTATTGGTGTAATGGTGGGCGGACTTGCCCTGGCTGTGATGACTCCTATTTATGAAGTGGTTGGATCGTTCTAAACAAAACGGGTTTACCTTGATCGAAGTGATCATCAGCATTGCCTTACTAAGCATGTTATTTGGGCTAGCTCTTTACGGAACAACGAAACTTTCCTCTCAGCTCTTCATCGGACCTGCGGATGCAAACCTGGTAAACGTACTTACCACTGCTTCGCGACGAGCTCGAGATGGGGTTGGGGGAGGTGCATGGGGAGTCTACTTACCGTTTGATGAACAAACACGGGTTTTGAGTGAAGCCATTGTTTATAAAGGTTCAAGCTACGCTCTGCGAGATACAGCTTACGATCAAACGTTTGCGTTTTCTGAGCGGGTAAAATTTGTTTCCGTAGATTTTTCAGGGTCAGCACCAACCACTATCAATAGCCACGAAGTTCTCTTTGAGAAGTATTCTGGCGAAACTAGTCAGTATGGTTCTGTGGAGCTTGAAACAATGGGGGTGACACGACACGTGACGGTTTCTAATCATGGGTTTGTCACAAAAGAATTATGATGCGCTTAGAAAAAGGATACACGCTTTTGGAAGCCCTACTTGCGATTGCTCTGGCAGCATTGTTTTTTTCTGGAGCAACGGGACTTGTACTGACTTCAAATAGAACAAGTTCTGAAGCTGTGATGCGTCAGAAAGCGCTCTGGAGGGCACAGGAGGGTCTCTCAGCTTTGGAATCGATTGCGGATGCAAACCTCGTGAATACAACCGTAGGATCGCTTACATTTGCTTCAAATAGATGGACACTTGGAACCTCTGCACCACAAGATTTAGGGGGTGGAATAGCGCGTACTGTAAAGGTATCTGCTGTTAGACGAAATTCAACGTGTGATCTTGTTGCTTCTGGTGGAACAGTCGACACTAGTAGTCATACGTTTGAAAGCATTGTGACTTGGACGGATTTGCGTGGACAAACACAGACAATCAGTCTCAAGACACTGCGTACAAACTTCGAAAATCCAACAAGTAGTTGTTTTGCAGATGAATGTTCGCGTCTTGCTTGGGATTATTCTGCGACCACTTGGTATGGTGGCAAACAACTTCGCGATATGTTTGTCACAAACTTATCAGAACAGGAAGTCGAGATCATTAAAATCACACCTACTTGGAACGGAACCCCAAAAATTCAGCAGATCTTTATTGGAAACGATAAATTTTGGACAAGTGCTGGTCCTGGAACTCCCAGCGGAGTTCAGCCAAGTGGAGTCACACTCATAGGAGATGATGCTGATATAGGTGGAGGTGATACTGTAGAAATCCCAAAGATTCAGTTTGATGGCATCATGACCGGTGCAACGCTGACCATTCGCTTTGAATGTGAAGATCATTCAACCGTGACTATTGGTCCTTTTGTTCCAACTTAGAGATATGAATCAAAAAGGCTTCAGTTTGTTTGAGACAGTCATCTATATTGGCATTTTCGCCATTCTGATCCCATCGTTTATGGGAATCATCTTAGGGTTTGTGCAAAAATCACAAGCCATTGAAATGCGCATTCGATTGGAGGAAAAAGCAGCAACGATTCGATCTGAACTTCAATACGAATTGACTCAAGCGGGTGCAATTGACGTAACAAATTCGGTATTTGGAACAGATGATAGTTATTTGGTGTTCAAGGATCCTGCAAATACGAGTGTCACAATGAAACGTACGTCTGCGAGTGTCACGTTTCCAACAGGTGTAAAAACAGTTCATCGACTTGAGCGACAAACTGTCGCAGGGAATGAATGGATGACTGACGCGGACACAGAAGTTTCTGTTTGGAACATTGAACCCGTTAGAAACGTTTCT
Source organism: Candidatus Uhrbacteria bacterium RIFOXYB12_FULL_58_10 (assembly GCA_943357275.1). Classification (GTDB taxonomy): domain Bacteria; phylum Patescibacteriota; class Patescibacteriia; order UBA9934; family GWF2-40-263; genus CALRGL01. Next base: position 816 of record CALRGL010000029.1, on the reverse strand, counting down.
GGAACACTCACAGGACTGAACGTTCATCTAACGATGCGGATGTTGAGTACAACCGGTGTAGCATTGGAGAAAATCAGTCTGACAACAGATACGAGTATCAATCTTGAGCCTCAAACCACCGAATTATGAAGACACCCAATTCACAAAAAGGCGCCGTCTTATTGTTCACTGTCTTGATTATCGGTTTGGCAGCGGTTGCAATGACGACCGTTCTTGCAACAGGCGGACTTAACAGCAAGGTTGATTCCAACCAAGAGGTCAGTTCAGCTATTGTTCGAGCTTACTTAGACGGATGTAAAAGGGAAGTCTTGGTTCAGTTTAATGACAATGCGGACTATAACCCAGGGACAATCAATACACTTGATGCTATTTGTACAGTTGTCACCAGTAATTTAGGTGGAAATAATCGCTCAGCTACCATCAGCCTGACAGCACTCGGGATCACCCGCTCAATTTATCTAGAATTTTCGGTCAATGGAGTCAATGTAACTCTTGTAAGGGAACAGTAAAAAAATCAGGTTCGATCCTAGTTCTCGTGATATAAAAAAACGACCACTGAAAAGTGATCGTTTTTTCTGGTGCCGAGAGCCAGGATCGAACTGGCGACACGAGGATTTTCAGTCCTCTGCTCTACCACTGAGCTACCTCGGCGATAAATCACTTAAAATTGGTGAACTGCTTGGGCTTCGGTTGGAAACTCACTCACCGACCAACAGGGTCGGCTCGCGAGCTTTCCGCCCTCCAGCCCGGCGCATTTCGCGCAATTTTAAGCGATTTATTTCGAGGAGGGGAAAGAAAGGAAAGGGAAAGGAAACG
>CALRGL010000028.1 GCA_943357275.1 Candidatus Uhrbacteria bacterium RIFOXYB12_FULL_58_10 | reverse complement strand
GTGCATGTTCTTGTGACAGGCGCGGCAAAGACGTTCGTTCAAAAATACATTGAAATTTTCAAGATCGCCAAGCTGGAACTCAAAGCAATTGATACAGAGTCCTTTGCATTTGTTCGGTCCCTTGTTGGAAAAGATAAGAGCCCAATTTTGATTTTAGATTTAGGTTCACGTCGAACAAATATTATCGTCGTAGAAAAAGGGATTCCGTTTGTGACACGCAGTATCAATATCGGCGGATCGTCTATTACCGACCGCCTGAGAGCTCAGATGAATCTTTCTGACGAAGACGCAGAACGCATGAAGCGCGATATGTCGCATATGCCGGCACAAGACTCGGGCCTTCCAGGTGGACTCCCAAAGATGTTTGAACCGATGATGCAACCACTGGTGAACGAAATCCGTTATGCCTTGCAGTTGTATGCAAATATGGAACTTTCAGACGAAAAGCACTGCGAAAAGATCATCTTAACCGGTGGATCCTCTGAACTCCCACGTCTGGTTGAATACTTTTCAGAGGTCTTGAACATGAATGTGTATCGAGGTGATCCATGGGCGCGCGTCGTTTATCCAAAAGATCTCACAACCGTCTTAGAAGAGATTGGGCCGAGAATGAGTGTTGCCATTGGTCTTGGTATGCGTGAAATTGAATAGCAATTATGAAATCAAAAAAAGGTTTTACCCTCATCGAAATTCTCGTTGTTATTGCCATTATCGGAATCATCGGCACACTTTCTGCTGTGGCGGTGAACTCCGCACGCTCTAAACAGCGCGATGCAACACGGCTTGCGAATATCCGTCAGCTCATGACGGCGTTTGAAGATTATTATAACGAGAATAATCAGTATCCAACTGGAGAACTCTTACCAGTAGGAGATCCAACAACTTCGGCTTGTTTGGGAATCACTGGTTTTCACGCAGATTGTTCTTCAGAAACCGCAACACTTTTACGATTTGCACCAACGACGTTTGAAGACGGACTCAAGGATGTGGTGACCTGTGGAGAACCAAAACGCAATGCGTTTTGCTTTACGCAACGTGCACAAGGATCTTCCTATGTGATTCACTTTGAACTTGAAAATGCATTAACAAGCGTTGGGCTACAAAAGGGTGTGAACTGTGCCACTCCTGAGGGAATGCAAGCCGGTGTTTGTCCTGAATAATCATGTTTTACGCACTCAGTCTACTTATCGGAATATGCATTGGCAGCTTTTTAAACGCTGCCATTTTTCGTGTTCAAGATGAGACTTCGGTGTGGAAAGGGCGTTCCAAATGCATGAAGTGCCAGGAACCGATTGGATGGCAAGACTTGATTCCGGTTGTCAGTTACCTGCGTTTAAGAGGTCGATGTCGGAAGTGCGAACAAGTGATTGACTGGCAATATCCTGTTGTGGAACTCGTCACTGGATTATTATTTTTGATAGCCTACGTTCTAACGCCTTTTTCTTTTGTCTTACTTCTAAGAAATTGGATCTTTATTTCTTATTTAGTGATCATTTTCGTGTACGACCTGCGATACATGTACATCCTGGATCGGTTCACGATTCCAGCAATGATCCTCGCTATTATCGCCAATCTTTGGATTGGATCGATTTCCCCGACATCTTTTTTGATCGGGGCTGTGGTTCTTGGTGGATTTTTCCTCGGACAGTTTCTTCTTTCAAAAGGGACTTGGATTGGGGGAGGAGATATTCGGATGGGAGTTTTGATGGGCCTTATGCTTGGTCTGGAACAAGGCTTAGTTGCCCTCTTTCTTGCCTATGTGATCGGTGCCCTTGTCTCCACTTCTTTACTCATAACGGGAAAAGTCACTCGAAAGACAGCGATTCCTTTTGGAACCTTTTTAACGCTTGCTACGCTGATTGCTCTCTTTTTCGGACGAGATTTACTCAATTGGTACCTCCATTTTTTCTTGTAACAAGAGAGATCCATTAGATATTGACATTATTGCTGTTTTCAAGTAAAAACAGGAGTTCTTGAAGTTCCACATCTTACCAACGGAGGCTCCTATGAACCAGACGTCTGGACCCAAGGAGTTGGATACGTTCTCGGTCAGTTGTCTGACAAATGCAGGAATGACACCGGACGAACTGTCATGGGCGACAAGTCCTATGAAGATTCATTGGCTGATCGAGACGATTCGTGCCGAACGAAATCGTTCGCGATTGAATCCGTTTATGATGTCTATTCGTAAACAGCTTGAGTTGTTGCGAAAGCATAATAAACAGGGTGAATGGGGAATTCAAGAAGAAACATTTGATCGTCTGGAAAAGACAGCTCCAGCCTGGCCGCCGGGAAGAGACTGTTTCAGAACACTTCGTGTTCGTTTTGGTCACGGACTTCAAGGAGTCTTGCTCACGTTTGAACGTCACATGACTGCCATTGAACAGACGTTTCCAGAACGTTTTCATCGATCGCCAAAGGTTCAATCTGGACCTGAGTTGTTCGAAGGTCGATCGATTGATCGTTTGGGCCTCATTAACGGTAATCATTCTCACGTTCCTGTTGTGGAGTGGATTCTGGTTGATGCCTCCGAGTATTTGTTTCGAGAGAATGTGATTATCGCACGGAGTGGTCATTCGCTTGCGGACGAAGGTCTCGTCTTTACGTGGATGTTCCCAGAGCGGATTACCAAGATCAATTACCAGCAATTCTGTGCAATGATTTTGGCTGGCTATGAATACAATCTGCCAGAGTCAGGAAATCCTTGGGCGCATACCTTTGCGGTTGATCTTCACGGGTCAAATAAAACCGTTGTTGTGACGTCAGAATATACGGACAATGACTCAGCAGGGTTCTCTGTACCGGTCTTTCGTGAACGTTTCTAAGCTTATCTTCGGATGAGCTTTTTTATTTTGCCGGACGGACTTTTTTTGTTAAAATAGCCTCGTTATGAAAAAAGACGAAGCCAAGGTGCGTATTGAAAAACTCAAGGAAGTGATTGCGGAACATCGCTACAATTATCACGTCTTAGACAAGCAAACCATTTCAGACTCAGCTTTGGATTCGCTCAAACACGAGCTCTATACGCTCGAGCAAGCGTTTCCAGAATGCATTACTCCAGACTCGCCTACACAACGGGTCGCAGGTGAGTCGCTTGAGCAGTTTGAAAAAATTACTCATGTTCAGCGCATGCTATCCATGGAAGATGTTTTTACGTTGGAAGAGTTTGAAGCTTGGAAACTCCGAGCTATGAAAGTGGCTGGACAAAAGATTCAGTCGTTTTTTTGTATGCCAAAGATCGATGGTCTCGCTGTTTCGTTGGTTTATATCGATGGACTGCTTGAAACAGCGGCAACACGTGGGGATGGAAGCATTGGGGAAGATGTGACACAGAATATTAAGACAATTGAATCGATTCCGCTGAAATTGCAGACCCCTCCCAACCTCCCCTTTGAAAGGGGAGGAGATATTCCGCATCGCGTCGAAGTTCGTGGGGAAATTTATATTCCTGTGAAGGCTTTTGAGAAATTGAATGCTCAGCAAAAGAAAGAAGGAAAGCCTGAATTTGCGAATCCTCGTAATACGGCGGCGGGTTCGATTCGACAGCTCGATCCAAAGATTGCGGCTTCACGTGGACTGGCTTTTGTTGGATGGGATTTGGTTGCGGATTTTGGACAAACAACCATGGAAGAAGAATGGAATCTCCTGCGAGAACTTGGATTCAAGCCAGCACCAGAGTCTGTTCTTTTACATTCCGCTGAAGAGATCACAAATCACTGGAACGTCCTTCAAAAGAAACGGGACACATTGGACTATTGGGTCGACGGGATGGTTGTTCGCGTTGATGAGAATCAAGTGTTTGAAAACTTAGGTGTGGTTGGGAAAACACCCCGTGGGCTTGTGGCGTGGAAGTTTCCGGCGGAAGAAGCAACAACCGTGGTGAAACGGATTGAATGGTTTGTGGGTCGAACAGGGGCTTTGACCCCTGTGGCCCTTTTGGAACCAACATGGATTGGTGGCACAACCGTTCAACATGCTTCCCTTCATAATCTCGATGAGATCGAACGATTGGATATTCGAGAAGGGGATACGGTTATCTTGTTTAAGGCTGGCGACATCATTCCAAAGATTAAAGAGGTGCTCAAAGGCCTCAGACCTGAGCGAACACAAAAAGTCGTCAGTCCTTTGGCGTGTCCTGTGTGTGGTTCATCTGTTGAGCGTAAAGAAGGCGAGGTTGCCTTTTATTGCACGAACCGACAATGCTTTGTCCAAGAGAGCGAAGCGATTTTACACGCGTCTCGTGCGTTTGAAATCGATGGTCTTGGACCACAAACAATTGCCACGCTTCTCGAACAAAAGATTATCAATCGACCAAGTGATTTGTTTCTTCTAAAGCCCGATGATCTTCTAGGAATCGAGGGATTTGCAGAGCTTTCCTCTAAAAAATTAGTCGAAGAGATTCAGTCGAAAAAGACCATCGAACTTGATGGATTCATCCTTGGTTTGGGTATTAGAAACGTTGGTGAACAGACAGCGATTGATTTAGCCCATCACTTCAAAACTCTTGAGAACTTTTTGAGTTCAACAAAAGAGTCCTTAGAAAAGATCGAAGGTGTTGGTGATGTTGTTGCGGAAAGTATCCGAGACTATCTAGATCAACCGCATCATCAAGAACTTGTTCGTGCGTATCTTGATGCGGGCGTTTACGTGAAGGCTAAAAGACAACTAGAAATCAATGAAAAGATTGCCGGTAAGACGTTTGTGATCACAGGAACCCTTGAAACTCTGTCGCGTGATGAGGCAAAGGAAAGGATTCGAGAGGGTGGGGGAAAAGTCTCTGGTTCGGTGAGTTCCAAGACAGACTATGTGATTGTGGGAGAAAGCCCTGGATCCAAGGCGGACGAGGCAAGAGAACTTGGAATTTCAACCTTGTCAGAGCAAGAGTTTATCGCTAAGCTTGATGCAAACTAACCCTATGTCTCTTACTACTCAAGACGTTCAGCACATTGCCAAGCTTTCTCGCCTTCATTTGAGCGAGGAAGAAGTCGAAATCTATCGAACACAACTCGATTCTATTTTGACGTATATCGAGAAACTTCAGGCTGTTGATACTACAGGAGTTGCTGAGCTTCAACATGCACTTCCAATCAGCAATGTCTTTCGAGAAGACATTGTTTCTGTTTGTGAACCAGAGACTCACACGCTCCTTATCGAAAACTTTTCACACAAAGAAGGGGACTTGCTTGAAGTTCAGGCTGTGTTTAATCGAGAAGAATAAGTATGGATATTTCAACGATGAGTTTGAAGGAGTTGGCAGATCAACTTACAAAGAAAACAGTGACAAGTGAACAATTAACACAGGCCTGTCTTGATCGTATTCAAGAACAAAACCCAGAGATCAATGCGTTTATTCGTGTTGCAGAAGATGCCCTTGAACAAGCGCGAGCAATTGACACACGTCGTGCGAGTGGGGAGCAGATGGGACCGCTTGCGGGTATTCCCGTCGGTCTGAAGGACAACATGCTGGTCAAAGGTCAGGTGACAACCGCTGGTTCTCAGATCTTGGAAGGGCATGTCAGTGCTTACGATGGAACGGTTGTCTCTCGACTCAAATCCGCCGGAGCGATCATTATCGGACAGACAAACATGGATGAATTTGCCATGGGATCTTCTTCTGAATCTTCGCATTACGGGATTACAAAAAACCCATGGGACACGACAAAAGTTCCAGGTGGTTCCAGTGGTGGAAGTGCAGCTGCTGTCTCAGCTGGCTTTGTTCCGTTTGCCCTTGGTTCTGATACGGGTGGATCCATTCGTCAGCCTGCTTCGCTTTGTGGAGTCACAGGTCTCAAACCAACCTATGGTCGCGTTTCACGTTACGGTTTGATGGCCATGGCGTCTTCACTTGATCAGATCGGTCCGTTTGCAAAGAGCGTGGAAGATGTCATGACCATCATGGAGTGCATCGAAGGCCAAGATCCAAACGATGGAACCTCCATTCGACTAGACTCAACATCCGTTCCAGAATTATTAGAGCCATCTGTGGCAGGACTCACGCTCGGAATTCCAAAGGAATACTTTATCGAAGGCATGGATCCAGAAGTAAAAGCTCGAGTGATGGATGCCGTGGTTGTCCTTGAAAAAGCGGGGGCAAAGATCGAAGAAATTTCCATGCCGCACTCGGAGTACGCACTTGCGACCTATTACATCATCATGCCGTGTGAAGCGAGTTCAAACCTCGGAAAGTTTGATGGACTACGTTTTGGCTATCATTCCATGGGTTCTGACTTGGAAGATACCTATCGACGAACCCGCGGAGAAGGATTTGGCTCCGAAGTAAAGCGTCGGATCATGCTTGGTTCCTATGCGCTTTCTGCTGGTTATTATGATGCTTACTATCGAAAAGCTCTTCAAATGCGAACGCTGATTAAGCAAGATTTCGACGAAGCCTTGAAGCGCGTGGATGCAATCATCACTCCAACCAGCCCATCCGTTGCCTGGGGAATTGGAGAGAAGTTCAACGATCCAATCACGATGTATTTGTCAGACATCTATACAGTCACAGCAAACTTAGCAACGGTTCCAGCATTGTCTGTTCCTTGTGGATTCGTAAACAATCTTCCGGTTGGACTCCAAATTATGGGTAAACCGTTTGATGAACAAATGCTTTATCGCATCGGCGCGTTCTATCAATCACAAACCGATTGGCATAAACGAACTCCATGATCCCTTACTTCAAATTCACCACCATTCCACTGGGCCCCATACAGATTCAAGTATGGGGTCTTCTGGTTTCCCTTGGAATTCTCGCTGGAGCGTGGGTGGCCACAAAAATGGCAGAGCACCGTAAGCAAGATCCAGCGGTAGTTTGGGACGTTACGTTTTGGATTATTATTGCCTCGTTTATTGGAGCAAGAATCGTTCATCTTTTATACGAACCAGCCTATTATCTCTCAAATCCCATCGCTATTCTCCAAGTCTGGCACGGTGGTTTTTCGATCATGGGTGGGTTTGTAGGAGCCGTTATTGCAGCCGTTGTTTTTCTGCGAAAACGAAAACTGGATTTGCTTGCCTACTGCGACACACTCGTCTTTGGCCTACCAGTTGGATTGTTTATCGGAAGAATCGGTTGTTTCTTGATTCACGATCATCCAGGCACACTCACACATTTTGTTCTGGGTGTGAATTATCCAGGAGGGGTCCGTCACGATCACGGCCTTTATCTTTCCATGGAAGGTCTCGTCTTGTTTCTGCTCTTCCTATTTCTCGCACATAAACGCGTTAAGATTGGGACCTACCTTGTCGTCTTCTTAATCCTCGACGGAACGATTCGCTTTTTCCTAGATTTTCTACGAGCAACAGATGGACCTATTGTCGACGTGCGTTACGCAGGTCTGACTCCCGCACAATATTTCGCGATCATCATGGTTATCGCAGGCATCGTTCTCTATAAGAAATCAAAAAACGCCCGGATCAACTGATCTAGGCGTTTTTGTTATTGAAAGAATTTTGAAACGGGAGCTGGTCGACTTGGTGCAGGTGTTTGAACAGATTGTGTAGGAGTTCCAGAACTTTGCCCTTTGACGAAATAAGTAATCCGTCGCATTTCTTCCTCAACAGCCGGTCCTTCATATTCACCCGAGTGCATACTTGTTCCTGAGTAACTAGCTTCCTTTTGATCCAAGTGAAGATTCACCTGCATCCCACCGTTCGTATCTTCGACATAGGCATGGTAATGCGGAAATCGATCACCTCCCAACCGTTTGATATAGCTAATTTGCCCCTGACGCGTCCGTTGCTCGCCATAACCAAGACTTCGCATAAGATTACGGGCGTGATCGGCAAGGGGGCCTGGGAAGAATGTTTTCATAACGATATTGTTGAATTTCAGTATAACACATTGAATCACAGGTGAACGGGTTCGTCGACTTGAAAGAATCAGAGGAATCCTTTATATTTAGCGTGCTCACGGAGAGGTCGCATAGTTGGTCTAGTGCGCAGTCCTGGAAAGACTGTATACCGAAAGGTATCGGAGGTTCGAATCCTCTCCTCTCCGCCAGACAAAATAACTCAAGATTCTTGAGTTATTTTGTTTAGAAAAACCGGCCCAGGAGAATGGGTCGGTTAGAGTTTGGTCGTCGATCTTTCGCTCATGTCCACCTCGATTCTCACCTTGATGGGGAGTTCAAGACGGTCAGGACCGAGTTGGATGAAGCCATTTGTCACGAGTTGTTCGCGATCGCGATCGTTCAAGACTAGGGTAATTTTGAAATCGTTTGAACCGCTCATGAGTTGCGTGGCACGTATACGACGCGCAACTTCTTTGCCCCAGACCTGCACAGGCGTTCCTCTGAACTGCTTGGTCGAGAGGACCGTATCCGTCACTACGGCAATGTGTTGCAATTGGTGGTAAGACGCTCGAATGACCGAGTCACCGCCTTTTTTCTCTCCAACGATTTCAAAGACTTCTGCATCGATCAGTTCTGTTCCGAGGAAGAAGATTCGATCATGATCTCCCGCACAGACTTCTCCAAGCACCTCGGAAAACATCGTCCAGAGGCCTTCTTCGATTGTTCCAACGTAAAGATGATTTGGATCCGTGTTCTTGGGCATCACATTCTCCTTCCGGGTTGATCTCTAAGAACGCCAAAGAATACCTGATTTTCAAACAAAAGTCAACAATCGACCTACTCTATGGTAAAGTGTTCCTAACGAACTATGGATCCAAAAGATGAGATTAAACAAAAGATGGATATTGCGGAATTGATTGGGGAATACATCACCTTAAAGCCCTCTGGAACCGATAGTTTCAAGGGGCTTTGCCCATTTCATAACGAAAAGTCACCCTCGTTCCACGTCTCAACCGATCGCCAGATTTGGCATTGTTTTGGGTGTGGCGAGGGGGGAGACTGTTTTAGCTTTGTCATGAAAATGGAAGGCATGGACTTTCATGAAGCTCTTGTGCATCTTGGAAAGAAGTTGGGTATTGAAATCAAGCGGTTTGCCTCGGTAGAAGGGAATCAAAAACAGCGACTTATCACGATTCACGAACTAGCTTCGAAGTTTTTTCACAAAGTGTTGGTTGATTCAACACAAGCTGTGAGAGCGCGTACCTATGTAGAATCAAGAGGAATTCCCTCTGAACTTGTGACCAAATTTGAACTTGGCTTTGCACCAGATGACTGGTCTGCACTGGTTGATTTTTTACGTAAACGAAGTTTCTCTGAGGCAGAGATTTTAGAAGCGGGACTTGGACTTCGTCGTAAGTCTGGTTCTGGTTTGATTGATCGATTCCGAAATCGTCTGATGATTCCTCTTGCTGATCAGCATGGAAACGTTGTTGGGTTTACAGGGCGCACCATGGGAGATGATCAGCCTAAGTATATGAATTCCCCTGAGACCCCCATTTATCATAAAGGGTCATTGCTTTACGGGTTGGACTTGGCAAAGGCCTTTATTAAAAAAGAAGGTCGTGTGGTGATTGTTGAGGGAAACCTGGACGTGGTTGCCTCGCACAAAGCTGGTATTCAACACGTGGTTGCGAGTTCTGGAACGGCTTTAACAGAAGATCAACTTACGCTTTTATCACGGTATACAAAAACCATTGTCTTTTCTTTTGATCAAGATGCCGCAGGACTTAAGGCAGCGCGAAAGGGAATTGCGATTGCTCGATCTTTAGGTTTTGATGTTCGAGCAGCCATTTTGCCAGACGGAGTCAAAGATCCAGACGAACTTGTACAGTTAAATGCAGAAAAATGGGTCGACGTTGCAAACGGATCTGTGCCTATTATGCAGTTCTTGATTGAACGCATGAGTCGCGGACGGGATATGAAGAATGTGGATGATAAACGAGCTGTCTCTGCAGAATTGCTCCCGGCACTTTCAGAGATTCAAGATGTTATTGAGCGCGAACATTGGCTTCAGGTCATTGCAGATTTGCTCTCTGTGGATAGTTCTGTGCTTCGAGCAAGTATCCAACCGGTTCAAATAGCACCTCAAAGCTCGAACACATCCGTTGTTCAACCAAAGAAACAAGAGCGATTATCCAAGGAAGACACAGCTTTTCTTATTTTGCTTGGTAATTTTGTGAATAATCCTGTTGTTCACCTCGAAGATTGGCAGAAATTGAACGAGGATTTGACCTTGGACGAGCCCTCAAAGCGACTTTACAACATTGTCGTTTCAACGTATGATCCGAGCGTTAACCCAGCACAGAAATCATTTTTTGAGCGACTTCGATCCGTTCTGGAATGTGAAACGTCTAGCGAAGATCTCTTGCATCTTTTAGACAAATCCTCACTTCTTGCAGAACAAACATTCGATACTATGTCGCCAAGTCTTGTGCAGGAACAAGTAACAAGTCTCTACAATTTGTTGCAGACACGAAACTCCTCATCGCGAAGGAGTCTCCTGGCTGCGAAACTCCGCCAAGCAGAAGCTGCTGGCAATCATGAAGCTGTTCAACAGCTCATGCGTGAACTTAATGAATCATCACTATCCTGATCGAGTTTCATGCGACTCGACTGGACGGTATTTTTGTTTCAACTATGCCTGGCAAAAAAGTGACGAAGAAAGTAACAAAAGTCGTGAGTAGTAAAGTGACGAAAGCGTCTGTTGCTCCAAAGACCAAAGCTCCGATCAAAAAAGTGGCTCCTCTTGCGAAGAAACCTGCCCCAAAAGTTTCCAAACAACCAACTCCTGCTCCAGAGGTGCATGAGTATGAGAAAAAAGAACGTTACAAACGCGCAGAACCTCCTACAACAGACGAGCTCGATCGTTTGATTGAAAAAGGGAAACTTCGAGGCTATCTTACGGAAAACGAAGTTCTCTTCGCGTTTAAGGAAGTCGAGGATTACATGGAATTGTTCGAAGAATTCCTTGATCGACTCGATCGTGTGGGAATCCACTTTGTTGAAATGAAAGAAGGAATCTTGGGTCAGGAAAAAGACCGAGATGAAGTGTACGGAAAGATTCGTGTATCTCACGAAAAGAGTAAAGGAGCTGCTGTTCCTGAGCTTACACAAGACTCGATTCAGATGTACTTGCGTGAGATTGGAAAGATTCCGCTGTTGAATGGTGAACAAGAAGTTGCTCTTGCAAAACGCAAAGAACGCAATGAACAAGAAGCGGAACGCCGTTTAATCGAGGCAAACCTGCGTTTGGTTGTGTCTATTGCCAAGAAGTTCGTTGGAAAACAAATGTCCTTACTTGATTTGATTCAAGAAGGAAACATTGGTCTGTTCCGTGCGGTGAAGAAATTTGAATACCGAAAAGGCTACAAATTCTCCACGTACGCAACCTGGTGGATCCGTCAGGCGATTACCCGCGCTCTTGCCGACCAGTCTCGAACAATCCGTATTCCGGTTCACATGGTGGAAACCATTAACCGATTTACCCAAATCGAACGACGGCTGATTCAAGATCTTGGTCGTGAACCGCTCCCTGAAGAAATTGCCGCAGAAATGGGAGAAACCGTTGATAAAGTTCGACATATTCGCAAAATCTCCCAGGACACGGTTTCTCTTGAAACTTCTGTGGGAGACGATGACGAAGACTCCAAACTGGAAGACTTTATCGAAGACACAAAGACCATCTCACCTGACCGCACTGCAGCTCGAGAGCTACTCCGCGACTATGTGAAGGTTGCCATGGAAGGTCTGACTCCGCGTGAACAAAAGATTTTGGAAATGCGCTTTGGACTCATGGACGGTGTCTCACATACGCTTGAAGAAGTGGGTCGAGAGTTCGATGTTACCCGCGAACGTATTCGACAAATTGAAGCAAAGGCATTGGAAAAAATTCAAGCAAGTTCACTGATCGACAAATTACGAGACTATTAAAAAATCGCTCCCAAACCGGGGGCGGTTTTTTGTAGAAAAATTTTTCATACTCGAGTATACTAGAGACATTATGACTGTTCGATCCTTACCAAAAAAATGGTGGTTTTGGGTTCTGCTTCTTGTGATTGGAAGCATTGTTTTATTAGTCATCAAATCTCAACCGAAAACGTCTTATCAAACAGAAACACTTCAACGAGAACCTCTTGTTCAATCTGTTGACGTAAGCGG
>CALRGL010000027.1 GCA_943357275.1 Candidatus Uhrbacteria bacterium RIFOXYB12_FULL_58_10 | reverse complement strand
TGGCACGAATAATAATTTCGTCGATCAAGTCTTCCACCTGACTTTTCGCACCTTTTGATTCATCCGGAGTGATTGGTCGAATATCTACTTCAGGATCAACCAAACCCGTTGGACGAATGATTTGTTCTACGATTTGCTGTGAACGTTCTTTTTCATACACACCTGGGGTCGCACTCACATACACAACCTGACCAACCGTGGTTTCAAATTCTTCAAAGTTCATCGGACGATTATCTTTTGCACTTGGCAAACGAAACCCATGCTCGATCAAGGTTGCCTTGCGAGCTTGGTCACCGTTATACATTCCACCAACTTGCGGAATCGTGACGTGAGATTCGTCGATGAACGTCAAGAAATCTTCTGGAAAATAATGCATCAATGTTTGTGGTGATTCCCCTGGAGCACGTCCATCAAAATAGCGAGAGTAGTTTTCAATGCCATTGCAATACCCAAGCTGTTCGATCATTTCGATATCGTATCGTGTACGTCGACTTAAACGTTCTGCTTCAAGCACGTTTCCCGCTTTATCAAACTCGGCCAAACGTTCAGCCAGTTCTCGACGAATAAACTTGATGGCTTCTTCTTGGCGAGGTTTGGAAACAACGTAATGTTTTGCTGGAAACAACCAAACATCTTCCACGTCCCCGATCTTTTTGCGTGACACGTGATCCAACTGTTGAATATCGACAACATCATCTTCGTCCAACAAGATGCGATAAACCATTTCTTCATTGATTGGCATGACTTCGATCACGTCCCCGTGAGAACGGAAACTTCCGCGTTTCAAATCAGCGTTTGTACGTTCAAATTGCATTTCGATCAGACGTCGGAAAAACTCCGGACGTGTAAACGGCTGTGGGCCTTTTTTCAAATGTAAAACCGTTCGTTCGTATTCCTTTGGGCTTCCAAGGTTATAAATACAAGAAACGGATGCAACAATAATGACATCTCGACGCGTCAAAAGGGCTTGGGTAGCAGCATGTCGAAGTCGGTCGATTTCCTCGTTAATCATCGATTCTTTCTCAATGTACGTATCACTGCGAGGCATATACGCCTCTGGCTGGTAGTAGTCGTAATAACTCACAAAATACTCCACCACGTTTTCTGGGAAGAACTCACGAAATTCATTACACAGCTGGGCAGCCAGTGTTTTGTTGTGCGCGATCACAAGCGTTGGACGTTGAGTCTGCTGAATGACGTTTGCCATGGTAAACGTCTTTCCAGAACCCGTGACACCAAGCAAGGTTTGTGCCTGATTCCCTACCTCAAGACCAGCAACAAGTTGCTCAATCGCTTTAGGTTGATCTCCGGCTGGTTTGTAATTTGAATGGAGTTTAAAGTCCATAACAGAAATTCCCCCTCGAGCGGTTAGGCCCTAGGGGTAGAGTATGTTTTGATTATGTATCGATGATAACACAGACACGAACAAACGTCGAACAAACTGTTGACAAATCGAGTTTATCGTCATAAGAATGAAAGAGTGCTGAGACAAAAAGGAGAGGAAAATGCCGGAATATACCGTTTGTGAAGACTGCTCTTGTTCAAATGGTCAAATCTACGAGCTGATCGATTGTTCCGAATGTTCTCATGGTTACTACCGAGAAAATGGGTCCAGATACAAGTGTCCTGAATGCAACGAGAATGGAAAAGTTCGAGGACCAGGATCGCCTTGCCGACGATGTAAAGGATCAGGAAAACGTGAACGAGTTGTTTCTGGTTCTGAGAAGTGTGAGATAGAAGGAAAACACGACCTTAAGCCGACCGGAAAACATCGAAAGGTATGGGTTGCTGATATCGAAGCTAAGTATGACAAAGACTCCTGGACCTGCGAAACACGAGAACTCTCAAGCGGAAAATACGAATACGTTGCGATTGTGAGGTGTACTAGATGTGATCTTGAATACTAAACTCACTTTTTTTACCAACTCACACCCACCACTCGGGTGTCTTTTTTTATTTCTCGACAAAAAAACAGGCACCTCGCGTAGAGATGCCTGAGCGTTTAGAGCTTGAAACCGATATAGGTTGGATCTGCAGAAGAAACGCGACAAAGCTTTGCAATACCTTCAAGTTGAGCGGACTCAGGCGACTCGCTTCTTGAAGGATCAAAAAGGACGCAATCTTCTATGTGATGATTCAGAATAAACGATCGGAGGTTGCGCACGTCTGAATTTGGACTGAGCGTGGCACGACTTACTTCACCGTCTTTGATATCGCAGACGAGAATATGAGACCAATCTGTCCACGAGTTAGAGATCCTCGTTGGACCACCACCGAACATCTTGAGGAAGACAGCCATCCGATGAACTTCGGTGCTCGGGTATTCGAATCGGATTTTGAATGTGCCGTCCGTGAATTCGTTTTCCTTCAAATAAGCAACGATCTTGAAAGCGATCGCCTGCTTGAGCAACATACAAGCTTCCTGACTCGCGCGGCTTGTGACCTTCATAGTGACAACAACCTTGGATCCGACTCGAAACGTGATGATTTCAGGGACATCGACCACGCCGGGGAGAGACTTTGCAATACTAACGATGTTTCGATCGTGTTCGACGCCGATGGTCTTGTGAAGCAAGCCGGCCCAACCTTCTTTCGAAATGCCCCAGGCCGTCTTAGCCATCAGAATGGCAACACCCATGGCGAACACATACTCGAGCCAGGGAGCGTTGAACAAATACTGACCAATGACCCCGACCAGAATCGAGAATCCAATAATGGCATCACTTCGCGTCTCGAGTCCGTCTGAAACCATGGACTGATGACCCAGCTTCTTGCCAACGTTGACCTCGATCGCACCTACAACGAGCGAAACGATCCCGCACACCAGAGCAACGCCACCAGCCCACAGACCGTTACTCGTACTCATTTCGAGCGGATAGGGTTCTGTGGATCCCAGTACGTGCGAGAGCAAGATCCAAAACGACGTAACGAACGTCTTCACCGCCAAGAATCCAAGGCTGGCTCCGACGATCGCGGACAAAACACTTTCGATGCTCATCAAGCCGAGTTTGTACTTGGCACTCGGCGGAAGGCGCGAAAGAAACACACCCCCCATGATGAACAACACTTGTACCAAATCACTTGCGTTGTGATACCCGTCGCCTGTAAAGGTCGGCGAGTTGATCATGCTTCCAATGATGAGCTTCGAAGGAAACTCGATCAGGTACATGATCAGTGGAATACACATGACCACGTACGGATTCTGGAAGTTGAACTTCTTCATCACTGCACCTCCCTAAAAAAAACCAGAAGTGGAACCGGTCCCAGTTTCGAAACCTGATCCACATAGCTTCCTAGCAGAACCTGCCGACCAGAACTCATCACGATCAGCGCAGCGTTGTGGTTGAGGGCTGAAAGAACAATCCCCCCTTCCACTGTGGGCGCCATTTCGATGACGGTCGTAAACCGAACAGTCTTTGCTTTCGCGAGTTCCTCGATGTACTTGCGCACATCAATAGCTTCGCTGCACACATGCATGGCAGGATCCGTCGAAACAGTTCCTTCACGCGGATAGGTTGTGTGATAGAAAACCACGGGCATTTCCAAGACCTTTGCCAGAGCCAAGCCGTAGCGCGCCGCACGCTGACCCGCACCTCCCTTTCCAAAGGGAATGAAGATGCAGTGGTCACCGTCGTCCTTCAAACGAGTTTCGTCGAAGCAACGAAGCAGAATCACACCAGGAATCGAAGTGTCGTCGCCGATGTGAATAGCGGTTCGCGCCACAGTGGCCGAGCGCGGATCCACCCGCAGAAACTCGATCTCAACCTCTAGAAAATCGCGAGACCCGCGGATGCGCGTTTCCGTCAAAGCAAGAGACTCGCGACTGAGGTTTTCCCCACTACGAACCGGTGGAAGCAAGACACTGAGTTTGGTACCCAGGGCTTTTGCAACCGAGCCAGCAAATTGCAGACGTTGGATACCCACACGGGTTTCCAAGTAGCAAACCGATACACGATCCAATTTCATCTCATTCTCCTTGTTTTGAAGCGTGAAATAGGTGTTTGTTCGTTGAACACAAAACCGAATACGAACGCTAAAGAATACCAGAAAATGGGCATTTTGTCAATGGAATCCCCATATAATTTCCTTAATAATAAAGCCCCAGACCAAGATCTGGGGATCGAGAAATTACGGGTTTGAATGACTTGATGCCACGGCGTTTCGCAGTTTGGTCGAGGACATATCCACGCGCATACTGACCTCGCGGAACAGGTCCCGATAGCGAGCCGGAATCGGAATGTCGCTGAGAGTGACAAACTGTCCGGTTGTTTCGTCGAGTCGACCGTTCACGTAGAAGATTGTGCCAAGACGTCGGAATTCCTCGAGGACATCGATCAGACCCTGGAGTGTTCCTCCGTAATACTTCTGGTCGAGAAGCTTGAGGACGGCGTCAGCTCCCATGGCAATCGGTACACCTGGGTACATCCTGGCCTTTTCGATATAGAGCGGGGCTTGATCCACCACAATGGGAGCAAATCCCCAAAACTGGTTCATCCGACCTTCGATCTCAGCCTCGTCAACCACCTTGTCTGGATGGGACACACTGATCTCAAAGACAGCCGTTCGCCCAGTCATCTGACTGACCATTCGCGCCAGGTCGATGTGACCATGGTGAAGCGGGCGGTACGAACCAGGGACAAGAATCACCTGTGAACCACATTCAACAACTCTTTGCATGGGGAAACGTTCCCCAAGCGATTCTCGAACCATGGGTGGGTAATGCCCATTCCAAGCGACATAACCGAAGGGAAACTCATTCATCATCCTGGCAATGATACAGGGCTTAGACCGATCTACCTTGAGCTGATCAAGTGGGGCAAGTTCCGTCCCAATGAGCGGTGCCTGAAGGTTTTTGTTTGAAACAGGTTGACCCAAGAAAGAAAGAATCGCGTTGAAGACGAACAAATCACAAAACTGCGCTTCTTCTGCCCGTTTCATTGCGCGGACTTCAAAGCTTGCATCTTCAGAGAGTTTCCAAAACGTCTCATATCGATTTTCCACACGACCTGGCGTGTAGATGCAGATATGAACACGCTTTGTGCCTTCGCTATGCCGATCCTTCTCAATCGCAGCGGTCATACCCACACCGATCACTTCGGCATTGGGCTCCCCACGACGACGAGCATACTCCAGGCACTTCCAGTAAGCCTTTGCTGCCAGGAGCTCGGCGACATTCGCATCAACAAACTTCTCGGGCGTCATTTCGAGAAAATCCGCCGTGTCTTCGCAGTCGTTACAGAACCGTGCGCCAGCCAAGAATTTCGACGCACCAGGAATGGA
Organism: Candidatus Uhrbacteria bacterium RIFOXYB12_FULL_58_10; assembly: GCA_943357275.1. Lineage (GTDB taxonomy): Bacteria > Patescibacteriota > Patescibacteriia > UBA9934 > GWF2-40-263 > CALRGL01. The sequence continues at coordinate 6,835 of CALRGL010000027.1, read as the reverse complement.
CTCAAGAGCAGGAACAAGCCCGCCACACGATCCAGACTGCGCGATATAAAACTTCTTGCCAGAGCTTCGCAACTGAACCAAAGACTGGTGGACGATAGGATCAAGAAAAAGGTTTTGCATTTTCTTCCTCCGTTTTGAATGAAAACCACCTTCGATAAAATCTTCGAAGAGACGAATAATAGCCGAAAATGAGCATTATGTCAATAATTCTAGCAAACAAAAAAGGTGCAGAATCGTCCAAGTTCTGGACGTTCTACACCCGAGTCGCACTGATGATCGTACTAAAGAGCTGTTCGAGTTCGCGGGAGAACTCTTCCCAGTTGTCGAACAGGAGATCGATGGGGTGGGTTTTTGGGGCCACGTCCACACCGACCAAGATTCGAATTGGGATGACTCCCCGCCTCACGAGTTCGTCTACTTCTTTTCGCACCTTTTGAGGACTGCTTGGACCACCGTCACAGATGGTAAGCAAGATCTTTCGGGAACGACGTTGTGCGCGAAGCCAATTTCCTGCAATCCGTGTTGCAAAGTGTTCGTTGGTTCCACCAGTACTTTTGAGACCAGCGATTCCATTGTTTCTGGACGCTGGACCACACGAGAACACATCGTCATTGAAGCCGTACAAAGCTGAGCTTACACCTCGACCATGTGGCGACAGGGCATCATTGAACGTCGTGGCAATCCTTGTAATCGGAAGTTCGTCTGTTGACATGCTCAAATCTGCCAAAATCGCCAAGGCCAAATCCAACTTGAACGTTTGAAGATCTCTCTTCATGCAGTCTGGATGACCGGCGACGAGCATGGGCAAAGCCTCCATGTCGATCTCGCCTTTATCCAAACCACGAAGAACAACCGACTCTGGAACCGAGAGCTTGCGAATGATGTCAGACAACCGAGTTGACTGAGCTCGCACAGCCATTGAAACTGGTCCATACGCCGCAGCATTAGATCCCACCTCGATCACTTTCTCCCCAGGACCTTCTCCGCCAGGTGCCCCTGGAACAGTAGGACTGTCTCCGCCAGGTGTCCCTACAGCAGACGGGCCACTGTGTTGAACGTTGGTCGAAATACTTTTCACAATCTGAGAAATCTTGGAATAACTCTGCCGACGCTGTGCCGTAAGCCGTTTTGCCATCATCTGGCGAAACAGTCTCTGCATCGATGCATCAGCTTTACTGCCGTAAATCGCCTTGAAGAGCTTTTTCATGAACTCGGAAAAGGCTTGCTGTTCTCTGTCCTGTTCTGTGGCATGCTCGTTCAAAAGAGCCAGAACCTGCTTAGACACACTCAGAAGCTCCGTGTATTTGCGCTGTCCTTTGTTCACGCGCTTGATGGCACGAAACACCAGACTCACACAGCGTCGAACCACGGCGTGGCGCGGTCGCGTTCGTTTTTTGCACGCATAAGCGAAGTCCGTGAATACAGAAGTTGCACAATCAAGTGAGCGACCGTTTGGCTTCTGAACCACTTTCCCATCGACTCGCTTTTCCCCTGGAAACAGTCGACCAAGACGACGACGAATCGCTGACGCATTACCTGGGAACCTTCGACACTGCAAATCATCTGTCCGTCGATCCATGACCAAGTTCAAGATGTTTTGAAGTGCTTCCCCACCTTCTTTATATGCCCGATTCAACAATTCGATGCCAATCGGAAGCTCGTTTGAACGCCTGGGTCGATCTTTCTTTGACCCCTTTGCATCCTCTCGAATATGACCAGCCTCATGAAGACATCGACCAAACCCATCCTCGATCTCTCCTCGAAGGAATGGATCGGGATTGAGCGTAACGTTATTCACACAATCTGTTGACGCTGTTCCATGACCTTGCAGATTGAGACGAATCGGTCGCTCAGCAACAGCCACCATACGGACCAGTGCTTGACCAATGAACGGTTCGATCTCATCAGGCTCAAACACCAACGTTGGTTCAATTGGAGTCGGAGCTGAACGAGGCTTTACGGAACTCTGAGCTTTCTGAGCAAACAAGAGCTTGAGATACGCCTCGTGACGAGGTCTTGCCACACTGATTGCTCGCAAGCTTGTTGAAAGTGATGCTTCCCCATCGATCTGAGGAATCTCAACCTTGAAACACTGTTTGTTGTTCTCGACTCCAGCAAGACTGACGTGAACTCCGCTATTCCCTCGTTCAGGAAATGTGACGAAGTAGGTCAACATCTTAGGAAATCCCAACGTCAGAAAGCAATTTCGAACTTCGAAGTCGTTCCGTCACAAGAGCCCGATCAGACATAGGCTCTGTCAAAGAACCCGCGTACCGATTGATGATCTTGTACTTCACGGCCATCTGCAGAGGAATTCCACATCTCACCATGCGAGCTGTATGAAGCGTTCGCCTGGGCGAAGGACCCCCTTTGGCCATGTGCTGAGAAGTCGCAAACCCCCGCACTTCTGCGGCAATGTTCACAATCTGTTCAGCCTCAGCTTGAGTGATACTCGTCTGACGAATGAGCCATGCAATCTCCCAAGGTTTCTCCGGATAGTCGAAATCGTAGATCTCAGTTCGATCTTCGAGTGCCTCATCCAGATCAGTGGTTCCAATATGTCCGCCATCGCTGGGGTTTATGGCCATGATCCAGATGAACCCTCTCAAATCCTTCACTGTCACCGTCCCTTGCGTCGTTGTAAACGCAAAGGAAGCCGTGTGATCAAAAATGGGATGAAACGGAGACATGCTGTGACCCATTCGATTGAACTCGTCGAGCAAAATGATGCCCTTGGGCCAAGTTGTACGACTTCGATGCTCATCGAGGAACAAGGTGAGATCGCTCGGAATCCAACGCAATGTACCGTCGGTTGCAGAGTCAGATCCAAAAAGATCCTTGGGCTTGGAAATACCCGCGCTGTCTACTTTCAAGTATGGAACCTTGAACGATTGCGCAAGCATCTTCGCAAGCGTCGTCTTGCCCGTTCCTTTGGGTCCACGGAAAAGAAGATGATGACCATGTTGAATATCCGCAAGGATCATCTGAAACATTTCTGGATGAATCCAGAATTCTTCCCCAAACCACTTCTCGTCCTTGATGCGAACAAGATGCCGTTCGATCTCAACAACGATTTCCTGCGGATTGGCTCCGGAACCACGAATCTCGATCACGTTCACCGCAAAGGTTTCACCCTCGGCAATCTGTGACGAAAACGCAGACAGGTTTCGAACCGTGAGTCTACGACAACGAGTGCCACTCACAAAGACAGGAATCAGATCGTCTGTGTCAGGATTCTTGCGAAAGACAATCTCATTCATGCTCGAACCAGACATGGAAACCTCCTCAGGTTGGTAAAAAGAACATTCCTCTTTCTTGATCAGATCAACATTGGTCTGCTTAAGAAAAAGGGCGATGTAACGTTTCCATCACATCACCCAGAGTTGGAGCAAAACACTTGTCCGGTAAAGGACATCCCTCGTGCGTCCTAGGACTGACAAGGCCTGACAAAGTCGTAGACGACCCGACCAAAGGGAGGGGTTGTCAGGCGTTGTCAGTCTGGCCGTCCGGGAATGACTTGAGTCGGCGCAAGCAGACGTCATTCCTGGATGGAGCGCGAACCACGGTATCTCACCGTGTTACCACTGACTCGCACGATTCGCGCAAGCTCCGTGGCTGAACGCCGTTTCGGGCGTTGAACAACCTTCTGTCTCAAGCATCCTGAATCGCGACCTATTCCGTACAGTCTGCATCGGCTGTCCGGAATCGCGGACCCTGACCGTCGTAGCCGAAGGCGAAGAAAGTCGGGCAGGGTCCGAAGCGATTCCACAAATCCCACATTTTCCGTCTCTAGAAGGCACGGTACGCGCATTCGAAGCGAGACTAAGCTTTCGAGAAACACTGCTTGAGACAGAACAAACAACAAACTCACCACAAGCATCCTGAACCGCGATGCGTTTCTCTTAGCATCTGAGAGAAAGGTCAGGGTTGGGTCCGTCGAGCCGTAGGCGAAGAAGTCGGACACAACCTGAAGCGGTTCTACAAATCTCACATTTTCCGTCTCTAGAACACACAGTACGCGCGTCCGAAGCGAGACAGACTTCTATATCACACTACTTGTGGAAGTTCAACAGACTTAGTCTTCAGGATAATGGGCCTGTGCCTGAGTCTTTCTCCCGATAATGAGCTAGCTTCTGTGCCTTTCTCCCAATCCGGAACCGAACTTTAGCTTCGAGATAGACCTTTCGGATTCTCGAAGGTAGTTCACCTTCGTAAACCATCCCTAGGAACCCGATGATTCCAACGATCTTGAAACGTTCGCTCGTTGTCAGTGGCCAAGTACCCACATAGAACTCAGCAAGGTCTGTGGTCTCGATGACCACATGAGCACTTGCAAGCAGTTTGCGCTCTTGTTCCATTTGCACCCGAGCGCTCTCAAGTGCCTTCTCATCTCCATTTTCGCGAAGACTGGCAATCTCGAGATATCGATAGATCACTCCTCGATACGTGCTGAGCTTGGGACGTGGAACCGAGATACGACCGTCAAGGTGTGGGACCAGACCCGTCACAACCGCCGTCTTGGTCGATCGCTCTGAGTCCCCTTTCTCCGCCTCACCATAGTAGCGAACCTTGGTGCGCGAGAGAACCCAGTCATTTCCGCAGATGATCTTTCGAACCTTCTTACGAACAGACGGAGGAATCTCCTCACCATCGGTCGAAATCGTGATATCGTCGACGTAACGCGTCATCCGAAACTTCTGCCCAAGCTCTGTTTCCACCTTACGAAGATAGTTACTGAGCTCAGCGTCGGTCGGACGCAGAACCACGTTGAGCACGCCAGGCGACGTTGGGAATCCTTGCGGAATCACATCGTCAACCAACATCAGGTCAATGAGAACCGAGACGATCTTGTCGACTTCGACACGATCAATCTCGAGCGACTCGCTGATCCGCGCATGAATCTTGGGTGCCAGGTACTCTTCGAGTCGATCACGCTTGGTCGAAGGAAACGCGTCCTTCAAATCCAGAACATAATACGACTTGGCAAAGCCCGCGTGAACCTGAGCGTTTGTCTTGATGCTGGTTCCAGGATGCCCACCATGGACACAGCCGTGGATGGGCATGGGTTGGATCACCTGCTTCAAAATCGCCTGACTCATGACCTTGAGCGGATCGCTGGGTTCATGAATTGTCCGTACTCCCCGGCGCTTGGGACGCGTTGTCACGTTCCAAGCTCGACCGGAGGCGTACAAAACTTTGGTTTGTTGCCAAACCACCGGATCCACTCGCAATAGCTGACAAAGCAAGTCATCGAGCTGACCGTTCAAAGCCAGAAATGAGTCCGGAGTCCGTGTTTTCACTGTTATCCCTTGTGCTGGGGCCATCCGATACAGACGGCTGGTTTGTCTTGACCTAAACAAAAAATGGGTCAAAAGACCCATCTTCTTAGAACATTTTGGCTATTTTGTCAAGGGTTTTATTGTGTTTCATCAGAAGTCCCCAATAAAGCGTCATACTCAGAAGAGCACAGAAAAAACACCAAACTGAGGTAAATGCGTGACGGTAAAATTGCCAAGCAACGGATGCGGAAAGAAAAGCTGCCAGTCCAAACATACGTAGAACCTGATTTGTAGAAATCATGAGAGCTCCCACGGTAATGGCGATATAAATACCAATTCCGAGATTTTGATAAGGAAAGTCAACAATGTAACACAGACTATTTTGAACGACTGTAACTTCCAGATGACGATGAATCAGAATGGCTGCCAAAATCATGGAACCAGCCACACCTGCCCATGTCACATATTTCAGAATCTTTTTTCGTCCCTGATCTGTTTCGAATAAATAGGCAACAAGCGGAACGTAGATCGGCCACAGCAGGAAAGCAAAAAACAAAAAGGCATAGGCAAGCACGTAGGTGAGCATTCCATTTGCATGATAAAGCCAAAGCAAACCTTCGATGAACTGCTGAATGGAAAACAACAACGGAAGACTGGCGAGGAGTTTATCTTGCTTTTTCTCAGCCACCTGAAGACAGGCTAAACCGGTAACACCCAACAAAGCACTCGCACTGAAACTCGCCGTTGCTGAAAAGCACATAGGCATTTACCATTGACGTTCTTTTTCTTTAATGAACGAAAATACTTCCGCTGGTACTTTCTCCTGCCAATCACCACCAGCCTTGATAAGCTCACGAATTTTTGTTCCTGAAATTCCTGGAACTTCTTTAATATTTTGAATCTCTACTTTTCCCTCAAAGCATTGCTTGGTGTGCTCGTTGCCTGTCCAAAGAATATCAACGGGTCCAGCAATCTGAAGAACATGTTCTACCCATTTGGCATCATCTTCTTGATCTGGAACTTCGACAAAGTTGATATCGTACATAGGAATCAAATCTTTTGCCTGAAGCGCACGTTGCATCATTTCTTTGCGTTCCTGCGCTGTGTAGGGATTCAAATCTGTTCCAGATTCGCTGGAACTTCCAATAGCAATAATCACTTTTCCAGAGACCTTCACCATGCCTCCTAAAACTAAAAGATGACCATTATGAAACGGTTGGAATCGACCAATAAAGAGGGCTGTAGGTTTTGACATAAAGGATGTTTACGAAGGTAGAATAACAAATAAAACGGATTGAGGCTAGGGTTTTAACATATCCCCTTGAACAAAACTAGGGGGTATTGTATTATCGCTTCGCAATAGACGTAGAGATATTCCCGGGTATGTAACGCATACTCCGGTCGTTCGCTCGGGAAAGCCCAAGCGAGCTTGGTCTATCCGCTCACTCACTCCCGGGTCGTCTAACGGCAGGACATCAGGTTTTGGTCCTGAGTATCGGGGTTCGAATCCCTGCCCGGGAACCAAGAAAAAACGATCGTCATCTTTGACGGTCGTT
>CALRGL010000026.1 GCA_943357275.1 Candidatus Uhrbacteria bacterium RIFOXYB12_FULL_58_10 | reverse complement strand
TGAAGGGGTGTTTGTTCTTCTTGAATTTGCGAAACAAGCAAGGCGATTTTTCCGAGCTCTGTTCCACTCCCTATAGCAACAATAATTGCTTGACCACTTCCACTGACAACAGACGAACCGGTAAACACCATGTTAGATCGATCTGCCAGTGGTGTTTGTTCAGAAAGCGCATGAATAGTCTTTTCGATTGGTAATGACTCTCCTGTAAGCGAAGATTCATCGATTCTTAAACCTTCCGAATGAATAAGTCTTGCATCAGCCGTCACTCGATCTCCAATCTGGAGAAGCAAGATATCTCCCAAGACTAATTCACGCGCTAAAATTTCTAATCGAACTCCTTCTCGAAGAACAATCGCACGAGGCTGGATAAAACGTCGCAATGCTTCCAATGCTTTGTTTGCTTTATACTCTTGGACAAACCCAATGATCGCGTTTAATAATGCAGCTGCGAAAATAACACTCGCATCAATTTGCTCACCCAAAAGCAAACTCACTCCCGCAGCAAGCGTCAAAATAATCATGAGCGGATTATAAAACTGTCGTGTAAACAAAACCCACCAAGCAAGTGGCTTCTCTCTTGGGAGTTCATTGAATCCGTATTGCTTCTGCCGCTGTAAAACCTCGGCATCACTCAAACCTTCTTCTGTTGTTTTTAACCGAGCATACGTTCGATCCACCGAACACGCATGCCATCGTACCTCCTCGAGCATATGGAGGTATTGTAACATAATTCTACCGTTGAGCTTTTTATTATTTGGACAAACAAAAAAACCAGTAAACTCAGTCTTTCCACTTTCTCACTCCTACATCGAACCCAGAAGTTTCTCCACCACCGTCACACAAACATAAAAACGCCAGGCAAGCCTGACGTTTTTATGTTGGTGCGCCGGGAGGGTCTCGAACCCTCGACCTTGGGCTTAAAAGGCCCCTGCTCTACCCCTGAGCTACCAGCGCGAAACTGTTTCAAAATGACGCAATCTGCTTGGGCTTCGGCAGAAAATCGCTTCTCCGTACCGAGTGTACGGCTCAGCGATTTTCTGCCTCCAGCCCGGCGCATCTTACGCCATTTTGAAACAGTTTCATTCGCTTGAAAGAAGCGACGAAAATATAACAAAAAAGAAAAGCTTTGACAAGGGGATGTCTAAGTACCCTTGCTCTTGACAACCTCTTGCATCCTCATTTGTTATTAGTATAATACGTTTACTAACTCGTAAGCTTGAATACTATGAACGGTGTTTGCACAGCATGCGGAACATCCGCTGACCTCAACGACGATGAATTGTGCCCAGACTGTCTAGAAGATTCCGTGGACGATGCGGAAGACGATGACGACTTGGACATGGGAGATCTCGGCGATGGTGATGATGACATGTAAAGTCACGAGAAAAAACACACACGATTTCGTGTGTGTTTATTTTTTTATCATCTGTTCAAGAAGTTCGATCATCCTGTGTGCAACGTCCGTTTGCAACCGATCGTGAAACAGTTGCCCCATTGTCTGTCGCTTTTCTGAATCCTTCATGAGATCCAAAATCGTTTGCTTCAAGACTTCATGAGACTGATGTTGTTCTACAACAGAAACACATTCTAAAAATGGATCTAGATTCACTTCTTGTGCAGAGTTTGGGAGTGGGACAAAAATAGTTGGCTTGGAAAGAGCTGAGAGTTCTGTGATGGATCCCATCCCCGCTCGTGAAACAACTAAGTCGGAAACAGCATAAACATGTTTCAATGATTCGTACAAAAACTCTGTTTGGAAATAACCTGTCAACGATTCCAAATTTGTTTTCTTTCCTTTTCCTGTCACATGAATCACGTTCATCTGAGAAACAAGCTCACCCGCGATTTCCTCCATTGCGTGATTGATCCAAGTCGCACCTGTTCCCCCACCAAATACCAGTAAGGTCGGTTTGTGCGGACTCAGAGCAAACAGTTTCATCGCTTCTGTTTTTGATCCGTCGAGAATCGATGGACGAACAGGATTCCCAAGTAACTGTGTTTTCTCCGGTTGAAAGATATTGTAACTTTGTTCAAAGGCAACCGTAATCTGATGAACAAACGGTGCGAGCAAGAGACTTGTTAAAATCGGATAAACATCTTGCTGATGAAGCCAAGATGGAACGCGAAACAATTTTCCTGCAAGAACAACGGGAACACTTGTAAATCCACCTGCTGAAGCAATCACGTCAGGATGTAATCTTGCAATAAGATAAAGCGATTTAAGAAATGCAAACAAAAATGTAAACGGAAACGTAAGCCATTCGATCGAAATATAGCGAGGAATCCGTGCCACTGGCAAAGCATAAAAAGGAATCTGGTAGCGCTCAACAAAGGCTCGTTCCGGTCCGTTTGGAGTTCCAATCCAAACAAATTCCACGTCGGTTCGTCTCTTTCGCCAAGCTTCCACAATCGCAAGAAGTGGTGTCACCGGCCCCATTGTTCCTCCACCTGTCAGAAAGACGTTCATACTATTTAGAATAACGAGAAATATTTAAGACAACTCCCACGGCCGCCATGGAAACAGCAAGTGCTGTTCCTCCATAACTAATAAACGGAAGCGGAACGCCAGTAATCGGCATGAGCGCGACCATGGAACCGATGTTCACAAACGCTTGAAGTGTAATCCAAGCTGTGACACCAACCACCACCAATTTAGAAAATGCGTCAGGTGCTCCTTTTGCAATCTCAATCGATCGCCAAACAAACGCAAGAAAGGCAAACAGAACTAGCAGAACCATCATCATTCCAAGTTCCTCACCAATCACGGCAATAACCGAGTCTGTGGCAACCTCAGGGAGATACTGAAACTTTTGTCGGGAATGCCCATACCCAAGTCCAAACATTCCACCTGAACCAAGAGCAAGAAGCGCTTGGTTAATATGATACCCGATCCCCTGTGGATCCAGTTCTGGATGAAGAAACGTTGTAAAACGCGCTGCTCGATACGGAGCAAGGGAAATTAACAGTCCAAGACCTGTGAGTCCGGCAAGAACAAATCCAAGAACATACGTGACCGGAGCACCAGCAATAAAATACACAATCAAACTCATTCCAGCGATAATCGACATCGTTCCGACGTCTGGCTGGATAATAAGCAGACCCAAAACAGAACCAAGAACAAGAACAAACGGCAAAAGTCCAGAGTTCACATCACGTACCCCGTGACTTCCACGTTGACCTAACCAAGCGGCGAGATAAAAAAGGAATGTAAGCTTTACTACCTCAGACGGCTGAAGCGAGAACACACCACCGATCGAAATCCAACTGTGTGCTGTTCCAATTCCTGCAGAGAGTCCTGGAATGAACACTGCTACGAGCAAAACAATGGAAAGAATAAGCAAATTCCATGCGTGCATTTTCCAGAAAGTATAAGGAATTTTACTGAAAGCAAACATCGCCGCAACTCCAGGAATAAATCCGAAAATGAATTGATGTTTTAAAAAGTAATAACTATCTCCAAATTGGGCATACCCGTTTGGAGCCGATGCACTCATCAGCATGATCAGACCAAAAAGAATGATCGTGGAGACGATTCCAAAGTAGAGATAATCAATGGTTCCGTTTTTGTTGCGCATTTAAAGAAGAACATCAAGAAGAGCTAACGAAACACCAATGGCTGCAAACACAATAGAAACAACCCATAGACGCATCACAATCTGAGGCTCTGGCCAACCAATCGCTTCAAGATGATGGTGAAAAGGAGCAGAAAGAAACACTTTCTTTTTAAAGAATTTTTTGGAGAACAACTGAACAATAACGGACAAGGATTCAAGGACAAACACAAGACCAATCACGGGAAGATATAATGCTGAATTGGTCAGCAGTGCCACAATTCCGAGCGTAACTCCAAGCGACATCGCCCCTGTGTCTCCCATGAAAAAAGAAGCCGGATGGATATTGAACCAAAGAAAAGCGAGCAAGGTACCAAGAATGACTCCACAGAAAACAGCAAGATCATAATGACCTTGAGCAAAGGCAATGATCGCAAAAGCGGCAAACGAAGTGAGAAGCGTTCCACCAGCCAGTCCATCAAGACCATCGGCTTCGTTTACAGAAAAGGCTGTTGCAACAATGACGAAAATGAAAAATGGGATGGACCAAAGACCTAGACTGAAATCTCCTACAAACGGCACGTGAAGCATGTCCCAACCAAGCTTGGCATGAAACCACCAAGCTCCCACAACGGCAATAAACGTATAAATCAAAATACGATGACGCATTCGCATTCCACCTCCTTTTGGACCAATGTGTTTGACATTGAAATAGTCATCGACGAATCCAACAATTGCCGAAGCAACAAGCGCACCCATTGGAAGCCAGGTTTCTGATCGCGAAAGAAAATTCAAGCGCGCGAGCATGGACCCTTCTGGAAAAAATGGAGTGATCTGTGCAAGAACAACTGCAAGAAAAAAGACAGTCACCCAAATAAGAAGTCCTCCCATGGTTGGGGTTCCGCTTTTCTTGGAATGTAATTTTGCAAACACAGGAGCATCTCCTTCTGCACGAATCGATTTCCCCATCTTAAATTCAATCAACCATTTGATGAGTAGTGGCGCCCAAGCAAATGCTAAAACGAAACTCACGGCACTTAACAAAAGAACACGAACAAGTTCAAATGATTCAAGTGGCATAGGTTAGAGGTTTACAAGAACAATCAGAGTCATCGAACACAACAGAGTCAGTTGTACAAAGAGCGAACCAATCATGAGTAAAGTAGACATGAATTTTTCTTGGTGGTACACGAATGTACTTAAAACCGTGTTTGCTATCAGAGAAGCAAACCCAAGCCCAGGAATCCAAAAGATGGCATACCAAGGTCCGAAACGATCAATACCGAACAAGACATTGTAATGAAGAGGAATAAATGGACTCACACTTGCCATTGGCAAGATTTTCCAAATCGGAAGTGCTAACGTCAAGACAAACAACACAAAAGAACCAATCAATGACCATTGGTAACGTTTTTCTCGTTTCATCATTTCAAAAAAGGATTTGATGAATCGATTGAATTGAGCTTTTGAAGCTTTCATGAAGATTATTCTTCTTCAACTGCAACAACTTCTTTTATTTCTGGAATTGCCTCTTGAAGCGCCGCTTCTACTCCCATCTTGAGCGTGATTTGTGACATCGGACATCCAACGCACGCACCTCGTAACTTCACAAAGACCTGTCCAGTCTCTGCATCAAATTTCACAAATTCAATACCTCCCCCATCCATACGTAGAGCTGGACGAACTTGTTCCAAAACTTGTTCAATGCGTTCAACAATCGTTTCTGACATAGTGCATCTAGTTTAACTGATTTTAGACTTTTTCTCAAACAAAAAACTCGTGCTCTCACACGAGATGTTTTTGTTATTCTTTTACAGATTCGATCCGAGCAATTGTACGATGCTTGAGAATGCCGTGAAAGTTCTTCACTTGCTTTCGTCCGAACTTCACGATGCCTTCTACGGCTGCGTAAAGTGTATCGTCTTTGCCTTTTCGAACATTGTTTCCAGGATGAATCTTTGTGCCACGCTGTCGGACAATGATTTGTCCTGGAGTCGTGAACTGGCCGTCGGAGACTTTGACTCCGAGTCGTTTTGATTGTGAATCACGGCCTAAACTGGTAGATCCACCGGCTTTCTTATGTGCCATAGGGGTTGATAGTTATTTCGACGGAAGTTTACCCAAATCTTCAAAAAGAGTCAATAGAAAAGAAAAAGCCGTAGAAACCAGATGGTTTTGCGGCCAGAAAAGACTCAAGAGCTATTTGCAACCTTTTCCTGAACAACGAATATCACTTAGATCAAGCTTGAAAAAACAACCACATCGTCCTTCCAAGCACTTTGGAGGATCATCTTTTTTACAAGAAAACATTTGAACACCGTTTGCACGATAAACGGCGTTTGGAGTCTTTGCTGTCATCTGATAGCCAACTTCCCGTGTTTTGCAATCCACAAACACTTGTTCGATACGGAAGAAATTTCGAAATGATCCTTTTGGTGCCTCAAACTGAAAGACATTGGTTATCAATGTCTTTCCAATCAACCTTGAAAAGATAATGTCATTCGTTTCAGGTTTTGGACGTACCATTGTAAGAACTGCGTAAACAATTGGTTCTTGTTTTGGGTCATCGTTGAAATCAACCAAAATATCCGAAGTCCAAGCAAGAAACGCTGGTATTTTGTTCGATTGCACAGTTGGATGGAAAAACGACTCGTCGCGCTGAAAATTCTGTCGAGCTCGAACAAACAAAGGAATATTCATGAGACACAACACGACAAAAGAACAAAAAAACAATTTCATACACCCCTCCTTTGTTTCAACTGATAAACACATCATCACCTCACCGAAAATAAGACCACTTGTCAAATAGAAAACCGCCCCTTTTTTAAGAGAGGCGGTCAAGGCCGTGAAGAACGTCTTCACGGGTTGCAACGTGCGACATAGACTCGCAGACTCGGATCCATTGCCGAGCACGGAACGAGTGTCGCCAGTGCATGCGGGGCCGGAGGCGGACTGGCATGGGCCATTGGAGACGTGAATCCACCCATTGGAACATGCGGAAGCGCACCAATCGGGTTGAGAATCACGGGAATCCAGATGACACCGAGCAAGATGACGGCCGGAATGACAACGGCAGATTGCCACCGCCAGTCGTTACCAGCTCGTCTGAACCCCCAGATCGCTGAAAGCATGATGCCCCACGTGGCCAATATACCCGCAAGCGGGTTATACAGACCGACCATCGGTGCACGACCACTGAAGATCGCACTCAGCAAAGACAGGAGAACCATGCACCCAGCAAACTTCCAGAGCATCCCCCAGCTCTGTCGGAAGATCCACCGCCCGGAAGCGACAGTACCGATCAGAGCGAAGAGGGAGATGATGGTCGTGAGAAAAGACATGGGAAACTCCTTGGCTTTTTGGGCCGAAATGGGTTTGATTCGAAAGATCTACTGACACTACAATATAGCACAAAAACACGGTTTTGTCAACCGTGTTTTGAGGAATTTCCTTTGTTTTGTTACTTTATCGCCGCTTTTATGAATGCCTTAAACAATGGGTGCGGATTCAAGGGTCTTGAGCGGAATTCTGGGTGAAATTGGACGCCTACAAAGAATGGGTGATCTGTTAACTCTACGATTTCCACCAGTCCAGAACCTGGATTGGTTCCTGAGATCATCATTCCGTTTTCTTCCAAGGCCTGAGCATACTCATTATTAAACTCATAACGATGTCGATGTCGCTCTGAAATCGTGGCTGATCCGTAAGCTTTTCTTGAAATCGAACCAGTTTTCAAATCACAATCATAAGCACCCAAACGCATCGTTCCCCCATAACGGTTTTCTCGCACGTTTTTCTTTTGGAGAGGGTTGATGTGAATGATCGGGTCTTTTGTTGCCTCATCGACCTCAACCGTATGAGCTGTGGTTTTGCCAAGCACGTTTCTTGCAAACTCAACCGTGGCAAGTTGCATACCGTAACAAATTCCAAAATACGGAATCTTCTTTTCTCGGCAATATCGAATCGTTGAAATCACTCCTTCAATTCCGCGCGTTCCAAATCCGCCTGGCACAAGCACGCCATCATATTCAGACAAACGCTTCAATTCTTTTTCATCTTTTTCAAAATCTTCAGAGTTGATCCAATCGATTTGAATCTTCGACTTATTTGCCCATGCCGCGTGTTTCAGGGCTTCGATCACCGAAATATACGAATCAGCAAGCGTAAACTCGCCCGTTGAGAAATATTTTCCGACGACACCAATCTTTACCGTTTTTTCTGCCTTTAACTGCACAGCTGCCATCGCCTTCCACTTGCTCAAATCGGATGTACGAGGTTTCATTTTGAATCGCTTCAAAATTGACGTCGACAAATCTTGAGATTCAAACAAAGCAGGAATATCGTAGATAGACTTTACATCAGGCGCCGTGATCACGGACTCCGGTTTCACGTTACAAAACACACTCAACTTCTCTCGTCGAGGCTTATCCATAAACTGCTCACCACGACACACAATAAAATCTGGATGAATTCCCGTGCTGTTTAACGTTCGCGTTGCATGCTGTGTTGGTTTGGTCTTCATCTCTCCCAAATGCGGTGGCACTGGCAAGTAACTCACCAAAACAAACAACACGTTCTCTGGATCCTCCAAATGCATCATACGGGCGGCTTCCAAGAACAAAATGTTCTCATACTCCCCAACCGTGCCACCAATTTCAACCATCGTAATATCCGCCTTTGCGTTTGCTGAGGCTTTTTTAATACGACCAATGACCTCAAGTGGAATATGTGGAACCACCTGCACGCATTTTCCTTTGTATTCCAAATTGCGTTCTTTTTCGATCACGGTTTGGTACACACGACCCGTGGTCATGTAGTTTGTACTCAGCAAATCCGTTTCCAAGAATCGCTCATAGTTTCCCATGTCTTGATCGGTTTCATCCCCATCGTCTGTCACAAACACTTCCCCATGTTCAACCGGGTTCATCGTACCAGCGTCCACGTTCACGTACGGATCGATTTTGATCGCGGTCACATTAAATCCGCGAGCTTGGAGAATCTTTCCGATGGAAGCTGTTGTCACGCCTTTTCCCACACCACTCATCACACCACCGACCACGAAAATATAATGATGTTTCATAGTAAAATCAAAGACGGAGCCGTGGCCCCGTCGTTTTTATTTCCCTTCGACAATAACTCTGACCTCTGCTTCGAAGCCGTGTGGGAGTTGAACAGTGACTGTTCGATCGCCCGGCTCTTTGATTGGCTCAGCAAGTTTAATCATGTCGGCAGTAACGTTGAATTTTTTCTTTTTAAGAGCTTCGGCAATCGTCTTAGCTGTAACAGCTGCATAAAACGTTCCACCTTCGCTCATTTTTTCTTCGATCTCAATCTCGAACCCTTCCATGCGCTGAGCCAAGTTTCCCATTTGAGAAACCTCTTTGGTCACCACACGCTTTGCGATCTGCACTTTTTCATCTCGTCGACGCAACGCTTCCGGAGTTGCCGGAACAGCCATATTCTGCGGAAACAAGAAATTTCTGGCGTGACCATCAGACACTTCAACAACAACCCCCTCCTTACCAAGCGACGCAACGTTTTTTAGTAAGATGACTTTCATATCGACAAGATTATAGCAGACCTTTCAAATCGTTCAAAACTTCGTCAACGTGCGTTTCTGGTTTTACTTTTTCATAGACTTTCGCAATCTTTCCTTCTGGATTTACAAGGACACTCATCCGTTCAATCCCCATGTATTTCTTTCCAAACATGCTCTTTTCGCGAAGAGCGCCGTATTTGTCAATCATCGTTCGATCTGGATCAGACAAAAGAACAAACGGCAATTCAAACTTCTCCACAAATTTACTGTGACTTTTGGCAGAATCACCACTCACACCAAACACCTTGATCTTCAATCGTTTAAACTTAGGCCAGTTGTCACGAAATGAGCACGCCTCGACAGTACATCCAGGTGTATCATCTTTTGGATAAAAATAAAGCAAAACCCACTGGCCAAGATACGCAGAAAGCTTGTGCGTTTCCCCTGCTTGATCTTGCAAAGAAAACAAAGGAGCCTTTGAACCGATTTTCATACCTTTGAATTGTAACACAAACAAAAAACGACTCCATACGGTTGTATAGAATCGTTTTGATCTATTAATTCTTACACTTCACACACTTCTTATCAGCGAGCATCAAAAGTGCGCTCAAACCGACCAAGATGTAGACGAGTTTTACGAGCCATGGCCAGCCTCCGAAGACGGTTTCTACGAGGTTCCAGTCGAAAAGTCCGACAAGTCCCCAGTTCAAACCACCGATCCAAAGAAGCCAAAAAGCAAGACAATGAACGCCACACTTTCCATCTTTCATAAATAAAATAAAGTTAAGAGTAAGATAACTTAATAATCATAGCACTTCGGAAAAACCAATGCTATGATGTCCACATATGAAATGTGACTTTCGATCAGCAAGCTTGGTCAGCGATACGGAATTCAAATCTTCTGCTCTTTTGCTTGAGCCTTTTCGTAAACTCCTTGTAAAACAATTTACAGAAACAGACTACGTACACAAAGAAGCATCAATTCAACTTCCGTTTGATGAGAAGATGATGGTTCGCGTACAAAAACTGGCAAAAACGTATTCCTCGAAAACACTCAAGTATCTCGTTGTGATTGGGATTGGTGGATCGAATCTTGGAACACAGGCAATAAGTGAAGCACTCCCACCCCCTCTAACTCCCCCTCGGGCAGGGGGAGGATCTGCACAAATACTTTACCTGGATACCGTTTCAACCCACACCTTCAACAACATTTTCACTATCTTGAAAACTTGCAAATCGAAAGAAGAATTTTTACTTGTGTCGATTAGTAAATCTGGTGGGACAACAGAAACCACAGCAAACACAGAAGCACTTCTTTCAGCACTCAAAAAACCATTTAGAAACGTGCTCGATCGTCTTGTGGTGATTACCGGCAAAGACTCCAAGTTTTGGAACGCAGCAACTTCTCAAAACATTCCCTGCTTAGAAATTCCTGAAATGGTTGGTGGACGTTATTCTGTTTTTAGCGCTGTCGGCTTGTTCCCTCTTGCGCTTGCTGGAGTTGATATCAAAAAACTTCTGGCAGGAGCTAAAGAGGCAGTCCAAGACGGTACCAATCAATCTCTCAAAACAAACATCGCCCTGAGTTCAGCCATTACTTCATCTGTCAGTTACACCAAAGGCCACACGATTCACAATTCGTTTTTCTTTGCTCCTGAATTGGAGTCGCTTGGAAAGTGGTATCGACAACTCATGGCGGAAAGTCTTGGAAAAGACGGAAAAGGGTTGATGCCGATTGTGTCGATTGGTTCCACGGACATGCATTCCATGGCACAGCTTTATTATGGAGGAGCAAACAATGCCATCACAAACGTCATCACGGCGCCAATCAAAGGATCTGTGAAGGTTCCAAAGAAACTGGCTTTCCCAGGACTGGTCGAAACTATCGGGGGAAAGTCTCTTGAAGACATCATGAATGCCATTTCAGAAGGAACAAAAACTGCTTACAAAAAACTGAAACGTCCGATTGTCACGTTCGAGTTTGAAAAATTAGATGCCTACGAACTTGGGTATTACCTCCAAACGCGCATGATCGAAATCATGTATCTTGCCAAGCTGATGGACGTGGATGCATTCGATCAACCGATGGTGGAAGCATACAAAAAAGAAACAAAAATCTTGTTAAGAAAATAGCCGAAAGGCTATTTTTTCTTACTCAATTTTATTGACGCAAACACAAATTTCAGATAACCTCTCGAGTTCCAAGTTCTCTTGTGTCAGGATGACGAAACAAACAAAGGAAACATCGATGAAAAATCCTCTTGTTTCTCTTCTTCACTTCCTCTACGACGAGAAGTTACTCCCGATCAATCGGGCAAACACGGCAAATTACATCACTCTTCTTGGATCGTGGCTATCGAGACTTGGATTCTATTTGTTTGTGGTGTACTTCATTCTGTTCTGGCAATACGGTTCGATCATAGAGCAGGCTCAGACTATTCGTGTCATTGCTCTGGTTGCCATGTGCGTCGGAGCGGCCTGTGATGGAATCGATGGATTTGTTTCAAGGCGATTCAACGTAGGTTCTTCGTTTGGAGAACTCTTTGATCCACATCACGACAAAGTACAGTACTTCACCAAGTTCCTGTCACTCCTCATTAATGCGCTTGTCTGTGTTCTTTCAGGTGGTTCACCTGCGTTTGTTGTACAAACTCTTCTCATTGCTTACTTCTCTTTGGAACGCGATCATGCGTCGATGTTCCATCGAACATGGGCTTTGCGTGAGGCTCCAAACGCAAAAGTAAGCGCTGGCTTCTCAGGAAAACTCCGCACAGCTATCTGTTTCCCTGGAACCATGTTCATGTTCGTCATCATGTCCCCTTGGAATCTCCCAATTCTGGGATGGATCGTCACTGGATGTATCGTCGGTGTCACCCTCTATTCCAACTGGGACTACGTGCGACGCTACCGCAAAGTCATCCGCATCGCGCGTGGGTTTGAAACCTGACCAGTCTGACACAGACTGGTTTTTCTTTTTCTCACAAATAAAAAAATCGATCCAGTGTTTCTGAATCGATCAGTTTCTCATTGTAACGGGAAAATCTTCCATTCGGAACGGCTTGAGCTGAACCTTTGCAAGCAACTGACTCAACGCTTCGCCATGAAGGTCTTCGTGCTCGAGCAAGGTTTCTGCCATGCAAGAGAGAAGATCTTTGTGTGTATTGAGAATGTGCAATGCCCACTCATACGCAGATGTCAGAAGTGTCTGTATTTCCTGATCGACCTTCTCTTGCAGTCCATCACC
>CALRGL010000025.1 GCA_943357275.1 Candidatus Uhrbacteria bacterium RIFOXYB12_FULL_58_10 | reverse complement strand
AGTGCGTTTGCATCAACTTCCAAGAGGTTTCGTCCAAACACATCAGTGAATCGAATGGAACCTTTTGGTTCAAAGTGAACGTTTCCTTGATTTTGAACACGATATCGATAGGAACCAACAATGGTCGTTGTCTTTGTTCCAAACAGTGTTGAAGTAAAATCCAGAAGACCCGCTCGTAATTTTGTCTCACCTTTTACTGTGAGAAGAATGAGCGAAGCTGTTTTTGCTTCAATAATGGCTCCGTTTGACGCAACAACGTCGGAAGGTGCGTTGGAAATGGTCACAGCAGCATAGTAACTCCCTGAGGCCACATCCATTGGAACAATAATCTTGAACGGAACGTCGACAAACGAACGAGCAGGAACTTGAAACTGTGGGACAGAAAGCGAAATCCACTCCGGAAGACCACTGTGATCTTCATCGTATGGAATAAAACTTGGTGACGACGTCTCATCAGAAGCCTTAAACTTCAGAACTCCTGTGTAATACGTCTGTGGCACCTCTTCCGTATTAATGACATGTAAGACACGATCCACAACTTCTCCACGAGACGCTTCAATTTCTTGAAGAGCCGGGGATAGGGAAGCGGCATTTGCCTTTACACCCATAAACACGAAAGAAGCACAGCAGAGAATCATCAATAGTCGTTTCATATCAGAAGTTTCCAGAAACAATAAAGGTTAGAACCTGACCATAGTTTCCCGAATCCGTTGCAGAAGTGATCGCTGTCTTAAAGGTCAGAAATGATCGTTCACCCAAGACAGCACCTGAACTAGTAACAACATCTTGGAAAGTAGATGTAATCGCTGCATCTACCGTATCAAAGGTAGAACTCGCAATTGATGAATCTGACGATCGAGCACCGTATTCCTCTACGCCTGTTGTTACAGATCCATCAGCAACATCATTAATAGCGAGAATTCCTAATCGAAAGTTCCCGTCTTCCATGATTTGGATTGTGTATCCATTATCATTCACAGCGGAAACCTCGAACGCAGCGATACTTGTTCGCGTCGCAGCCGTAGAAAGACTGCCAAAGGATAATGTGCTTCCGTTTAGTAGATAAACGAAGTCATTTGATCCATCAATGACCGGATCAACACCAGCCGTTGCTAAATAATCCACCACAATGGACCCAACACCGAGTCCCACAACCTTTCCGATGCCTGTGATCTGGCTTGCACCTTTGTTTTCAACCAACGCAACATAGTCGCCAATAGTGACACCTGTTGAATCAGCAGAAATGGTTGTTCCCAGATAAGCCGTAGCCGTTCTAGAACTACCTGTATTTTGAATGAGCGTATTAAAGGAGATCACTTCATCAAAAACACCTTGGCGATAACCACTGTCCAAGTTGTAAGAAGCGCTTTCAGATCGATCGGCTTCTGAGGAACCAACTGTATCGCGTAGAAGATAACTGGCGGAGTTGGATGTATCAGAACCACCGGCTGAGATCGAGTCCCACCGAATTTGATAATTCGTTGAGGTCATTTGGGCATGCGAGATCCCCGCACAGACAAAGATCCCCACAAGTGCAGCAGTAAACGCTTTTAGATACATATGAGTCCTTCACGTAAGACAGTATACCATGAATACATATTGTCGTCAACCTATTTCTATGCTAATCTTAGCCAAAATTTTATCCACACATCCGTTTTTTTACCAAAAATCGAACTAAATTTGTGTTCAAAAGACCCATTTTCACCCCAAAATCCAAAGATCATACGTTTGGCTACACCAGTGTAGACAAACCAACATAATTTGCTCTTTTTTTAATCTGAATTCAATCATTTATGATACTTCAACCTTGTAATTGAATACTTAGATCTAATCAGTATTTAGTTCATTCATTATCAATCTCATGTCATATAGTAGTTGAATTGATAAGACGGTTCGTCTTTGTGAATATCAGCATGATACGGCTGTCAGTTTCTGTATTTAAAAAATCGAAATTTCAAATTAACTATTTTCAACCAAAGAAATTGTTCCGTACGAAACAATTTCTTACAAAAGAAAACCCCCTTAATATGAATATATGCATCACTCTCTGACTTCCAATAAAACAGAATAATAAACAACGACCACTAGGTCATCCTAGTGCAAGGAGTTTTTTAAACTCCAAATTCTAAAACAAAACATGTTTCGCACGAAACATCTATTCCTAAACCAAAACAAAACACCAGAATTTGATTCACAACGCCGGGCTGGAGGGCGGAAAGTTCGTGAACGGTAGGTTTGCCTACCGTGAACGAATTTCCAACCGAAGCCCAAGTTGTGGATCAAATTCTGGTGTTTTGTGGTGCTCCTGTGGGGAATTGAACCCTAATCCTCAGCTTAGGACGCTGCCGCTCTATCCATTTGAGCTACAGAAGCATAACCAAAATAAACTATGATATAATAAGCCAAAACATCATACGTTTCTTTACTTATTGAGTCAAAATCAATCATTATGGAGCTTTTTTTAATTGTTTCTATCGTATTTTTGGTTTTAGTTATTGTTTTTTTAGTCGTTAAACGCCAACCACAAGTAGTCCAACAAGATACTTCTCAAATACAACAAATGATTCATGAAATGAGAAGGGAATTACAACAATCAGGAAATGAACAACGAAAAGAAGTTCACGAACGACTAGACCTCATGCATAATCGATTAGTTCAAAATCTTTCGGATTCATCCTCGACACTTCAAAAGCATTTTTCTCACACCTCAGGAATTATTAAAGATGTAACCGAAAGATTAACCAAAATTGACTCAACAAACACACAAATCTTGAATTACTCAGAACAACTCAAGAGCTTGGAGAATATTTTGAAAAATCCGAAACAGCGAGGAATTCTTGGTGAGTACTGGTTAGAGACACTTCTTGGACAAGTTCTTCAACCAACTCAATACAAAATGCAATACGATCTTGGTACAGATGAAAAAACTGGTCAGAAACTCATTCCTGATTCTGTCATCTTTATTAAAGAAATGTTGATACCTATTGACGCAAAATTTACGTTAGAGAACTACAACAGAATTTCACAAGAATCAGACGCAATTCGACGCGATGAGTTGGAAAAACTATTCAAGAGCGATGTGAAGCTAAGAATTGATGAAACTTCTAAATACATTCGACCAGAAATGGGAACATCAAATTTTGCCTTCATGTTCGTCCCTGCTGAAGGCGTCTATCACAACCTAATATCGGCAGATATTGGCTCAACAAAGGTAAATTCTATCAACTTGATCGAGTACGCCTTTAAAAAAGGAGTCATGATTGTTTCCCCAACTTCTTTCTTTGCCTATCTTCAAACAGTCATCCTAGGACTCAAGGCGTTGCAAATTGAACAATCTGTTAAAGACATCCAAGCACACACAGAACAACTCATGAGACACCTCAAATCCTACGAAGACCATCACAACAAAGTAGGAAAACATCTTGAAACAACCATTCGAGCCTACGGAGCCTCATCGCAAGAACTCAAAAAGATCGATAAAGACATTTTCAAGATCACCGCAGGTACAGCAGGAAAAGAATTGGATCCCTTTGAACTCATTTCAGGAACAACAGAAGAATAAACTAAAAACTGTTACTCTATATTCTGTGCAATTCATTGACAGATTCAGACGTTCAGTTATACTTCGATCATCTCAAAAGTTCTCATTATTTATCCTGTTCAACCAAAACATCTATGCCAAATTTGGCAAACGCAAAAAAGGCCCTTCGACAAGCTGATAAGCGAGCCGAACGCAATAAAATCGTTAAAGCGGAAATCAAATCACTTCGCATCAAGCTTCGAAAAGCGCTTGATTCTAAGTTGGTTCAAGAAGCTACGGAAATTGCAAAAACAGTTGCAAAAAAACTAGACAAAGCTGCACAAAAAAACGTCTTTAAAAAGAATACGGTTGCGCGCTACAAGTCTCGTCTCATGCAAAAGGTCAATGCTTTGAAAAAAGCATAAAAAAGACAGTCCAGAATTTCTGGGCTGTTTTTTTATCACGTCGTTCGAGAACGACGTGATTTATTGAATGAGTTGATCTGTAACAAGGTCAACAGCAAGATCCGCTTTGATACGACCTGATTTTAATTTGTAGTCAAAGTCAAAGAGAAAATCGTGAGCCTTTCGTAAATCACCAAAGGAAAATCCTTTTGCTTGCTCAATGGCCTTTTGTGCTACAAACGGATGAATGGAAAGAGCATCCGCTAACTCTTGTTTAGAAGCGCGCGGATTTTCATCCAACAGACTTCTTGCACTTAAAAGAACTCGTACTTGTCTGCCAAGCATCGTGAGTAAATAATGATCATTTGCACCTGATAACCGCTCTTCTACTAACAACTCAAGGGCCCGTTTGGTTTGTTTTTTTGAGATGGCATCCATAAGTTCAAAGATTTTACCTTCGAAATTTGCATGCACAAGTTCATCGACCATTGAAACGTTTATTGATACACCATTTGCAAACGCAATTAACTTTTCAATTTCATGACTCATTTGCCAAAGATCTGTTCCAACACGTTCAATCAATGATCTCAATGCCGAATCCTCGATTTTTCCACCAAACTCTTTCACTCGTTCCTGAACCCAACGATTCAACTGAACAGGTTCGAGAACGGGGTAAGGATAAGCATGTGACTCTGCAAGTTTGGACAACTCAACAAATAATGATTTTTTTTCAATACTTTTTGTTGAATCAGACTCCCACAAGACAACAATCGTTGAATCAGGCATGCGTGAAAATCCATCAAGCCAAATTTGTTGATCAGCCTTTTTGAGTGAACCGATCAAATCACGAATCAAAACCATGCGTTTTGATCCTAAAAACGGGTAAGAACAAACCGCTTGAAGAATTTCTCCCACATCATATTTTGTTGATCCATCTACTGGATAGGTTTGTGTATTCATCCCAGTCAAATCAAACTTTTCACGAAATGCATCACGCATCTGTTTTACCTTTTGGTTCACGCGAAAACTATCGTCTCCGTAGATCATGATGAGCATAGTGGATTGATTATAGGCTACCCTAAGGACATTGACAAAAATACGAATGATTGGTAAATAACGACCTCCAAGACGCACCATTTTCTAAACAAATGGAGGGGAATCATGCCAGTTTTGAATGGAGATGAGATCTATCAGGGTCTTTTGTCTGATCCGTGTTTCGTATCAGAACAACCCAAAAGCACCTACGAAGTGTGGTATGAGTTGTGTAAAACGATTCCGAACGAACTTGGTGACGATTTCTTGGAAAGAAAGGTTACGGTAGAAACGTTTCTTCAAGTTCGGCTCCTCATTCTGCGCCATTTGATTGTAAGTGGGTGGAAAAATCGAATTCTGCGTGCGCATTATTTGGTTGAACTAGAAATGATGGATGGCTTGGAAAGCGTTATTCATCACTATCAAGAGTTGAATTTGCGATTCATACACGGACTCTCCGCAATTCTCGGCGACGTTCCTGGCTTTCTCACACGTCACACGATCACCGAGCGAGAGTTCCTCGTTCACCCGCAAGTAGGTCGCTTCAACGATACGACGATCGCTCAGTGGGATAAAGGTGAGCTTACCTTCTCAAAACTCCTGAGACTTCAACCGCGAGTTCTCTTCAAGAATTCCGACTGATCTGTTCTATCCTTAAACGTTTCGCAACCTGCGAGCGTTTTTTGTTTATTGTTACTTTGGTCAAAGTAAGACTATGCTGTAAGAATCATTTCAACACAACGTCAACTTATACGTGTATGGATGCCAAACAACTGGAACAACGATTTCTTGAAGCTTACGAACTCTATTCGGATGCAATCTTTCGATATTGTTTTTTTCGCGTCTATCAAAAACAAGACGCAGAAGAACTAACACAGGAAGCATTCATCAAAACGTGGAACTATCTAAGTGAAGGAAAACCAATTGATAACCTCCGTGCATTTCTCTATCAAGTCACGCGTAATTTAATCATCGATCGAAAACGGAAAGAACGACCATCTGTCTCCATAGAAGAACTCTTTGAAGCAGGCATAGAACTAGAAGGACCACATCAAAAAAATATACAAACAATTCTGGAACAAAAGGAATTGCTTGAGCAACTCGATCGTCTTGAAGATGAGCAAAAAGAATTATTGCTTCTAAGATTCATTCAAGGATACACACCTAAAGAAATTGCCAACCTTCTTCAAGAAACACCAAACGTTATCTCTGTAAGAATTACCCGAGCCAAACAAGCCCTCCATCAACTCTATGTTTCACCTCAACAAACAACTTAAAAAAAATCGAGCCGTCAAACTCTCAAATCACTCAAAAGAGTTGATTCGTGAAACACTTTTGTCTCACATACAAGAACATCCAGTAAGAAACATAGAGTCCTCACGTCTTCTTTTTCAGAACCATCTTTCATATTTCGCTAAGTCATTTATCATTCGTCCATCCTATTCTATGCCATTCATCATCTTAGCTCTTGTAGCCATGCTCGGTGGAGGAACAGCCTTTGCCGCTCAAGGATCATTACCTGGTGATCTCTTGTATCCCGTTAAAGTGAACGTGAATGAAGAACTGCAAAGTGCTTTTACATTTAACGAGGAAGCCAAAGCAAATCTTGAACTCAATCATGCAGAAGAACGAGTAAACGAAGCCATTCGTTCTGAGGCAAAAGGAAAACTCAGTGATGAAACAAAACTAACCATTGAAGATCAAATCGCCAGACATACAGAACAGATCAATGAAATTGCAAAAAAACTAGAAGTACGTGGAAATGTTCAAGCAGCTGAAGCCGTTCGATCACATCTTGATGGCTACATCGAAATCAAATCAAAAATTCTTGAAAAAATTGGAATGCCAATTCTAAGCGGTCAAACAACTGCAACGATAGAGAATTCAGAAAAAATCCAAGCTGATACATCACCAGAAAAAAAAGAGGAAACAAAGAATTCATTAGAACGAAACGTTATTCACGAAGCTATCAAAGCAGTACAAAAAGAAAACAAAAATTTACTGAACGTATTGAAACGAGAAGACTCAGACGATAACGATTCACTGATTGTTCAACCAATTCCACAAGGAGGTTTACAACCTGTTCCGCTGATCAACAAACCTCTCCAACGAGGAGATGACGACACTTCACAAGAGAATGAGAATGAACAAGAGGATGAACAAGAGGATGAACGAGAAGACAATGACGTTGAAGTAGAAGGAGAACTTAAGCTCGATAGCAAAATCGAAATAGAAATCGACTAAACAAAAACACCTCAATTTAATTGAGGTGTTTTTTTCATTCGAACGTTTCCATTTCTCCCCAGTTGCTTCCTACTTCCACATCCACAACAAGAGGAATCGCTACGTCAACAATCTTTTCCATGATTTCTTTGAGTCCACGCGCAACAGGTTCAATCTGATCGTGATCACATTCCAAAACCAATTCGTCGTGAACTTGCATGAGAAGGACGGCTGGTAATCCAGACTGTTTGAGCCAACCTGAAACTTCAATCATGGCTTTTTTCACAATGTCCGCCTGTGTTCCTTGAATCGGCATGTTGAGTGCCATACGCTCTGCTTGTGCAACAAGCATTGGTACACCGGAGTTAATCTCGGGTAGATAGCGTCGACGACCAAAGAGTGTTTCCACGTAACCCTGTTCATGAACGGTCTCTTTCATCTTGTCTAAATAAGATTTCACCGCATGATGAATAGCGAAATAGCGATCAATGAATTGTCTAGCCTCTTCAAATGATAATCCTGTTGATCGGGCAAGTGACCTTGGACCCATGCCATACATAATGCCGAAATTGATTGCCTTGGCAGCGGTACGTTGCTGCTTTGTCACAGCCGATTCTTCAATCTCCCAAACTTCTGCTGCTGTACGTGTATGAATATCGGCTCCTGTTTTAAACGCCGTGATGAATGGCTGATCTTCAGCGAGCACAGCAATAATGCGAAGCTCGATTTGAGAATAGTCAGCAGCAATAAATCTTCGTCCACGCGGAGCAACAAAGGCTTTGCGAATCTCTCGTCCGAGTTCTGTCTTCACGGGAATATTTTGTAAGTTTGGATCCGTTGAAGAAAGGCGACCTGTGGCAGCAATCGTTTGGTTGTACGTGGTATGAACGCGACCATCTTTCTCAACGAGTTTTGGTAATGCTTCAACATAGGTCGAAAGCAATTTGGTGAGCTCGCGATTTTCCGAAATGAGCGGAATGATTTCATGCTCATCCCAAAGTTTTTCAAGTTCACTCGCAGCGGTTGAGTAGCCTGTTTTTGTTTTCTTAATTCCTTTGGTTGGCAGATGAAGTTCGTCGAACAAAATCTCTGCAAGCTGGAGAGGCGAATTCACATTGAATGTTCGGCCAGCTAACGTGATGAGTTGTTCTTCTAATTCCTTAATACGTTTATTCAACTGCTTTTCTACTTCGTGAAGTGACTGAGAATCAAGTTCGATTCCAACGGTTTCCATCTGATAGAGAACGGGAACCAAAGGCATTTCGATTTCATCAAAGACATGTTCTGCTTTATTCTCTTTAAGCTCTTTGCGAAGTTTCTTTTCTAATTCTGGTAAAAGAACCACCATTTGTCCAAGTTTTTGATAGTCTTTTTCAGATGGATACGTTTGCGGAAGATCGGCGACTTTCTTTTTTAACTGCGTAAAGATCACACTTGAAAGATCATTTTCTCGTGTGCCCGCAAGTAAAAGATACGAAGCAATCATCGTGTCAAACGCGTTTGGAAGTACCCATCCCGTATGATGCATGAGAGCTTTGAGATCATGCACAATCACTTGATGTGCCTGGTGCAATTTTTCTTCAATGACCTTCAAATGTTGCTTAGACGGATTGGAAATCACAAAGGTGTTTCTTCCATCACTCACACCAATCGCACACAATGTCGCACCAAAAAGATCCGCTTGCTGTGTTGCCAAAATCACTCCGATCGACCCACCAAACATCGTCACACTCAGGTCACTCACATTGCGAGAGAGATGAATCGTTTCTTCTGGTTTAAGTAGTGGGGGTGGAGCCATCACAATTTTAGAAACGTTTGCTGATTCGTATTTGCGAATGAGCGTACGAAACTCTAGTTCACGAAATCGTTGCAACAATGCTTCACGATCCGGTTCTTTCACACGCGCAGACTCCAGACGAAATCCAGTCTTCACATCATGAACCATTGTGACGAGAACGCGAGAATCTAACGCCTGCTGTTTTGTTCCGAGTAACTTCTTCGCAAATTTTTCTTCAATAAGTCCGTCCTCTAACGCTTGATAAATTTCTTCGATGGTTCCAAATCGGTGAATCAATTCTGTTGCTGTTTTTTCTCCAATCCCACTGACTCCAGGAAGATTATCTGATGGGTCCCCACGCAAGGCTTTGTAATCGATAAGTTGGGAAGGGGTGAGTTGATATCGCTCTTTCACCGCATCAATGTCGTAAATTTTTGTTTCGGAAATTCCTTTGATGAATCCAACAACGTGCGTTGTCTCATCGACTAGTTGGAGTGAGTCCATATCTCCCGTGACAACCAACGTGAGCAAGTTTTTCTCTGAAGCTTTATCAGAGATGGTTGCGATCACGTCGTCTGCCTCAAATCCTTCCGCTGAAATCGATGGAATTCCGTATGCAAGGAGAAGATCTTGAATGAGGGGAATCTGATCATATAATTCTTGTTCTTTCTTTTCCCGTTGACCTTTATACTCAGGATAAAGTTTGTGTCGAAACGTTTTTCCAGGAAGGTCCCAAGCAACAACCATAAACTCAGGCTTGAATTTCTCCAACATCTTTTCAACAATCATGGTGAATCCGTAAGCCGCATTCACAACAAGACCCTCTTTTGTCGTAAGCGGTGGGATGGCATGCCATGCGCGATGTAACAGGGCATTTCCATCAAGAATAAGGAGTGTTTCTTTGTTTTTCATGTAAAAGAAGTTTAGCACGTTCGTAACAGACAAAAAAGAAAAACCGCCTTGTTCCGTAGAACAAAAGCGGTCAGAATACACGTTTACGTTTTCGGCTGCCAATCACCACCCGTCACAGAGATGGCCGTCTGACGAAACTCCTCAGACTCTTCCGCAGCCGTCGCAATCGTTTGGTATCGAACGAGTGTCGGACTCTCTCGATCCACATGGGCGATATACCCACGTCCAGATCCGGCACGCGCATTAATACGCACGATCGGTGGCTGATAACGTCCGGAGAGATGCGGGGTTGCACGCTCCACGTCAGGCATCAGATGCATCACGTTGTCAGTGAATCGAACATCCACCGGCATATAACGATACATCCCTCCATCAAGTGTGAGCAGGAGCTTTCCACCGTCGCGATTATCCACGATGGCAAGTTCCACAATCCAACAAGCATCCATCTTGGTCGATCGCCACTCAATCTTCTCGACCATTCCTTCAAGATACTGCGCAAGTTGGATCACCGAGACACCATGCAACTCACTCTGACCATATTCGGCCACAGCAAAGACACTCTCATCAATGGTCGCATAACGAGCAGGGCCAGAAGTAGGCGTAGAAATACTATCGAAAAGTTCAAACTGATCGTTCTTGGAAGCAACAACGACACGTTTGCCAACACGACCAAGCAAAATCAGACTCGTTGCACCGGTCTTGCTCTCACGAAGCGGTCGAGGCGTATGCAATCCACTTCGAACTGCAAACAAGGTTTTGAACAAATCTGCAAAAACCAAGTTCGCATGTGTCATGAGTTCAAAGCCCTTATCAAAGGCTCCGACATTCACCTCTTCTGCCATCGCAGACAACAAATGCGCATAGAAAACATCTTCTTGAAGCAACGTTTCAAACGCTTTACGTTTGACTGTCGCTTTCACCTCGTTGAGATCAAGAGGTTTTTCTGTGGCGATCAAAAGCAAGTGAGCTTGAGGCTTGTCCAAACCTTGTTTGAAACCGATCGAGAGAACAGCGGAAGGATTCCACTTCTCCATCTCGATACTGGTTTTCACAAGATTCATGAGTGCTCCAGAATCACCGAAGATATCCAGAATACACGCACCGTTACCAATATTAACAGCACGGCCCATCTGAAGAGTTTCCTCTCCACCCACGAACGTTTCAAAAAATGATCGTTCGCTCATTGTATGAACCCCCTTTGATTGGATCAGTGCTCGAAAAGAACAGCCCGAAGCATAAGTGAAAAATGAGATTTGGTCAATAGGTCAATAGAAAAAACCGTTGGATGAAGAATTCCAACGGCTAGAGAGGATGATGTTTCCAAACAGGAATACCACCCGTTTCCAGAGCATCAACCAAGTCATTCACACCAAGAGTGTGCACCTGCCCAGTGCCTGCAGAGGTGGCAACGAGTGTATTTGATCCACGGACACTGTAACGACAGTCATTCTCGATCTTTTGACCAACGGCCTGTAGCGGATTACGACGACCGTTTTGACTGGCCACAAGCACTCGACTCGTCACGGAGATTCCAGAAAGAATAAGCGTATTGTTGTTTGATCCACGAACCTTGCTGTGTTTGAACACCGCAGCAATGAAGGAACCAAACGCTTTGCCATTTTCCAAATTCGGAACAAATCCCTGATCAAACAGAGCAATGTTCACACCATGGTCCATGGTCGCAACGATATGTGCATACCCAAAGCCATCAAAACACAATTGTCTAGAATGTTGTGACTCAAGAACCACGTGAGAAGATTCCAAATGAACACTCACATGAATCACAGATCCCTTCTGCGAGATCCCAAACTTGACCAGCTGTTCAAAACACAACATCTCAGAAACCATGAACAGTTCCATAGCCTTCGCAATTGTCTTGGCAGGGCCAACAAACGAAAGGACGAGTCCCTCTGGAAACTCTAGAGTACGAGTCTCAACAGCAGGAACAACCGAAAGCACCACCTCAAGAGCATGCATTAAATAGTTCTCCTTCCAAAGGAAAGGACCATTAAAACAACGATGCAAAGTCTATAAGAACAAATCTCCCATGTCAAAGTTTCCACCCAGATCTTGATCTCCAAAAAGAAATAAGCTATTCTTCCTTCAGTTCCTCTTTCAAATGATAGTCACAGTCCCCGACTGACTATTATTGTTCCCAAATGACTACTCTCCGTTCCAAATGACTGTCCCAGTCATCGAATGACAATTTGTCTCTAAAATTGATGAGATTGCGTTGAACGGGCTGTTGAGCTTCAGGAAAGGTAGGGAAACCTACCTTGAGTGAGGTCAACGGGTGCCCGTTCAACGCAAGCTCGCAATTTTTGAGACAAATTGGTATATGGCGGCTATGGTGAAAAGGTTATCACAGGGGTTTGTGGTACCTCTATTACGGGTTCGATTCCCGTTAGCCGCCCCATAATAAAACCTTCAGCTTCTGCTGAAGGTTTTGTTATTGTATGGGGCCGCTAACGGGATGAGAACCCGTACCGGGTTCGATGTGGGAGCGAGTGAGTGGAACCAATCAGCTTTAGCTTATTGGTTCCCG
>CALRGL010000024.1 GCA_943357275.1 Candidatus Uhrbacteria bacterium RIFOXYB12_FULL_58_10 | reverse complement strand
CCTTTGGAACCGGCGCACTTGGTGTGACACCAGCGCATAGCGCGATTGATTTTTCCATGTACGAAAAACAAAAAGCAAAGAACGATCCAATCGCTCTTATTCCTGTGGTTGGTGCGGACGGAAAGATGACCGTTGAAGCAGGGGAAGGATATGTTGGACTCACAGTTGAAGAAGCTCGAGTGAAATTTGTTGGTTGGCTTTCTTCCCAAGGCTTGCTCGAGAAAGAAGAAGATACGGTACAAAGCATTGGCACGTCTGACCGCTACGGCGACGTGATTGAAGCCTTGCCAATGACCCAGTGGTGGCTCGACATGAATAAGACCATTCCAAGTCGAGGCAAGACGCTTCGCCAAATGATGGCTGAAGCCGTAACAACCGGACTGGATGGCGACGTAACAAAACGCGTAAACATCACCCCTGATCGATTCACAAAACTCTATCTTGATCGCGTAGAACATTTGCGTGACTGGTGTTTGTCTCGCCAACTCTGGTGGGGACACCGCATCCCGGTTTGGTATCGTGGTGACGAAATGTACGTTGGTACAACGGCCCCAGAAGGCGAAGGCTGGACGCAAGATCCAGATACCCTCGACACCTGGTTTAGCTCAGGTTCTTGGACGTTTTCCACGCTTGGATGGCCAGAAAACTCGGTAGACATGCAGACCTTTCATCCAACCAGCTTCATGCAAATGGGGTACGAGATTTTGTATCTCTGGCTAATGCGTATGATTTTGATGAGCACGTACGCGGTCAATGAAATCCCGTTTAAGGATGCGTACGTTCACGGAATTCTCCGCGATCAACATGGAAAGAAATTTTCGAAATCCT
Source organism: Candidatus Uhrbacteria bacterium RIFOXYB12_FULL_58_10 (assembly GCA_943357275.1). Taxonomy (GTDB): domain Bacteria; phylum Patescibacteriota; class Patescibacteriia; order UBA9934; family GWF2-40-263; genus CALRGL01. Next base: position 11,990 of record CALRGL010000024.1, on the reverse strand, counting down.
CCGGCAACGGCATCGATCCAATCGAAGTAATCAACCAGTACGGATGCGATGCGCTTCGTATTAGTTTGCTCATAGGAATCTCGCCAGGGAATGATTCTCGTTATTACACAGAAAAAATTGAAAGCGGAAGAAACTTCACAAACAAACTTTGGAACATTTCTCGATTTGTTCTCGGCACTGTCGAAGAAATAAAACATATCGATTCCGTCGAACCAGTCACGCTTGCTGATAAATGGATTCTCAGTCGATTCAAAACAGTCGCCGAAGAACTCACACAACATCTCGAACGTTTTGAATTCTCTCAAGCCGGTGAAAAACTACGTGACTTCACGTGGAATGAATTTGCCGATTGGTATTTGGAAATCGCAAAAACTCAAAAGAGCGCTTCCGCAGACGCAATCCTCCTTTACCTCCTTCAGCATCTCCTCGCCTACTGGCACCCATTCATGCCATTTGTAACTGAAGTGATTTGGAAACAAATTGCACCAGACGAGCTTCTCATGATCCACGGTTGGCCGACACCGAATCTTCAACTCGACGAACAAAGCGAAAAATCGTTCGAAATGATTCGCGAACTCATTGTCGGCGTTCGTAGTATTCGATCTGAATATAACGTTGATCAAAAGAAAATGATTCCGATTCTCGTGAAGACTTCAGATCAAGCGTTTATTGAATCCCAAATTGAAGTCATTCAACGACTTGCAAAAGTTGACTCCGTGACGTTCGGTGAGTTGGAAGCAGGAAAGAAAGCCGCTTCTTGTATTATTGGCGACACGGTTGTCTTTGTGGAAATGACAGGACTCGTGGACGAAGAAAAAGAACAGAAACGTATTACGCAAGAGATTGAAGAGACAAAGAAGTATCTCGCTTCGCTTGAACAAAAACTATCGAACGAAGAATTCGTGAACAAGGCTCCGGAAAAGGTCGTAAACACCATGAAGGAAAATCGCGACCAATCGCTCAAAACATTGAAATCTCTTGAAGAACAAGTGAACACGTAACCTATGTCTACGATTCAAGAAGCCAAACAACAGGTTCTTACAGAGCTTAAACAAGCGGTTGGTGGGGGATTTTCACCATCCATTGATATGCTCGAGGTTCCGCCAGATCTCTCTTTGGGAGACGTGGCGTTTCCTTGTTTTGTGTTGGCAAAGAAACTACAAAAGAACCCGCAAGAAATTGCGGTGGAGCTTGCGGCAAAGATTGGTCCAAAGAAGTTTATCGGAAACATTAAAGCCGTTGGGCCCTATGTAAACTTTTCGTTTACAACCCCGCAGTTTGGAGACCAAGTGTTGGAAGAGATTCACAAACAAGCAGACAAGTATGGAACCTCAGACGTTGGAAACGGAAAACGGATCATGGTGGAATTTGCAAACCTGAACACACACAAAGACATTCATATTGGTCACTTGCGTAACTTGTTTTTAGGTCAGATGCTTGTCGACGTTCTCAGAGCCAATGGATACGACGTAATCCCCGTTGCCTATATCAACGACCTTGGCGCACACGTTGCCAAGTCGGTGTGGGGTATGATGCGTTTTCATGAAGGAGAAGCTGTTCAAAAAGATAAACGCATCGACTTTTTACGTGAGGTTTACGTGGAATCAACAGAAAAATCTGAAGAAGACCCAACGTTTAAACTAGAAATTTCAGAGGTGTTTAGAAACTTAGAAGATCAAAAGGGGAAAGAAGTAGCCATCTGGAAAGAAACGCGTAAGTGGTCCATTGAGTTTTTGGAGCGTGTCTACGACGAACTCGGTCTCACAATTGAGACGTGGTATTTTGAAAGCCAACTCATCGACAAGACAAAAAAGATTATTGAAGATCTGATTAAGCAAGGTATTGTTGTCGAATCTCAAGGCGCGTGGATTGTGAACTTGGAGGACCAAGACTTGGGCGTGAACTTGCTTGTGAAGTCTGACGGAACGCTTCTTTACAACGCAAAAGATCTAGCACTCGCTCAGAAAAAAGAAGAAGACTATCATCCGCTCAAATCGATTTACGTTGTGGATGCTCGTCAGACGCACGCACTCCAGCAATTGTTTGCAACGCTTGAGCTGATGAAGTTTGAACGCGATGTGCAACATCTCTCGTATGAATTTGTTTCGCTCAAAGAGGGAGCCATGGCTTCTCGAAAAGGAAACGTGATTCGTTACGAAGATTTCCGTGATGTGCTTATCGAAGAAGCTAAAAAAGAAACTTCGACGCGTCATACCGATTGGAAGGAAAAACAAATTGAGGAAGTGGCACAAGCTGTCGCGTTTGCAGGAATGCGATTTGGGATGTTGAAACAGGATCCGGAAAAGAAAATCCTCTTCGATTTTGAAGAAGCCCTCTCTTTTGACGGATTCAGTGGACCCTATCTTCTTTACACAAACGCGCGTATTGCGAGCTTGCTCAAAAAGGCAGGAAAGCTCAAACCCACCCGTTCTACAAAGAAATTAGTTTCTCCAATTGAGCATCGACTCTTAGTCCTGCTCAGTCAATATCCAGAGGAAGTCTTCGAAATTGCTTCGACATTCCACTTAAGTCGCATGGCACAATACCTGTTCGAACTCGCAAAAGCCTTTTCTTCGTATTACAATGATGTTCAGATTCTCCAGGGCGAGGAAGAGGAGATGACCCAGCGTCTTGCTCTGTTACAAGCGGTTCAGCAAGTCTTACAAAACGGACTCACTCTCATGGGGATCGAGGTTGTCCAAGAAATGTAGTCTTTAATCCTTTTTCTATGTTTAAAAAAGAAGCTCATATGGCACACTCAGCACAGGGCAGTGAAACAATCATTGCTCAAGGAGTTAAAGTTGAAGGTGACTTTAGTTCAGATGGAAACGTGCTCATCGATGGAGAAGTAGTTGGATCAATTAAGACGGCTCAAAATCTTCAAATCGGTCAAACGGCTCGTATCCACGCAAGTGTTACCGCAGCAACTGCACTGATTGCCGGAGAGATTTTAGGAGACCTCGAAGCAACAGAACGTCTTGAACTTACAGCAACCTCTAAAGTTCGAGGTAACATCACGACTGCTGTTTTATCTGTTGAACCAGGTGCAGAAATCAATGGAACAATCACCATGAGTGGACCAGAGTCGTCCAAGCGTGGAGGACGACGTGCCTCTACCGAAGAGTATTCCGAGGAACAGGTTGGGTAAGCTATGTATTGCTATCTCTACGATGATTACATCCAAGAGAATAAACGATTCGAAAAAGAGCTCTTAAAAATCGAGAACCGTTTAACAGACCTTGGTATTGCTGGCAAGATTTCCCGTCTTGCTTTGTTTCGCAATGCCGAAGAAATGATTCGTGATGAAATCGATCGTGGGGTGGAAACGGTTGTGGTGGTTGGAAATGATGAAACCGTTCGTAAAACAATTAACGTGCTCAGTGATACAAACGTGGTTCTTGGAATCATCCCGATTGGTCCAAACAATGAACTCGCAAAAAAACTTGGGATGCCCGAGGGGGTTCTTGCGTGTGATGTTTTGAGCGCACGTCGAGTCGAAGAGATTGACGTAGGTACGATCAATGGAAGAAAGTTTATTACGGGCATTCGCATTCCTGACTTCAAAGCCGAACTTATGGCTGATGATGGAAAGTTTCGGATTACCGCAACAAGTAAGAGCTCACTCGAGATTCGTAATCTACAAGAGGATTCAGATCCAACCGACGGTATTCTTCACGCGGTGATTCAGTCTCAGGTAAGAGAACAAAAACTCTTTGGTCGCATGATCACAACGCAAAGCATCTTGCCTTTTACTTCTTTGGCGATTCGAGCAGATAAACCGTTTTCTTTGTTGGCAGACGGACTGGTCATGGAAGGGACAAGATTTGATATTGGAATCGAGCCAAAAACCTTGAAAATCATTACGGGGAAGGAAAGAATGTTTCAGGCATAAACAAAACAACCGATCGAAATCGGTTGTTTTGTTTGGTGCGCGGGAGAAGACTCGAACTTCCACGGCCTTGCGACCACCAGCCCCTCAAGCTGGCGTGGCTACCATTACACCACCCGCGCATTCAACGCGCTTGCAGTATAGATAATCCTGCTGAAACTTTCAAGCGTTTGCGTGTGAGACAAAGACTTTTCGGATCCTTATAAAAAATCAAAATGAGTTTTTCGGCCTTTTTCTTGGAATATTTGAGAAGACCACACCTTCGAGAGAATGAGATCGTTCCTTGAATTTCGTAATAATCAAGAATCATTTGATTAAGCCATTTTAGATGATCTTGGCTAGCTGAAGTAAAAACGAGGTAAAACATATGACTCGATTTCCATCGAGGATCCATGTAAGAGTAAAAATATCCGTCCCCGTCAAAATGTCCGCGTAGAAAATCAGCAAAAAATTCTCTGGGGATAGTAATTTGTCCCATAATAAGAGTTTTCTTTTGCATGAGACCGATAGATTCTAGGAAACGATAAAAACAAACATCCCCAATTTGAACACGAAAATACTTTTTTTCTTTCTCTTTTGCTCGCGTCTTTAGTGTGATTCTCGACTTAATATTCAGTGCAAACAAAAAATTTTCAACTTGATCCAAGTCTTTCGATGTAAATTCTACATGTCTTCCACTTTTTGAAAGACAACCATCTGTTACGATCAAACCGATGGCATAAGCAAAGTTTTCTGACCACTCTATTTTGATTTTTTGTTTCGGCTTTGCCATAAAAGTTCAAGAGAACTCAAATGTAAGTGTATACCAATTATAGAAAACAAAACAACCGATGAAAATCGGTTGTTTTGTTTTTTTAAGCGGCTTTGTTGATACCTGCTCGTAATCGTTTGGCTGTTCCTTGTAAATCCACGGTCCTATTTGGATTTTGTTCTATTTGATCTGCTAGTTTTCTAATTTCTGATTGAATGGTTGGATCTTTAATTTTATCTGCAAATCCACGTAGATACTTTGGATTGTCTGTTTTACTTTCATTTACCATTCCAAAACTAGCATCTTCAACAGCTGAGGAATAATCTTCATCGTTAGAGAGATTTATTTCCGGTTTTTGTCCAGGCATCTCCGGAGAAAAGGGATCTTGATCCATTCGTTGCATTTCTTGTCCACGATCTAAAAACATATAGTCTTTTTTCAATTATTTACTCAGAGAATATCACTCGGGATCGAATCTTACAAGCGTAATTGTGTTATACTTTTGATAATCATTCACTATCTTTATATGAAAAACCTATTTAAAAAAGCTGTTTCATTACTCGTTTTATCGATCTTTCTGACGTTGGGTGCATCGAGTCCTGTTTTGGCTCAAAGTGAACTCCTCTTTGGACAAGATCATTCTTATTCCGTTGTGTTTCGTGGAAATGGGGAGGCAATCGTCTATGCTAAGCTCGTGGTCACCAATCCAGACAATAAACCACTCACCGAGTTTTCGTTTGAGGTTCCAAAGGTGATTCCAACGGAAATGACTGTGTATCAAATGAAGCTTCCGCAGACTTGTACTCAGTTTAGTACAACGAAGTATTATACAGACCCACCAGAACCAAGAACTTGTTTGAAGTACGAAGAGCCTGATTACTCTAGTAGATATTATGGGTCTGCAGATAAAAAAGCAGAATATACAAAAATCGAGCCTTCTAAATCAGGAAATTTGTATCGATTCACCTTGCCAACCCCTGTTGCCTCGTATAAATCCACGGCGATCATTGTTGCTTATGCGACAAAGGGTTATGTGAATAATGTTCTTGGGTTGTCTCAATTTAAGTTTGAAACCTTGAAGGTTCCTTCACGTATTCAAAACGTGAGAGTTTCTGTGGATGTTGATAGTGATCTGATACTGAAAGACAGAAAAGCAGAAGTGAATTACGGAACAACGGGTGTAGGTGCTGAATCATTTGGTATGGCTCAAACAGCCTCAAGTCCTAAGCTCGACAGTGCTGTTAGAAGTATTGGTTCAAATGGTGTCTATGTAAAAGAAGCAAAAAATCTTTCACCAAACGAAAGTTTCGTTGTTAAAGGTGAATATGCGAAAAATTGGTTTCGATTGTATCTTGGATCTATTTTATTGACGCTACTCATCCTAGCGGGAATTGTTACAGGAGGACTCTTTCTTTTCAAATTTCTTAAACAACGGCAACTGAAAATGGGGAACAGCTTATCTGGATCCGTGGCTGAATCATCATCTGTTCCGTCGAAAAGCACTCGACCAATGGCATCCATGATTCTCTTGATCAGTTTTTGTTCCGTGTTTGTTGTGTTAGGTCTTACGTTTCTGTTAGTCTATTCGAACATCAATTTTTCCTATCTTTTTGGGTATAATCCAGTTCTTGAACTCGTTATCGGGTTAATATTAGTGATGATTTATATCTTGGTTATTATTGGACCAGCTCTTTATTTGTCGACAAAGAGTGATTGGAAATCATTGATCTGGGTTCTTGTGGCTGATATTCTTTGGTTTATTTTCTTTGTCATTATCTATGCGATCTTGTTTCAAACTGTTTTGTCGCCAAGAAATAGTTATTCTCGATCTGTCACAAATGATGTTCTTTATAAGTAATCTATGCATGCAAAAAATCAATTCGTTCGAATTCTTGTTTATATAGCGATTGCTCTTGGATTGCGTTTCATTATCGTCGACCGACTCTTGTTTACGGACGCATGGTGGTTACAGGTTGCGGCCATTGTTATTATCTTTGTCGTAGGTATCGGGTACATTTTTCAGGGGACCGCAAAGGTGATTGAAGAGACGACGGATGTTTTAAAAGATCGCACCAAGTTAGCGGGAGGATTTCTTCAGGCGTTTGGAACGGCATTTCCAGACATGATTATTGGTGTCATGGCCGCTGTGATTTCGCTTCAAGTACGCGATATCGATCCGGTGCGTGCCATTAACTTGGCGATTGTTGCTGCTTCTGCAACCTTTGGATCGAATATCTACAACATTGCTCATGCTGTTTGGTGTGTGTATCGTCAAAACCTTGCAAACACATTGAACAAAGCCGTTCTCATGTTTCCTCCGTTTAAAGGGGGAGGAAGTTTGAGACCGCTTTCAGAGCACACCGTTAAACCATCGATTCGAGAGATGGATGGAGCAATTCGTGTTCTTACCGCACTTACCTTGTTGACGACGTTTGTTGTGATTAGTATGGTCTTGTTTGGTCGTGTGACAGATATGGGAAACGTGGTTGAAGGGGATCTTTATCAATTAATCTTACCGATTGGATTTGTTCTGTTCTTCTTATGTGTTGGCGTGCTTTTTCATTTTAGAAAGAGTCACCGGCCGGAATCTCCGATCGAAGAAATTGCAGCAGAAGAACGTTATTATGACGCACAAAAAACAAGACGTATCTGGTTAGATCTTCTCCTTTCAGGTGCAGCAATCTTGATCACAGCAGAGAGTATGGTTCAGTGCTTGGAAGTTTTTGCGCATCTTACGCATATTCCGTTTGTGATTGCTGGTATTTTTGCGGGTGTTATTGGATGTTTTGGAGAGATGCTGGTGGTTCATAACTTTTCCATCAATCCAAAAGGACGCATTGGAGACGCTATTGTCGGGGTGGCTATGGATAACATCGTTACAACTCTCGGAGCATCGATTGTCGCGATTATGGGTGGTATTTTCTTGGGAGGTAATTCACTGATTTTGATTTTCATTATCATTCTTGCAGGAAATACATTGCTCATCGAACAGATTTCGTTGTTAAAGAATCGATTGAAATAATTATGTTGAACAAATTTGTACACTGGTTTCAAAAACAACCAGCATGGCTCAGAGGGGGATTAACGGGAGTTTCGCTTTGTACAACCTTGTTTATTTTTTACATTGGTCTCTTTTTTCCGTTTACAAACTGGGCTTATCAAGGAGATCAACCAGACTGGGTCACTCTTCCGCCACTCGTGACTGGTCATTTTATTCCATTCTTTCTTGGACACGATGCTCCTTTTGTTAGTGATGCGATTTGTGAAAAAACAATTCCTCTTTGTATTCAATGGGATATCGATCGAGGTTGCATAGAAGAAATTATGGACATCGAAGAATCCTGTCGAGAAAAAGCTGAATGGATTGGATTTGGTCTCTTCTCACTCTTCTTGGAAGCGATTTACTTTCTATTATTTGCAACTGGAAACCATACTCGAAATAAAGGAAAAAAAGTGTGAAGAGATTTTTTCTTTCCGTTTTTCTAGGAGGTGCGTGTCTAGGTTTCATCTTGGTTTTGTCTGTGGTAAACGCAAAAAGACAGATCTATTCGTCAGTTGACGTGGTCGAACCAACTTCTGTTGCCATTGTTTTTGGGGCAGGACTTACGGTGACAGGAAAACCTTCTGATATGTTGTCTGACCGTCTTTCTGTTGCTGCAGATCTCTATCATTCAAAGAAGGTTGGGACGATTCTTGTCTCAGGTGATAATCAGACAGATTCTTATTCTGAACCAGATGCCATGAGAAAATCATTGATCAATGATTTTGAGGTTCCAGACGAGGTGATTGTGTTGGACTACGCTGGTAGACGAACTTACGATACTTGTGTTCGCGCACATACACTTTGGGGAGTTGACCATGCTGTACTTGTTTCTCAGGGGTATCATCTTGCGCGTGCTATTTGGACTTGTGAACACGTTGGAATTCAAAGTTCTGGAGTGAGTGCTACGCTTCGAGAGTATGTTTATGAAAGAAATTATAAGTTGAGAGAATTATTAGCCGTGATGAAAGCCGTCATGGATGTTTACGTGTTGAAACCAGCTCCTTTGGGAGGAACGTTTGAAAAAGATCTTGATCCATAAATAAATACTATGAAGCGAGTTGTCATTGTCCATTGTTGGGAGGGAACACCAGACTATTGTTGGTATCCATGGCTTAGAGATGAACTCAGGCCCATGCGGATTCATACGTTTATTCCGCAGATGCCAGAAACCGAGGCGCCGAAACTGGACCGTTGGTTACCATCGTTACAAGAGGTAATCGGAGAGCCGGATGAGGAATTGATTTTGGTTGGACACAGCATTGGATGCGCCACAATCATGCGGTATCTCGAGACCTTGAAAGAGGGGGAGAAGATTGCGGGAGTTGTATTTGTGGCGGGATATACAGACAACCTCGGGTTCGATGAACTTTCGAATTTTTTTCAGGGTCCTTTTGCATGGGAAAAAATAAAACAACACGTTGAACATGCTGTTTACATCTATTCTGACAACGATCCGTTTGTTCCAGTTCACCACGCGGAAGTATTTAAACAAATGCTTGGGGCAGAACTGGTTGAGAAAAAAGGGGCCGGACACTTTTCTGGGTCAGTTGATGGAGAAAAGGCTTGTATAGAACTTCCAGAAGTCCGAGATGCCGTAGGAATGATTTACGATCGATTAGGAATCATGTCGCTTGGATAGAAAAAATCTATAAAACAAAGGAAAAACCAGCCTCATACATTGACAAAAGGCTGGTTTTATGGTATATTTCGTTGTTCTGTATCACTACCAACGGAGGAATAAACATGAAGTCGTGCGCGAATTGTGCTTATCTGTCCAAAAATGACTCGAAGTTTTGTGGCTGGTGCGGGACGCTTCTTTCGGTCGTACAGGAACTTCCTTACGTCGGAGACGGAGCAGGTAAAGGAATCTTTCGAATCACGTACGCTCCTCAGGAACGAGAATTTCGAAGCGAAGATCATGTTCGCGACTTCCTTCGTCGTTCCACTTTCGGAGAGGATGGAGAGTTCAAGGGGGACGTGAAGATCCAATTCGTTCTGAGCACGGTCACCAAGGAGACGCATCCGTTCGAATGTACTGATTGTAAGAACACGCCGAACGCCATTGTCTCCGTCACGGACCAGGGTCTGTGTCAGGGGTGTGGGAAAAAGAACTGGGTCCGTCGGGCCTAATCTGCGCTCTGCGCTTACGAGAAAACGTCTCGTGGGGGTGGGGCGTTTTTGATTTGAGAATAGATATTTCCTCCAAAACAAAACATCCAAATTTGATGTCTCGCGCCGGGCTGGAGGGCGGAAAGTTCGTGAGCGGTAGGGTTGCCTACCGTGAACGAATTTCCAACCGAAGCCCAAGTGAGACGTCAAATTTGGATGTTTTGTGGTGGGTGTTGAGGGATTCGAACCCCCGACCTACTCGGTGTAAACGAGTCGCTCTAACCAACTGAGCTAAACACCCTTGGTTTGAACTGTCGGCATTATGCTATCGCACTCAAGAAATTTTGGCAATAGGGACAAGTTTGCTAAACTAGGGTCATATGTCTCCATTTATTCGTATTCTTCTTGGTGTTGCAGTGATGGTTGTTGGTTTTTGTTTTGTGCGTTATTCAGATAAGGTTCTTGAATGGTTTGGTCGTGTGGATTTTGCCGAGGATAAACTTGGACAAGGAGGAACACGTTTATTTTATAAATTGATGGGAATCTTGATTGCCTTTATTGGTATGTTCATTGCAACCAATATTATGTCCGATATCCTTGGAGGTTTTGCCGGTCTTTTTTCTCGTTAACTTGACGAAGGGGGTCTAAATTCGTTATCTTCTTTGCACTATGTTTAATCAATTTATTCAGCCTTCGTATTGGTTTACGCTTGCTCCTGCTCAAGTGGATGGAATGAGCGGCACTCTTATTTTTGGATTCTTTGTCTTGCTGTTTGTTTTGGGAATCGTGATGAAGATTGTTTCAAAACAACGTGTAAAAGATACGTACTTGCTCGAGGTTGCTCGAAAGGGAATCACCCTTCTTGTGACCATGGGACTTCTTGGATCTGTTTTGTATTTCTTTTCTTATGAACGCATTCGATTTTTCGGTGCAAGATTCTGGTATGTGATCTGGCTTATCGGACTTGCTTACTGGATTTTCTGTCTTGTTCGTTTCGTGAAAACAGAAGTCCCGACAAAGCGTCAGGAAGAAAAGAGTAAAGCAGAACACAAGAAATACTTTCCAACAAAAAAGAAGTAAGTATGCTCGACGCGCGTCGACAATTTGGCAATGAGGGGGAAGCACGCGCCGCGGAGTTTTTACGATCAAAGGGATACAAGATCCTTGCATCTCAGTGGACCTGTCCTTCTGGAGAAATCGATCTGATCGCAGAACAAAGCGGTGAGATCGTTTTTGTTGAGGTGAAAACTCGACGTGACCAGAGTTATGGATATCCAGAAGAATCTGTCACAGAAAAGAAAATTGGTCATTTAGTTGCTTGTGCACACAGCTATCTTGATCGTATTGGCAGAACTGTTCCTTGGAGAATTGATGTGATTGCCATTGAGTTTGAACAAGACAAACCAACCGTTTCCCACTTCGAAGCGATTGACATTCCCGAGCGTTTCTGGTAGTCTAAAAGCACTGAAGAACCTGTCGAAAGACGGGTTCATTTGTTAACTAAGTTGATAATTACTCCCTATGTCTTCTGTTATTGAACAAGCTATCCGACAAATCGTCGAAGAAAAAGGACTCGCTTATGAGTCTGTTATTGATGCGATCGAAGCTGCTCTTGCCGCGGCATATCGTAAAGATTACGGTGACAAAAACCAAAACATTGAAGCCAAATTTAATACCGAAGATGGTTCTACCCAAGTATGGGATGTTAAAACCGTTGTCGAAGATATTGACTTGGAAGAACTTGAAAAGATCGAAGAAGAACGTAAACAACGTGGAGAAGAGCTTGCAAAGCGTATTGAAGAAGCTCGACGAAAACATCAAGACATCCCTGCGATCTCTATCGACGAGGAAATGGGACCACGTTTTAATCCAAAGACAGACATTATGTTGTCTGAGGCGCGTGTTCTCAAGATGAGCGCAAAACTCGGAGATATCATCCGAAGCGAACTTGCTCCACCAAGTGACTTTGGTCGCATGGCTGCCATGACGGCAAAGCAAGTAATTACGCAAAAGTTGCGTGAGGCTGAACGTGAGGTTGTGTTTAGTGAATTTAAGGAACATGAAGGTGAAATGATGAATGGAACCGTTCAACGTCGAGAAGGTCGTGTTGTGCTTGTGGATCTTGGGAAGGCAACAGGTGTGATGCGTCCAGAAGATCAGATGCCAACCGAGCGTTACAACTCAGGCGATCGTTTGAA
>CALRGL010000023.1 GCA_943357275.1 Candidatus Uhrbacteria bacterium RIFOXYB12_FULL_58_10 | reverse complement strand
CCCTCAAATATAGTTCAATTTTCTCCCTCTCAAAGGATGTGATTTGTTGGCCTCTCATAATCTCCAACCCTCGTTGAAATTGGCCTAGTGGACAAGTTGGTGGTGTTTTGAAGGGAAATGGGGGTGGTGCATTGAGGTTAGAGGATTCGATCAGTATAGCACTCTTGACTCTTTTCGCTAAACATGGTAAAAAAACCGGTCGTTTTGATGATTTTTGTCCTTATTTTTCGGCTATTTTCTTGAATTGCCGAAAAATCAGGCCAGAAATTGGTGTTCAACAACCCCTACGCAATGCCTGTTAGTGCGTGGGAAACAATGGAGGTGTCCCTTGAAGATCAGGAGTTTGGCGGTTTCCGCTGCGCTTTTTGCGCTTTTCTTCGGTGGGTGTGTGACAGACAAGGCAGTCGAACAGTTCCCGGAAGAAGCTGGGGTGGTCGACGCACGTTCCGATTCCGACGCTTCCACGCGTCCAGATGTTCACATCAACTCACCTCAACCGCATGACGCTTCGCGTCTTACGGCAGATGTGACGTTCCTTGATCCCGACGGTTCGATTCTTCCCGATGCTTCGATGGATCCGGATACTCAGGTTCAGCCTGACGCAATGGGTGAAGTCGATGTTGGTCAGCCTGCAGATGTTCCCGTGCCTGAGCTCGATGCGAGCCAGCCTGTGGACGCTCGTGAGCTTCCGTCTGATATGGATGGAGATGGAACGCCTGATGCAATCGATTGTGGTCCCATGGATCCGTCTCGTTATATCGGTGCACCTGAACGGTGTAACGGTCTGGACGATGACTGTGACCGTGAGATCGACGAAGATGCTGTGGACTCAGAACAGTTCTGGCGTGATCGTGATGGAGATGCAGAAGGCAATCCGGATGAGTCCGTGATCGTCTGTCATCGTCCGGAAGGATACGTTCAGAATGGATTCGACTGTGATGACTCGCGTTCGAATGTCTTTGTCGGTGCGCCCGAGTTTTGTGACGGCCTCGATAATGACTGCAATCGCGAAATTGACGAAGGTGCTGTTGATGCCAGTGTCTGGTACGAAGATTTCGACGGGGATGGTGCAGGCGATCCGCTTGTGATGTTCCTGTCGTGTTCTCAGATCGAAGGCACGGTCAACAGCGGTTTTGACTGCAATGATCGTGTCGCTTCCATTCATCCCTCAGTTATGGAGACCTGCAATCAGGTTGACGACGACTGTGATGAGGAAGTGGATGAGGATGCGGTCGACATGCTCGTGTGGTATCAGGACGCAGATGGAGATGACGCGGGAAATCCGTTTGCCACTCTTCTGTCGTGTTCTCGGCCGGAAGGTTACGAGTCTCTTGCGGGTGACTGTGACGATCAGAACAATACGGTACAGAACTACGGCGACGAAGTTTGTGACCAATTGGACAACGATTGTAATGGTCTGATCGACGACGGCGTTCAGTTCACGACCTATGCGGACGTGGATGGGGACGGCTACGGCGAAGTGACGACTGGCATTCTCGGTTGCGATATTCCTGAGGGTCGTACGGAAATGGGCGGTGATTGTAACGACGCTGATTCCACGGTCAATCCTGGTCAGCGTGAAGTCTGTGATCTGTTCGATCTCGACGAGGACTGCAACGGTTCCGCTGATGACTCAGATGGTTCCGTGGCTCGCAACAGTTTGCACATCTTTTTTCAGGATGCCGATTCCGATGGGTACGGCGATCCTCAGCGGATGATCGAGCTGTGTGATGCGGTCGAAGGTGTCGTCTCGCGCTCCATGGATTGTGATGACGCAAATGCACAGATCAACCCCGATGGGGAAGAGGTGTGTGATCACGTCGACAACGATTGTGACGATGAGACGGACGAAGAGGTGATGCGCAAGTGGTACGCTGATCGCGACAACGACAAGTGCCCCGAGGGGACGGCGGGTGGCGAGGTCGCGGATGCTACGTTTGCCTGTGAACGGCCCGATGGTTACATTGAAGCAGACAGTCCGGAGATCACTTGTGCTCTGAGCATGGATGATCTGCGACTCGACTGCGATGATGAAAATGCCTCTGTGAATCCGAATGTGGATGAGCTCTGTAATGGTCTTGATGACGATTGTGACGGAGAGATCGATCAAGACGCGGTCGACGAGGCCGTGTGGTATCAGGATGCAGACGGTGACCTTGCAGGAAATCCGAACGTCACGATTGACGCATGTGACCAGCCGATGGGATATCTTCTTGAGGCTGGAGATTGTGACGACGGTGATAATGACGTTCAGGCAGATGGCATGGAGATCTGTGACGGTGAGGACAACGACTGTAACGGTTTGATCGACGACGGTGTGCAAATCGCCACCTATGCCGATCTGGACCTCGACACGTTCGGCGATCCTACGAGTGAACAGTTCAGCTGTTCGCCTGTTGCGGGTCGTACCTTTGATCACCGTGATTGTAATGACAACGACGCAACGATTCACCCCTTCGTCATGGAGGTGTGTGATCACGTCGACAACAACTGCAATGGTGAAGCCGATGAGGGTGTTCTCACGATGAGTTATGACGACGACGACGGGGATGGATTCGGGGGCCTGGAAACGGGATTCCTGAGCTGTCTCGAAGACGTGCGTCGCGTGCTCAACGATGACGATTGCAACGACCAGGATGAGAACATCAATCCGAATGCAGTAGAGGTGTGTGATGGAAATGATGCGGACGAAGACTGTGACAATCTCGTCGATGACGAAGATCCCACGGTTGACCCCGCAACGCGCTCGCGGTTTGCGCCTGACGTGGATGAGGATGGATACGGTGACGCCAGCAATGTCGTCTTTTCCTGTAACCAGCCACCGAGCACACTCGACAATCTCATGGACTGCGACGACACGGCTGGGAGCATTCATCCGAACAATGCCGAGCTCGAAAACGGCGTGGATGATGACTGCGATGGTGTGATCGACGAAGGCACGAACGCCTTTGATGACGATGGCGATGGATACTCTGAGAACGAAGGTGACTGCAATGACGCAGATCCGACGTTCTACCCCAATCAGCGAGCAGAGGTCTGTGACGGTCTTGACAATGACTGTGATGGAACCGTCGATGAGCTGGTTGGTGTGAACGTGTTCACGGACGCCGACGGTGACGGTCATGGTGTGATGGCTCCGAGTTCTGTGTGGGTGTGTGCTCACGTCCCTGCGGGGATGTCGGCCACTTCGGACGATTGCGATGATTTGAATCCTGCCGTGTATCCCGGTGCAGCCGAGATGTGCAATGGAATCGATGACAACTGCAATCGTCAGACCGATGAAGCAGCTGCCGTTGATGCACGAACGTGGTACCAGGATGTCGATACCGACACCTTTGGCAACGCGCTTCGAACGCGTCGTGCGTGTAGCCAGCCGATTGGATATGTTCTTGACGGAGCGGATTGCAACGATCGAAACAGCTCGATCAATCCGTTTGCTGTCGAAGTTTGTGATCTCGTCGACAACAACTGCAATGGGCAGACGGATGAAGATGTGACGCTTGCGTATTTCCCGGATCGCGATGGTGATCGAGAAGGCGATGGACATTCGCTTCCTACGAATGCCTGTCTGCCTCCTCTGGGATTTGTGCAGAACAACGCGGATTGTGATGACTCCAGTCGTACAATCAACACATTCGCCACGGAAATCTGTGACGCACTCGACAACGATTGCGACGGAGACGTGGATGAGGATGTGATGGTGCGCAAGTGTTTGGACGCAGATCACGACGGGTTTGGTGCAGCAGACGAGGTGTGTGTGGACGGATGCCCCCAGGTGGGTTACGTCGACAACGTTCGTGACTGCGATGACCACAACAACACGATCAATCCCAACGGTTCGGAAGTTTGTGACGGTCGTGACAATGACTGTGATGGACTCACCGACGCTGCGGATATGAGCGTGGATCCCAAGGATGTTCAGACGGGTTATATGGATTTTGATGCAGACAGGTGGGGCGACGTGAACGAACCAGTGATCTGGTGTTCTAACGATGCCTTTCCTGAGAATATCGCCTGGGATAGTGGTGACTGCAACAACGGTGATTCTACGATTTACCCGCATGCCTCCGAGGTCTGTGGTTCGAATGTGGATCACGATTGTGACGGAACGCCTGGAAACGAAGAACTTTGTATCGATGCGGGATCCTATACAGGACCGTTCTCGATTCGCGTGAGTGATCCGGTGTTTGGTCGCCCCAGTGGTGCCTGCACGGGAACGGCAACGTTCACGTTCTCGCTCGCACAAGATCGACACATTATGGGAAACGTCACGTGCACCTATGACGGAGATTTCCTCAATGTTTATCCCGGCCTTCAGCATGGGACGATCGAGGGGGAGGTGTACGACAGTCAGTGGGTGTCGGGTTTTGTCACGCTCGAGCATTGGGACTGGGATTTCTACTTCTCGGGTGAGTATGTCGATTCGAATGAGATGAATGCTTCGTTTGACGAGAATCAGAATCGTCTCGACGGTCATCGCTTCGATACCGTGGGTGAACTCTCGGCAACACTCGTTCCGTAGAAGGCTCTGCTGTCAACTCAAACGGTTTGTGCACGATGCACAGGCCGTTTTTTCTTTTTGTGTTAAAATAGAATCGTTATGATCGACCTGCGACTGGTGTATCGTCGTGCAGAGGAGCACACAAAGCTTTTTGTGGGAGGTCTTTTTTGTTTGCTTCTTTTACTCATCCTTTTTCAGTCAATTTTTTCTCCTGGAATCGTGATTGCTGGACTCGTTTCTCTTATTGCTCTAGTGGTTGTGTTTACGCGACCAATTTTGATTCTTGGATTTCTCGCGATTTATCTTCCGTTTGAATCCTTTTTGTTAAAGTTTGCTCCGGATGATGTTTATCTTATCGCTCGTTATTTCTCTGAAGGGTTGATTTATCTTGTTGCCTTTGTTGTTTTGATCCAACTTTTCACAGGAAAAATAAAATTCCAATCAACGTTTGCCGATACACCTCTGGTCTTGCTGATCATAAGCATCATCGCATCTGTTTTGATTAATTTTGTTCCCGTCTCGATTGCCCTTTTAGGGATTCGTCAGATTTTACGTTTTGTCTTAGTCTTTTTTTTAATCGTTCAACTCAAGCCTTCTCAAGCGTTTGTTCGTGGACTTACCTCGATGATGTTTGGAATTGTCTTGTTTCAGGCTGTTTTGGGAATTGCCCAATCGTTTGTTGGTCAACCGCTTGATAAGTTCCTTCTTCCTTCCGAAGGACATTCATTTGGAACCATTACGCTCACAGAAGGAGTCGATCAATTTTGGGATCCAGGTTCACGTGTTTTTGCCACACTTGGTCGTTATGATCGTTTGGGAAATTTTCTCTACGTCTTTTTGTTAATCGCTGCAGGATTTTTGTTTACCAAACAACGGGGAAAGCAATTTGAATCGCTCTTGCCCTGGGTCTTTTTGTTGGGACTTCCAACGCTTGTTCTGACGTATTCTCGTGCCTCTTGGTTTGCTTTTCTCCTTGGATTTTTATTTATCGGACTTTGGATAAAGAAAGATAAGCGTGTTGCCATGGGGTTTGTTGGTTTTGTTGTAGCGTTGTTGTTGATTTTAGGTTCCTCAGGTTTACGTGTTTCTTTGCTCACAGAAGGCTCTGGACAGACGCTTACGGAACGTTTCTTTGAATCGTTTAGTTATGCACGTTGGTCAGGGGAGTACTACGGGCTTGGTCGGACGTTTTGGTTTGTGCATACTCCACTGGACATTGTTTCGAAAGCTCCGGTGTTTGGATGGGGGCCAGGACAATACGGCGGAGGCGCGGCTGCGGCGTTGCGTAATACCGTTGTTTATGAAAAAGCTGGATTGCCGTTTGGGGTGTATGGAACAGAAGGATTTATCGATAACAACTGGTTTTCCCTTTGGGGAGAATTAGGAACGCTCGGAATGATTTTGTATCTTTGGATCATCTTTGGGCTATTTGCGTCTTCATTTCGTTCGTATCAATTAACGAAAGATCCGTTTGTACAGGCACTCTGTTTAGGGTTTTGTGCGCTTGTGATTGCTGTTGCATTTAATGCCTTTACTTCAACTCTTTTTGAAATTAGAACAATTGCGTTTTATTTCTGGATGTACGCTGGGTTTGTGGTTGTTCTAGGAAAAACCAAAAATGAATAATTATGAAGATTATTCAAGCTAACAAATATTATTTTTTGAAAGGCGGGGCAGAGCGTTATATGCTTAGCCTTTCGGATTGGCTAACCAAACAAGGTCATACCGTTCTTCCGTTTGCCATGAAGCATGAAAGTAATCTCGCAACGTCAGATCAGTACTTTGTAAGCCCCGTTCAAACGCAAACTGTTTTCTTTGGAATGGGTGCGCTCAAAACGTTTAGTCGCATGTTGTATTCGTTTGAAGCACGACGCAAAATGGATTCGCTTGTGCATCACACCAAACCAAATTTATGTCATATCCATAACATCTACACGCAAATTTCTCCTTCCATTTTAGATACGCTTAAAGATCACCATGTTCCAACGGTCATGACCGTTCATGATCATCATTTGATTTCACCACAATACAATATTTGGGCAGATGGATGTGGAAATGATTATCGCGATCTGGGAATCGTGCGCGGAACGTATTTGAAGTTTCACAAAGGCTCGCATGCAGCAAGTTTTGCTCAGCTTCTTTCTTTCAAGCTTCATCGTTGGCTTAAGATTTATCAGAGAAACATTGATTTGTTTATTTGCCCATCTGAGTATATGAAACGCCAGATGATCAAAGGGGGGTTTCCTCGCGAACAACTGCGTGTGAATCCGTATGGATACGATGGATCTGATATCGAGCCACGCTATGATCATGACGGATATGTTTTATTTGTAGGGCGTCTGAGTGAAGAAAAAGGTGTTCAGACCGTGATTAAGATCGCTAAGATGCTTCCAGAAGTGCGATTTAAAATCGTTGGGCGCGGACCGCAAATGGATTATTTGCATCGCTTAGCGATTGGGGCACGGAACGTGGAATTTCTTGGGTTTCGCGATGGAGATGAGTTGAAAGAGCTTTATCGAGGAGCGATTGCACTTTTGGTTCCTTCACGCGTACACGAGATTTTTCCACTCACGATTTTGGAAGCGATGGCTGCTGGTAAACCAGTGATCGCCAGTCATGTTGGTGGTGTTCCAGAAGTTGTGGAAGATCGTGTGACAGGTATGTTGGTACAACCAGATGATGTGAGTGGATGGATCGAGGCTGTTCTGCGTTTGTTCTATGATTCAGAGTTGCAAACACGTCTTTCGCGAGGAGCACGACATGCCCTTGATACGAAGTTCCGTGTGGAAGATCATTATCGACGTCTCATACAGATCTACGAAGAAGTCTTACGATAAAAAAACAACCGGCTTTCACCGGTTGTTTTTTATTTTAGACTTTTATATCCTCGAACCCAGGTTCGAGTTGGACGAGTTGGTAAAGATAGTCGGTTGTTTCCGCAATATCTTTCCAGTCGTAATGGGTTGCAATGAATTTGCGTGCTTCTTGTCCAACCGCATGAACAAGATCTGGTTGTTCCAGCATCATGATCATTTCTTCAACAAGTTCCGTAACGTTTCCACGTCGGAAGGAAAGTCCATGTTCCTGTGTCAGTTCCAGGTTTTCTGGAATATCTGACGAGAGGACACATTTTCCATAACTCATTCCTTCTAGCACAGCAATAGGGAGTCCTTCAGATTCTGAAGGGTGAACCATGGCGTAGCTGTAAAGGAAGAGGCTGTGAAGGGTGTCACCTGTTTGTGTACCGGTGAGCACGATTGAATCGTCATCCTGTGCTTGTTTTTTTAATTGTTCAACGTACGTGTCGGTAAAGGCTGAACCTCCGACAATCGCGAGTTTCTTTCCTTTGATAAGTTCTGGACGTTTCATTTGGATTTGCTTCCACGCCTTGATAAGCAAGTGTGGACCTTTGTGTTTGACCAAACGTGCACAGAACAAAAGATAATTTCCAGGAGTAAGTCCAAGTGGTTCAAGAAGTTTTGCATCCGCACTTTCTAGCGGAACTTGCGCACCGTTTGGAATGTATTTTGTGTTTGCACTGTAGTTCATTCGACAGTATGCCTCCAAGGTTTTTGAAACCGTGATAGTGGCGTCTGGGAGATACACAGCGGCTCGTTCACCAAGTCCAAGCATCAAACGAGCAAACCAGTTCCATTTTTGGTGATGTCGATCGATACAGTGGAAGGTCACAATGACCTTGGCTGATGGTCGAAGGAGTTTTGGTAACCAAGCAAGAAGGGCTGGTCCAACGCCGTGAATATGGAAAATATCCACTTTTTCACGGGCAGCCAAAACAATCGATGTCAACGTGTGAACGATGGCATCAAGATGTTTTGTTTGAATCGTAGGGGCTTTGAGACAGCGAACCCCACGGTGGTTGCGAATTGGCCAGATGTACCAGGCGCGACAAAACACGAGGACTTCATGTCCGCGTGAAACCAGTTCGGCTGAGAGCTCTTCCACATGCCGTTCAATGCCCCCAGACCGGGCTGGAATACCTTTTTGCCCAATCATTGCGATTTTCATAACGTCCTAAGATACCATAAAATCGGCATTTTGTCAACCGATCAATGGGGATAACAACAAGAAAAAACCTTGAATTTTCAGCCTTTTTTTGCGATTACATGGGCTTTATTGGTGTTTTGGAGCCTACTGAGCTTGGCCTTTATTTTTGGCTAAAACATCGTTAGGAAGAAAGGTGGTTGTGTCCGGTCGGGTTCTGGTCAAAATGGCTCCAGTTACCGAGTCTGAGGCCGTAAATGTGGTGTTTTTAAGTAAAACTGGAGAAATGCCGATTTGCTCAGCGGTTGGAATAATTTCGAGTTCAAAGGCAATTCCAACGATTTTGCTGGTAGGGGAGAAGGTTGGAGATAGTTTGTCGGCTTTCCAGGAGATTGTTCTGGTGCCCGGGTCATAAGAAACTCCGCCATTTTGAGAAGCACTCTGTTTTCCAGTAAATTCAACGTTTTCAGGCAAAACTCCAGAAATCGAGACGTTTTCAATCGAGTTTGTTGTGCCATTCACGTTCCAAAAGATCCAATAGGAGGTTGGTTTTCCTACTTTTGGTGGAAGTGGTCCTCGACCGATTTGATCGCCAGAAGCTGTGGAATAGCGCGCAAATGACTCAAAAACAAGGGGAGTGGTTAACGCAGTGGTTACAATCGAGCCTTTTGAAGTGACTTGTTGCTCAGATCCTTCTCCAAAGGAATAGTGGGCAACCGCTTTTGTATCAACCGAAATGTTTTCGAAAACCGTTGTTTCACTTTGTTTGATCGATGATCGAAGTTGAACGTGAAGATCAACAGAGCCTCGTTCGCCGGGTTTAATGGTTTTGAAAACCGTTGGTGAAATGACTTCCAGGCTTGGAAAAAATGGACTCAAGGATTCAACACCAAACGTGACGTTTGAAACAGGTGTTGTTCCGATTTCTTCATAGTCGATACGAATCGTGGCAGTTGATCCTGGTTGAAGTGATGACTTGTCGATGCTATGTGAAAGTCTGAGTGGAGCGGGAACAACCGTTGCTGTGTGTTTGAGTTCATCTTGTTTGTACTGTTCTTTGTCAAACACAAACGATGGATCAAACGTCCAAATCGTTTCTTGTTTGACGTCACCAAGATGACCGGTAAATGGGATGATTCCTTTTGCATGTGCTTTGACAGATGGGACACGGAATTGATTTGTGCTTGAGGTAAACCCTTCTGGCCAAGTTGCAGAGATAGTGATTTCAGGGAAGTCAATATCGCTCGTGTTCTCGTACGAAATGGTTCCAGCAACGTCTTGAAACGCCATTAACTGTTTTGGAAGTTGAAGTGCGAGTACGAGTTTGGATGAAGTTGGGGTGAAACTGTATTGATAGGTTTTCGTCCCAGGAATTTCTGTTTCTGTTCCATGAATAAATGTAAGTTCTGCTTCGAAGTTTTGTTGTTCGTGAACACTGCCAAGCATAATTCCTTTGAAACGAATCGACCCATCTCCTCCAACAGGAATGGTTCCAATATCAATGACGTTGTCTACAACGGGGTGATTGTCTGGGGAGAATTCTTGCAAAATAAAGTGACTTGGAAATTTGAGATGTAACCGCGCGTGACGTAGTTCTTCTGTTGTGCCATTTCGAAATCGAATCGTGAGTGACGATGGGGCACCTATCACAGTTGCTCTTGGAGCAACATTTGCTTCAAAAGAAATATTGTCTGCAAACGTTTTGAATGGATTCAACCAAGCAAACAAAGCAACACCAGCAAGTGTGAGAGCGATACCGACTAAAAATAAATCCACAGCAAAGATCATTTTTGCGTGTTTATATTTTCCGTCGTAGCGATTTTCAAACCATCGTAAGAAAGGAAACAACATCATTTTTCCAGGATGCACGCTTAAACAAATCGCTCGTCCCACAATTGAGTGAGGATGACCAACGCTGTCGCAAGCAATACCTTTTCTGATTTCTTTGTTGAGAGACATAGTAATGTTTGATGGAAATTTCTTTCATTGGTAATTTCGTTGGTAGCCGCAGGCTTTAGCCTGCGTGTCTTTATTTTTGAAACGCACGCAGGCTAAAGCCTGCGCCTACCAGACTGATTGAAATAAACTTTTAAAACCCACTTAACGTAAACACGTCCGTACTTAGTCCGATGATTTCTGCTTTGCCATCGTTGTCTAAATCGCTTGCAGTGATTTCCATACCTTGTCGACTGTTTGTTTCAAAAATTGTGAATTCTGATTTGAGATGTCCGTCACGGTTAAATATTTTTGTAATGGATTTTCCACCGAGTCCTGGGGCTGTGATGACCTCATCGATTCCATCTCCGTCAACGTCCGCAGAAGCTACATTGACTCCACCTCGAAATGCAGGATCAAACGCGAAGAATCCAGGGTTGATCAAGGTTCCATTTTTCTTAAACATACGAACATGCGGACCACCTTGAAAGCCGGCTCCGGTAATGATCTCTTTGATGTTATCGCCATTTAAGTCGCCAATGGTTACGTTCACACCCCCTCGAAAATCCTTTGAATAAGCGAAGAATCCAGGGTTAATGAGAACTCCATCACTATTAAACACACGAACTTGCGGACCACCACCATTTTCTGTTCCCGTGACGATTTCAACGGATCCATCGTTTTCTAAATCACCAACGGAAATGTTGACACCGCTCTTAAACGAATCTGTATACGGTGCAAATTTTGCAAGAAGTGTTCCATTGTTATGAGAGATCGAAACATACGTTGCGTCAGCAGAAATTGTTTCCAATGTTCCGTCGTGATTCAAATCGAAATGAACGACTTGTGATCCACCGCGAACAGATTTTTCATAAGCAAAAAATCCTGTACGTTTTGTTTTCCCATTTGCATCAAACACGCGTGCAAACGAACCGTTTACAAATGTTGCGTTGTTGATTGCATCGATTGGTCGAAGCAAAATGATTCCGTCTTTTGATTTGAGAGTGATCTCTGAAACAATTGATCCGTTATTTACAAGTGGATCTTGTGAACCATGGAGCTTTTCAAAATCTCCATCAAGTTGAATGGTTTGTTCTTCTTCCGTTGCGTTCACGATGACTTTTCCTTGTTCAAACTCGCGTTCCCAAACACCGGTTGTCAAAGCAGTTTGTTGCGGATTCAACGTTGACTGTAACGATGTTTTTGGTGCGCCAAGATATGCGTTGTATTCGTCATAGGTCCAAAGTTGTGCATGATCTTCTGTTCCGTAGTCAAAACCAAAGTATCCATTGCCAAGCAAGGTTGTGGTGATTCCAAATCGCATTTTTTGAAAATCGTTTTGTAATCCTGTGTTATCTGTGTTGACGTTGATAATATTGATCGGATCGTAAGCAACTTCTTTTTGCTCTTGTAAGTAGTCTAGCGTGTTGTTCTTCCAGTCACGCAGAGATGCTGTTGTGGAAGGGAAGGACTCGAACATACGACCGTTCACATGCGGTGCAAGCGCATCATCGCTACTTCCGTTTGTGATGATGACTGGTTTGTCGCCAACAAGTTCTCGTGTTGTTTTTGCAATGTGAACAAAACCAGGATTCCAATCTGGTCGATAAGAAACCTCATCGTAAAACACTCCATCCCAAAGTCCAGTTGAAAGCACGTTATCTTTTACAAATTGAGAAAGATAATCTGCCCAACTAGAAGTCACATTGAGTGCACGTGTTCCTGGCCAAATACTGACTTGTTGACCGCCAGCGTCTTTGAGCCACCAATCGGATTGAATGCCAGCGTACAAAGACTTGTGAAGCGAGTCATTCCAATACAAATCATTCCAACTGACGGTTGGCATGTAAGCGAGGATCACGATGTCTGGATTTTGTGTGCGTATCTGATCAAAAAAAGATTTGTTGTATAATTGAGCCTCAACGGGGATGACAATCAGATCAAATGTGGATAACACAGAAAGACCTTTGTCGAGAACTGGCCCAGACATCAAAAAATAATTCGCTGTTCGAACGAATTCGTTTGTTGGGGTTTTGGTTTGTGCGTAGGAAAGGGGAGCGGATAACAACTGGGAGGCTACCACGATTCCTATTAGGAATTTCCGCATAGGATTAGATCGTTGGTTGTTCTTCCTCTTTTACCGCCTTTGGATTAGGCGAAAAGAGTTTGTTGTTGATTTTCCAGTTGGTCACAAACTGCCCGATCCCGTTGGTATCGCGTTTATTGCGTACGGTCGTGGTGCGTTGGGACCAATGGATGAGCGATTCAAAGTTGATTTTGTAGCGTCCCTGGACCACAACGTAGGTTACTTCCTGGTCTTGAATGGCTCGTCGGATGGTTCGTTGGCTCACACCAAACATTTTGGCTGCCTCGGAAACAGAGACACGAATGAGTGCGTTCATAGGGGAATTTCAAGTGATTTGTCAACGCTAGTCTAGCCAAAAAAGAGGATTTTGTCAAGAAAATTGGGCAAAATCGGGTTATTCCATTGATTTTTCTGTCATTTTAGCGTATAATCGTTGCAATTCGTTGCAAATGTAAGATTAACTTATTTGCTTCGCCATCTATGTCAGAAGGCAAAACAGAACAATTTCTCCTCCTTCGCATACGAGCATTTAAGGATAAATCCGCATTTGCC
>CALRGL010000022.1 GCA_943357275.1 Candidatus Uhrbacteria bacterium RIFOXYB12_FULL_58_10 | reverse complement strand
AGAGTCCAGCAACAATCGTGATCACTGGAAGAACCGTTGCTCGCACGGAAAGTGCGATACCAGCGATAATGTTTGTTCCGTGACCTGATTGTGAAGCTGCAGCAAGATTCTGAACTGGCTTATGTTCTGTTGCTGTGTAGTATTCCGTGATGAGAATCATGAGGGCTGTGACAACAAGACCAATGAGTGCACAGTAATAGATTCCTTCTGCGTTTGAACCAGGAAGGTTTGCAAGAAGGTTCATGGTGATTGGATAGAATCCAATCGCTGCAAGAACACCAGAAACGATGAGGCCTTTATAAAGAGCCTTCATGATTTTTTTATCAGGTCCGATCTTGATAGCGAAGAGTCCGATGATAGAAGCAATGATTGCAACAGCTCCAAGGGCAAGCGGATAAAGCAAAACGTTTTCCATTCCAGGATAGACAATAGAAGCAAGGAACATGGTTGCTACGGTTGTAACCGCGTATGTTTCAAACAAGTCCGCAGCCATACCAGCACAGTCACCAACGTTGTCTCCAACGTTGTCTGCGATTACCGCTGGGTTACGTGGGTCATCTTCAGGAATACCAGCTTCGGTTTTTCCTACGAGGTCAGCTCCAACGTCCGCAGCCTTTGTAAAGATTCCTCCACCAAGACGTGCGAAGATGGAAACGAGTGATCCACCGAACCCAAGTCCGATAAGTGCACTCACATCTTTTGTGACAGCGTAGAAAACAGTCACACCAAGAAGAGCAAGTCCAACAACGAAGAGTCCTGTGACAGCTCCGCCTTTGACGGCAACATCCATGGCTTCAGAGAGACCTTTCTTTGCTGCTTCGGTTGTACGAACGTTTGCTCGAACGCTCACGTTCATTCCAACGAAACCAGCGACTCCAGAAAGAACAGCACCAACGAGGAATCCCATTGCAAGATTCCATCCAAGGACAACACCAAGCAGTAAGAAGATAACAACACCAATAGCCGTGATCATCTTGTACTGACGAGCCATGTAGGCTGCAGCACCTTCTTGAATAGCAAGAGCAATGCCTTTCATTTTGCCTTCTCCTGCTGGTTGCTTAAGGATCCAACGAATAAGATATGCTCCATAAAGGAGTGCGAGCAAACTCGCCAGGGTCGCGTAGGTCGTAATGTTCATAGAGTGGTTAATTTGCAAAAATACGTTGGTATCCTAGGAAAAATCGTGCCGTTTGTCAACGAAGCGTTGGGTAACTTCAAATCTTTTTGATTGACGAAAACGCATTTTTTTCGTAGAATACCAATGTTTAAAGATAATCATTTCTATTAAACTCCCTCTCAAACAATTGATCGTGCGCACAGCTCTTGGTTTTTTGCGAACCCTGATGTGGGTCAAAAATCACGGGGGTCCTGTTGTACACAGTTTTATCAAACCGCTTCACAACGTGGGGCTGTTTTTGGTTCGTTTTGTAGGAGTGCCTGTGTATCGTCTGTTCTTTTTTGTGAGACGTTTGGTGGGTCAGATTATCAAACCAACCAAACATCGTCTTCTTTCTTTTGTGACAAATCGTTTTGCTGCGCATGCTGTGGTTGTCGTTCTTGTTTCCATTGTGGTTGGAGTGAATATCCAAACACACCAAGTGCGTGCCGAGTCTGTCGGACAAAAGAGTATCCTGCATCAGTTGGTTGTCTCTGACAGCACACAAACCATCGATGTCGTTCAAGTTTCAGATCGTGTTCTTTCTCTTGGAACATCCTCACGGTACATTTCTGACAATCTCGTTGATCCACGTTCTCATATTGATTTCAATTATCTCGGTGAAGATTACGTGACGCCAGAAACAGGAAGTGATCGCACAGAATCTAGACCAACGGTTCCAGCACGAGACACGATTGAAACGTATGTCATTCAAGAAGGAGATACCCTTGGTGGGATTGCAAAACAGTTTGGGCTTAACTTGAGTACGATCTTGTGGGCAAACAACCTGACCTTTAAGAGTACAATTCGTCCAGGAGACTCGTTGAAGATTTTGATGAGTGATGGAGTGATGCATACCGTGAAGTCTGGTGATACGCTTTCTACGATTGCTCGTCGTTATGGTGTGACAACAAAAGAAATTTTGGATGAAAACACGACATTGAAACCAGATCGACTTTCTATTGGAGATGAGTTGATTATTCCAGGTGGAGAACCTCCAACGGTTTCTGCTGTAACGCCAAAGAAGACATCGGTTGCAAACTTGTTTGTACCGCCAAGCAAGAGTGTGGCCGTTTCAGGATGGATCTGGCCTACAGATTGGCACGTCATTACGCAGTACTATGGTTGGAAACATACAGGAATCGATGTGGATGGAGATTACTCTACCAATAACTATGCAGCACGCGACGGTGTTGTTTCGTACGCTGGGTGGAGAAATGGCTATGGTCTTACGGTGGAAGTTGACCACGGAGACGGTTACAAAACTCGCTATGCTCACCATTCAAAAATTATCGTTGAGACGGGCGATGTTGTGACGGCTGGTCAAGCTGTTGGAAAAACAGGAACAACCGGTCGATCAACCGGAACGCACTTGCACTTTGAAGTCATTAAAAATGGAAAGTTCCAAAATCCGCTTGATTACGTTCGATAACAGAGACGGGGCAGATCGCCCTGTCTTTTGTTATACTGTAAAGGTATGAATCAAGTTTGCACGCAGTGTCATAAGGTTGTTGAAGAGTGGAATAAAAAATGTGGAAGCTGTGGGTTTCATTTGGTGATGGTGCCTGACGAGCAATTGCAAGATCAGTATCTCAAAACGCCTTCCTTAGGTGCGCTTTTGTTTACCCAAGGATGGGCATTTGGTTCTCGACTCTATGTTTGGTTTTTGATTTCTTTGATTCCAGGCGTTGGTCTTGTGGCTCTTTTTGCTTGTCTGTTTTTTGGTCGACGATGGTCGTGGAAGTATGGTGGTTGGGATTCTTGGCAACAGTATACGCAGCGTATGAAACTCATGGATCATCTTGGAATGATTTGGATCGGAGTTCTTTTTACGAGTTATCTTTGGACGCGTTATTTGTAGATCAGGTGTGTTGTTGTAAAGAGTATTCTTTGAACTGAAGTGCTTCTGCAATGTGTTGTGGCAAAATCAAATCTGATGCATCTAAGTCCGCGATTGTTCGCGCGACTTTTTGTGTTCGGAAATATCCACGTGCACTCAAGCGTTGGCGAGTGAATGCTTCTTGTAACAAGCTTTCTGCTTGCACACTCAGCTTGCACCAAGCAGAAATTTTGTCCGGTGGTATTTCGTTGTTTACAAGAATCGAGGTGTCTTCAAATCGATGCATTTGTCGCTCACGAGCGCGTTCAACTCGAGACAACACATCTTGAGAACGCTCAGATGAAGTTTGATTTTGTAAGTCTGTGAGCGTGATATTTGGAACCTCAATCGTCAGATCAAACCGATCTAACAATGGTCCGGAGATTTTCTTTTTATACTTTTGAATTTGAACAAGCGAGCAGGTACAGGCATGTTTTGGATCGTTGAGAAATCCGCAAGGACAGGGATTCATTGCAGCCGCAAGCAGAAAGCGCGCTGGAAATTGTAGAGATCCACTGGCGCGTGAAATGGTGACATGCCCGTCTTCCAGTGGTTGTCGTAAGTGTTCCAAAACGTGTCCAGAAAATTCTGGAAGTTCGTCTAAAAATAACACACCGCGATGAGCAAGACTAACTTCCCCCGGTCTTGGCCATGCCCCGCCACCAACAAGCGAAACGGCCGAAGCACTATGATGTGGTGCGCGAAACGGACGTGTTTGAACAAGACCTTGTTGACCCTGGAGTTCACCTGCCACAGAAAGCAGACACGTCACTTCAATGGCTTCTGTCTCAGAGAGATTGGGCAAGATGGAAGGAAGAGCGCGAGCAAGAAGTGTCTTTCCTGTTCCAGGCGGGCCACAAAAGAGGATGTTGTGTGCACCAGCTGCGGCAATTTCTAGTCCGCGCTTTGCTAATTCCTGTCCGCGAATATCAAATAAATCAAAGTGTGATTTCAACTCGACTGGGTGTGTGGATTTGATGGAAGGTTCTATAGTTGAACGTTTTGTTAAATGATCAATGAGCGTGCTGAGTTCATCGATACCAAACACCGTGAGTCCTTTTACACACAACGCTTCTTGTACGTTATCTTTTGGAAGATAGAGATGCGTCTTCCCCTCTTTCCGCGCCATAAGAGCGGCACTCAGGACACCATTTACGCAGCGGATTGTTCCATCTAACGCGAGTTCTCCTAAAAAAAGAGCATCTTGAATGGTGTCTCGTGGAATTTCACCACTTGCAATGAGTAAAGAAATCGCAATCGGAACGTCATAAACAGGACCCTGTTTTTTAATGTCCGCTGGTGCGAGATTCACGGTAATTCTTCCACGAGGAAACGTGCATCCAGTATTTTTTAAGGCGGCACGAATACGATCGCGCGATTCTTTGACGGTTGTGTCTGGCAAACCGACTATCGTAAATGAGCGCATTCCAAAAGAAATATCTGTTTCCACGGTGATTGGTAGTGCGTGGATTCCGACAATCGTTGATGATGTGACTTGAAACATAAAAACCTCCCGCGTGTGCGAAAGGTTTCATTACTCGTAAACAGTTTAGCAAATTAAGACCGCTTGTCAATCTAGAAATGTGTTTCATGCCCTTCGTGGAGCATGCTTTTTTTTCTTGAACTCATGAGCAGTAGAAGAACTCCAAAGATAATGACCACGTCTGAGAGATTAATCGCTGATCGCCAGAAGATCAAGATGTAGTCGACAGTAAAACCGTAAGCGAGACGATCATACAAGTTTCCAAGCGCGCCGATCGTGATCACAAGTGAAGAAAAGGCAATCGCTGGCTGTTTGTGAAATTGTTTTACCGCTGTTTGAAGCAAGACATATCCAATCACCAAAGAGATGAGGATAATCAGTTCTTGTCGAAATGGTAAGTCAAACGCAACACCATAGTTCTTATGAATCACAAAATCAATCCAATTTGGATTCACAACACTTCCTTCGTCAGGAAGATTTGTGAGTCCCTGAAATTTCAACCATTCGTCTACAAGAACAATGATTGAAATAGGGATCAAATACCAATAGATAGAAAAGCCTTTTGATTTCACACTTCTTGCGTCAATGTTTTTTTACACTGGATACAGGAGGTTGATGTTGGTCGAGCAATAAGTCGACGTTCGTCAATTTCCATTTTACAGTATTTGCACTTTCCGTATTTGCCTGACGCAAAGAGTTCAAGTGCTTTTTCTACATCTCGTAAGGCTTTCTCAAGCTCATCTTCCAGGGAAAGATTGTTGGAAAACTGAGCAACTTCAGAAGCGTTTTCGTCTTCCTTGTCGCCTAAGTTTGGAAAATCTGTTTCAAAATTCGTATCCGTTGAAAGAGGATTTCGATGGGAAAATTTTGAGAGTTCTGTTTCAAGATTTTTTTTCTCCTGAAGAAGTTTCTCTTTCATCTGTTCTAGAAAAGTAGCATCCATAGGTATTCAATTAAGTGCTGTAAGCTTAGCAGTTTTTGGTAAAAAGAAAAAGAGGGCAAGCAGTTGCTGGCGATCTTCAAAACAAGTGAAGATAACCAAGAAGCGCTTGCCCTCAAGAGAGGAAATGGTGTTTTGTCCTGTTCTCACTGAGACGTCGGGTTTTAGGTCCCAAGTTGTTGGGGCACAAAACTCGACATCCTATAAAAACAGTACGCAACTCTCCTCGAGATGGAATTACTCATGCACTCTACCATTCTATGGTTGTACCCCAGGTTGATTGCATAGAATCAACATAGATCGAGGCTAACCGACTGTTCGATTTTGTTTTTGTTTTGAGAAATCAGAACAGTAGAGAGAACGGAAGTTTCTCTATTGCAACAACAATGTGTGCAATCGCAAAAAACATGCGAATGAAGATAACCTCCTTAGAGTCAGATAAAAGGTACGAAGTGATCATCCGCAGATGGGATTCTCACAACCTCAGGATACCAAAAATTGACCCTCTGGTCAATTTGGAACTATTCGCTAATTTCAGCTAAGAACAGCAAACGTTTAAGACTTTGCACATACGCAGACACAAGTTATCAAAAACTTATCCACTTATTCATCCACTTATACATAAGTTATCCACAGTTATCGACACAGTGTGAATTCGACTGAATTTATTCGTGTTTTTGCACCAATTGCTGTGAATTCTTGAAAGATTGTGCGGACAAGTGATGGGCTTTCGTGGTTCAGAATGGTTTGTTCGTCCGTTAGAATGCTTGTTGTTGTGCTTCCAAGTAGGTTAGATCCACAGAATTTCTGGGGTTTGTCCCCACTTCCATCTAAAAATGAACGTAAATCTATCTCATTATTTGCAAAAAGCAGTTCCCCGTCCTTGCTTAGATAGAATTCTTCCCCTTTTTCTGATTTGGAATGCAAAAAAAGTTTTCCTTGAATGGTGACTTCTTCAATAGAACCAAGATCTGGATTAATCACGATTTCTTTGATTATGGATCCGTCTTGAAGAGTTTTTTCCAGAATGCTGGGATTTAAGTTTGCACTTAATTGTTTCATAAGTTGTTCTCGGTCAAAGACAAGAGGGTTTTCTGACCAAATAAGAACTCCTTTTGATTCATTATGTTTTGTTAAAAAGACCCATGATTGATTTGAAAAAGCTTGTTTGAGTAAATCAGCGTTTGTTGAGTTGTCTAAGAGAGCGTCAATAACCGTGTTTGGCAACACTTGTGTAGACAAGTAAGAAGTTGTCTCCGTTGGGAGTGAGTGTTTAAGTGGGGTAAAGATAAGATTTGCCAGAGTGAGTTTTAGTGTGGACTCAGAAAGGTTAATGGATCCAAACACATCCTCCTTTGGTAATCGAATCGTTCCGATTCTAGTTCCAAAAAGATCTGGGACCATCCAAGAAAGTAAACTCCCTTTCGGTTTGATTGGTGAAACTGGAAGGAGTTTTTCGCTGAGAAGGAAAACAGAAGGTGAAATGTCTTGGACAACGATTCGATGAGCATCAAGGAGTTCTGTTGGTAACAGCTCTTTTTTTGTTTTGAGCGCAACAGCTGTTGAGCCATTGTTTAAGACAAAAATGGCAAATTTTCCTCGCATTGATGGGAGAAGATCAGTAAGGGTGATGCTTCGATTCGAAATGAGTGGGGTTGTTTGGAAGAGAGTCTGTATGGACGGCTGATAGCGTGGCGTGGCGTGGAACTCTAAAATCAGTTGCGTGTCGTTTGGTGTGGCAATGAGTAATTCTGATCGAGAAAACCAATGGCTTGTGAGCTGAAGAAAGATAAATCCCAACACACAGACACCCAGAATCCAAACAACCCACCGAGGCCGGCGGGTTGTTGTGTGTCCATGTCTTGAAAGTTGTATGTTGAGCCTAGCCATGCTGCTTAACTATCGTTTTTTGGCGTAGATCGTGGCACAAATGGTGCTCGTGGTCGTGGAGGTCCTGATGGTCTTCCAGAACTTGGTCGACTATCACGCTGACCTTCTGGTCTTGGTGCAGACGGCTTTTTCTCCGGAAAAACGTTTCCAGGCGCGCTCTTCATCGAAAGTGAAGTGCGTCCTTCAGAAACTTCGAGAACCTTTACGAACACTTCATCCCCCATTTTGACGATATCTGTCACGCTGTCAACACGATACGGAGCCATTTCACTAACATGAACCATTCCATCTTTCTTTGGCATGAACTCGACAATCGCTCCGAAATCCATGATGCGAGTGACTTTTCCTTTGAAAATTTCACCTGCAACAATTTCTCGTGTGAGATTGAAGATGGTTTCTTTTGCCTTGAGTGCGCCTTCTGCGTTCATGGAAGTGATGAGCACGAGTCCGTCGTCTTCAATATCGATGGTTGTAACGCCTGTTGTAGCGATAATCTCGTTAATAATCTTTCCACCCGTTCCAATGACGTCGCCAATACGTTCAGGATTGATACGCATTGAAATAATACGTGGAGCATAAGGAGAAAGATCTGCACGAGGTTCAGCAATGGCTGTTTGCATTTGATCAAGGATTCGCAAACGAGCTGATTTTGCACGCATGATTGCTTCCTCGACGATCTCTTTTGTAAGACCTTCTGTTTTTGTATCCATTTGAATGGCCGTGATTCCAGTCTTTGATCCTGCGATCTTAAAGTCCATTCCACCAGCTCCATCTTCTAGATCCTGTAAGTCTGTAATGACTTTCCATTTGTTTCCAAGTGATGCAAGTCCAATCGCGATACCAGCAACAGGAGCTTTGATTGGAACTCCTGCGTCCATCAGAGCGAGTGTTGATCCACAAGTTGATCCCATGGAACTTGAACCGTTTGATCCAAACACTTCGGAAACAACACGAATGGTGTATGGAAAGGACTCTTTATCTGGCAACATTGGTTCGAGTGCTTTTTCTGCAAGGCCACCGTGTCCAATATCTCGTCGTGAAGGTCCTCGCATTGGTTTGCATTCACCAACGGAAAATGGAGGGAAATTGTAGTGATGGAAGTAACGTTTCTTTCCAACAAGTTCCATGCCGTCGAGTGTCTGTTCGTCGCCTGGCGCGCCAAGTGTTACAACGCTAAGCACTTGTGTTTCACCTCGCATAAAGTGACCAGATCCGTGAACACGTGGAAGCACACTGACTTCTGAAAACAAGTTTCGGATTTCGTCGTTGCCTCGTCCGTCAACGCGTTTATCTTCTTCGATAATGAATCGCGCAACTTCGTGATCAAGAACAACGCTGACCATTTCCATTCCCGCTCCAAAAAGTGTTTCTTCGATTCCCTGTTCTTTCAAAAAAGCTTTTGTGCGTTTTTTGAGTTCATCTTTTTGTTTTGTGCGATCAGATTTCGTTGCTTGTGGTGTTGAGTAAAACAATTGTTTTACTTGCTCAGCAATAAATGGTGTCACCAAATCGCGAACCTTTTGCTTTTCTGCTTCAGCTGTTTTCTTTTCTTCTGTATCGAGGACAAAAGGATTCACTTTTTCTTTTCCAGCGTAGGCGCGAACTTCCTCGATCAATTTTACTGGAGCAGAAAGATGCTTTTGTCCAAAGGTGAAGGCTTCAAGAATGGTTTCTTCTGGGGCTTCTTTTGCACCTGCTTCTACCATGATGACCATCTTGTCTGTTCCAGCAAAGGAAAGATCAAGAATAGATTTTTCTCGAGCTTCGTAACTTGGGTTAATGACCCATTCCCCTTCAACTTGGCCAATACGGATGCATCCGATCGGACCGTTCCAAGGAATTTCGCTTATATGAAGGGCACAGCTTGCGCCGATCAGACCTAGAACGTCAGGATCATTGATTCCATCAAATACAAGTGTTGTGACAACAACTTGGATTTCGTTTCGCATTCGATCGTCGAAGAGTGGTCGAATGGCGCGATCAATAAAGCGTGCTGTGAGGATTGCTTCGTCGGTTGGTCGTCCTTCTTTTTTCATGAAGCGAGAACCTTTGATGCGACCTGCGGCATAGAGCCGTTCTTCGAACTCAACTTGCAAAGGGAAAAAGTTCAATCCTTCGCGTACTTCTGAACTCATGACAGCTGTTGCAAGAACAACAGTGTCACCATACTGAACGGTGCAGGATCCACCTGCTTGGTTGGCATATTTGCCGACTTCGATTGTGAGCGTTTTACCGCCCCACTGTGTTTCAAATCGTTTTGGATTTGGCATAGAAAGTGATCCTGTCCTGGCCAAAGATGTCGAGTAGTCTCGATATCTCAACGTCCGGACAGGATCGTTACGTAAGTGTTTGTTATTAGTCTAATGAAAGAATTAAATCGTCTTCGTCGTCTTCAACAACCTTTGGCTCTAGTCGATCATCATCAAGTTTGATGTTTTCAACGGTTTCTTTTTCACCTTCTTTTGCGGTTGGTCCAATCAAGTAGCGACGTTTATTTTGTGAAAGATCGATGTAGTCATCACAGAAATCAATGGAAAGAGAACTGGTTGTTTCGCCAAACGCCATGACTTCTGCGATACGTCCACGTGACTGAACGTATTCAATCAGCGGAAGGTAGTCACCGTCTCCTGAGACAATCACGACAACATCGAGAATATCGAGCATTTGAACGACGTCGATTGCGAGTCCTACATCCCAGTCCGCCTTCTTTTGTCCCGAAGCGTATTCAATGAGATTTTTTTCTCGAGTTTCAATTCCTGATTTTTGCAAAGCTTCGAAAAATGGTCGTTCTTCTGCACCTTTTGTCCGAATGACGTAAGCAAGAGCGCGAATGAGTTGTCGACCAGAAACCGCGTCTTCAACAATATTTTTAAAGTTCACTTTGCGACCGAATAAATGACGAGCACTGTAATACATGTTCTGAGTATCAATGAAAACGCCTACGCGTTGGTTTGCATGTTTAAACATAGAAAAATTAGGTGCGTTATGTAAAAAGAGAAAGCCCCGCTACTCACTTAAGGAATAGCGGGGTTTATAAATACTACTTCAACTCAAGTTCTTTTTTGATTTTGTCCGCTTCTTTTGGTTCCTCACGTTCCAAATATTTGAGGAGACGTCGTCGCTCACTCACTTTCTTGATAAGACCTCGTCGTGAAGAGAAGTCTTTCTTGTGATCGCGCATGTGACTTGTGAGGTCTTTGATCTCAGCTGTCAAAATAGCGATCTGAACTTGTGGTGAACCTGTGTCGGAAGCATGGGTGCGGAATTTCTCAATGATCTTGAGTTTTTTCTTTTGTGTGAGCATAGAAAAGAGTAATTCGTGCGTTTGATCAAGTAAGGGCAGCTCAGGGCCCGGAACCGAATCAACGCCTGGATGATTTATGGGCAAATCATAGCGAAATAGCTGATTTTTGTCAAAAGAATCAGTGGGAAAAACAAAACAAGGTCTTGAGACCTTGTTTTTGAGTCGTTATTTTGCAAGAGCTGCGTCGATCGCTGCTTTTACAGATTCAAATGGAAGAGCTCCTCGGATAGGAACAGCGGATCCATCTTTACCAATAACGAAGGATCCTGGGGTTCCGGAAACGCCTGCAGCACCACCTTCTTGTGCTTGTGTTGCTACTTTGTCCTTATATTTTCCAGAAGTGAGACAGGTGTTGAACTGGTTCATGTTGAGTTTCAAGTCTCCAGCGACTTTCTTGTAGAACTCATCATTTAGACCTTTTTGATTTGCAAACATTTGATCAGCAAATTCCCAGAATTTTCCTTGTTCAGCTGCACATTCAGATGCGTTTGCTGAAGGCTGTGCATTTGGATGGAAAGAAAGTGGGAAGTGTCGGAAGATCCAGCGAACTTGCGTTGGGTATTCCTTCATGACTTGTTGCATGGTTGGATGGAACTGACCACAGAATGGACATTCAAAATCGGAATATTCAATGATTGTGACAGGAGCGTTTTTATCTCCAAGAATATGATCTTCGTCACTCACTGCTGGAACAGCGCCGGTTGGAGCTGGTTCTGAATCGTCGTTACCTTGATCGACAACGATTGGTGCAGCTTTCGCTCCTGTGCCTAGGTTAAAAGATCCTCCACGCATCAATTGGCTTCCAAGAATGATAAAGCCAAGTGTTCCAAGACAAAGGATGGCTGCGACGAAACCGATCCAGAAAGCTTGCTTAGAAGGAATCGTTGAAAGAAGATCTTTTGGAGCAGACGTTGGAGCTGAGTGTATTTGTTGTTCTTCCATAGTATTTATTTGAATGAGTTAACTCTTATGAACAGGGTGTGTATAAGCTGGACTAGCTTATCATAAAATAGAGTTGTAAAGAATTGTGTCGTATAATATCTGTGGATATGAAAATTGATACATTGATTACAAACTTTCTTGAGTATTTGGAAGTTGAACGTGGAAGATCTGCATTGACGATTCGCAATTATGATTTTTATTTGCGCCGATTTGAAGATTGGTCTAAAAATCCAGAGGTTAAGGCAATTGATCGAGAGATGATCAAGAACTATCGTCTTTGGTTGAATCGACTTAAAGAAGGACGTGAGGAAGAAACATTGAAAAAATCGACACAAAATTATCATTTGATTGCTCTTCGTGCATTTTTGAAGTATTTAGCGAAGCAAGATATTCATGCGTTCCCCGCGGAACAAATTGAACTTGCAAAACAATCCAAGCGAATCGTTGAATTTTTGGAAGTAGATGAATTGGATCGTTTACTTGCACAGCCGTTTCTTTTGGGATCTGATCTGATTGCGTTTCGTGATAAAGCCATTTTGGAATTGTTGTTTTCAACGGGTTTGCGTGTGAGTGAACTTGCGAATCTAGAAATAGAAGGAGTGAATTTAAAACGAGATGAATTTACGATTCGAGGAAAAGGCGATAAACCGCGCATTGTTTTTCTTTCTGGAACCGCAAAAGATTCAATTGAGACATACTTAGCAAAGCGACATGATATTTCTTCGTATTTGTTTGTTTCCCACGATCGAGCCAAGATTGGTCGAAGTGACAGTGGGCCACTGACTCCAAGATCGATTCAAAGAATTGTAGAGCGATATGCAAGAACAGCGGGAATTACCAAGCAAATTACTCCACACACGCTCAGACACACCTTTGCAACAGATTTACTGATGAACGGAGCTGATATTCGATCCGTGCAATCTCTGCTTGGACATGAATCGATTACAACCACACAAGTCTATACGCATATTACCAACCAACATATGCATGATGTGTATAAAAAGTTCCACGGAAAGACAAGAGAAGATTGACGAAAGAGAAGAAAAAGACTATCTTTTTGGTAGTTCATTCAGAAATAAAGAGAATAATTGATTAAGACGGCCTGGTAGCTCAGTTGGATAGAGCAGGGGACTTCTAAGCCCAAGGTCAGTGGTTCAATTCCACTCCAGGCCACCATCATCAATTATTCTTTTTTATTTTGTCGCTTTTTCTTTTATCTAGACAAATCAGGCTCATGTGTTATTTTTAACGTGCCCTCAAATGTGAAGGGGAAAGACATGTTGTTTCCTGAGTTTGATGCTGAGGAATGGGCGGATCTCTTCAGTGACCCAGATCACGGTCACGTGAGCATTCGCATGGCGGCTTCCCTCCTGGGAGTTCCAACCAATCTGCTTCAAGAGCAGATTGTACACAGTCGTCACAATGACGATCGCTTCCTTCCTCAAGATCCTCACGAGTCCGTTGGGACTCACAAGCGCTCGGCCAAACGGCCACCGAAGCCTGCTCGGCTGTTCTGATTCTTTTCGCTCTTCGCTCTTCGTTCTTCTTTTCTGAGACCCTTGGGTGGGTCTTTTTATTTTGAGGAATTTGGAGAAAGAGGAATTTCGGACGGAATCTGGGCTGTGCCCAGATTGCACTCGTTCGTTCGGGAGTACCTAAACCTTTGGTTTAGGTACTCCTCTCTCACTCCTGCATCGAACCCTACGGGTTCTTATCCGCCCGTTATTT
>CALRGL010000021.1 GCA_943357275.1 Candidatus Uhrbacteria bacterium RIFOXYB12_FULL_58_10 | reverse complement strand
ACATCCAGGTTCTACCACAGCGGAAAGTATGCGAATCATCGAAGCTCAAGTCTCTGCTCCTTTGGAACAATTTACTAGCATTCATGTTCAAAGTGGTAACAT
The DNA here is from genome assembly GCA_943357275.1 of Candidatus Uhrbacteria bacterium RIFOXYB12_FULL_58_10. Lineage (GTDB taxonomy): Bacteria > Patescibacteriota > Patescibacteriia > UBA9934 > GWF2-40-263 > CALRGL01. The sequence continues at coordinate 13,336 of CALRGL010000021.1, read as the reverse complement.
GAAATTCGAACACAACTTAGACGGCACAGTAAAAGGAGTTGACGATCAATCCCTTAAAATCAAAGAAATCACCAGAACTCGCATTGAAGGTGAAATTGGTCTTACTCGAGAACAAATCGATGCGGCTGCAAGAACCTATGCAGCAACCTATGTCCCGGGAGATGGTGAGAAGATTTCTGCTGCAGAAACAGCACGATACGATCAATTCATTCGACGACATGCTATTTTGCAAGCCATGAAAACTGAACATGGAACAAGCAAAGAATATCAGTTCTTATTGAACGAAAACAAAAAACTTGCACAACAATATGCAAGTTCTATCCAGGGCTTCAAAGAAAATCGCGAAATCAGCAATGTCTACGAACTTAAATAACTTGGTAATGGAGCATAATCGATTGATCATTCAACATCACGGACTCCACAAACTGCAAATCTGTTCTTCCGATTCCGCTTGCAAGTGGAATGCCACTTCCAAAAAAAACAGGTTCAACTGTGAGATAAAGATCCGTTACAAGCCCCTCCCCCATAAACGCACTATACGTTGCAGAACCGCCAGCGATCACCATGGATTGCTGGCCTTTTGTTTTGTATTCATCCACGATTTCTCTTGGAAGCTTGTTTGTAAAGACAACTCCCTCGACAGGTTCATGTTCCTCGGGCTTCCAGGTCATCACCACGATCTCTCGCCCAGGCAATCCTTTTCCAATCGTGTCGAACGTATTTTTCCCCATCACAACCACGCCAGACTCCTTGCTTTTCTCGATGAAAAATCTTGTATCTTCTTTGGACGTCCACACAAGTGAGGACTGACTCGTTGTTTCTGCGATCATGCCGTTAACGGACATGGCCGCGATCAAAATAATCTTCATAGGGCGATTTGCATCTTAATCATAGGGGCACCGGGTGTGTATTGAGACTGAAACATTTCTACCAATTCTTCGACAAGCTGTGGATCTGCTTCCAAGGCGCGTTGAAAAGCTCGTTCTGGCAATCGACATTCTACCTCTGGATGCTGGACAACCTCTCGAGAAAGAATATCTTCCACGGCTGTGAATTGATTCTCGTAAATGTGAGCGTGTGAAATAGAGACGGTCAACTTTCCAATGTTTACTCCGAGTTCTTGTGCAATCATCGCTTGAAGCAAGGCAAAATCCGCCACGTCGTTTGGGTTGCCAAGTACCATGTCATTTGATCGAACCACAAGATGCACATTGAGTTTGCCTCCGATAATGTTTGCTGTGAAACAAAATGGACAAGGAACATTTTTCTTTTTTGGCGCGCGAAGACCGTCGCTGGTTGCGTCCCACATCATCACTACTCCCTGTCGACTACTTGGTTCTTCACGTAGATGTTCCACAAGATCCAACAGTTGATCTCGTCCAAAATGATGACGCCATCGATAGCCATAAGCCGTTTCAACCGTACCGTCTTCTTCTAAAAACGAATCCCAACCCTTGGTAAACTGCTGTAAAAATCCTGCGTGTTTATGCCCTGCGATAAACCAAACCGTTTCAGCGCAAAAAAATTTTGGAAACAACTTACGTACGGTAAGCAAGGGAAACCCGGTCGCAGGACTCAGTTCATACGTCAGTCCTGGAAGCGCTCGTGTTGAATATCCTGTCCTCTGACTCTCAACAGTTTCACCTTCACGATAAATACGACCAAGTGCGTCTAAATAAACACGATCAAAGTTTGTCATACCTCCACACTTTAGCAAACAACAGACGTTTTCCAAACCAACGATTTTTCGATAAAATACACGCATTATGAATATCCCTGTGGACATCTCTCTTATTCATCCTGACGCAACCCTCCCTCAATACAAAACAACTGGTGCCGTAGCGTTCGATCTTGCTGTCATCGAAGAAAAAACGATAGAACCCGGCCAAATCGTGAAATTTCAAACAGGGCTCGTTGTTTGTGTCCCAAAAGATCATGTGCTTATTCTTGCTGCTCGTTCTTCAAACGCAAATAAAGCTATTCAAATGGCAAATGGTATCGGGGTTATCGATCAGGATTATTGTGGACCAGAAGATCAACTTCATCTTGCCCTCTATAACATTGGACCAGAACCCTATACGGTTAAAAAAGGTGAACGCATTGCGCAAGGCATGTTCATTCCTGTTTCACACGCGCAGTTTTCTCTCAAAGATTCAATCGATTCACCAAGTCGTGGAGGCTTCGGATCAACCGGCTAACGTGGTATACTTATGCCTGAAATCAAGGAAAGAAATGGCTTTTTCATCATGGTTGATGGAATCGCCGGAAGTGGAAAATCAACGGTTCTTCGTGCTGTTCAAACATGGGCATCCGAGCAAAACCATCGCGTTTTCAAACTTCACGATTGGAACGAGGTTGAACCCCCACGTTTTGAACAACTCCCTGACGCAGATCTCTACTTCACCTACGAACCAACACGATCGTGGATTGGTCGGGCGATTCGCTACGAATTGTCTCAAACGGACAAGCCTTACAGTGGACGATCACTTGCTCACGCGTTTGCCCTTGATCGGGAAATCATGTATCGACGCTTGATTATCCCAGCGCTTGAGGCAGGCAAAACCGTCATTCAAGATCGAGGTGTTTGTACATCGCTTGTCTATCAGCCACTCATGGACGCATCTCTTTCACTTGAAGAAGTTCAATCCCTTCCGGGAAATCAACTGGCTTTACAGTATCCACCTGACCATCTTATCTTCACAAAAATCTCTGCACAGGAAGCCTGTAAACGGATTGATTGTCGTGAGGATGATTCAAAAGGCGTCTTTGCTCAGTTGTCTTTTTTAGAAAAACTAGAGCTACGCTTTCAAGAACCTTGGCTCAAAGAACTCTTCGAAACACACAGAACAACACTTCACGAACTAGATACCAGTGGTTCCATACACGATTCCATTACTCGAACTCAAACTCTTATCAACGATCTTTTGAACACACGCTAGTATGCCAACAAAACTTCTTTCCATGGGCGAGCTTATTGACCAAACATGGGAACGTTATCGTGAAAATTTTATTCCGCTCATCAGCATTTCTGGATGGACAATGATCGTTGCCATCTTGAACGTCATTGCTGTTGCTTTTTATCCATCAGCCAGCAAAATCTTTTTAAACACAGGAGACATCACTCAACTTGAAACCTTTGGCATTGCTCTTTATGCCTTCACCTCGTTTATTGTGGCCCCAATCATGAACACGATTGTTTTTGTAGGGATTATCCGCATGTCTATTTCCATCCTTTCAAGTCGTGGTGCCGCTGTAAAACGCTCTTTGAGTGAAATCAAAACGCGATTTCTTCCTGCCATTCTCATTTCGTTCATGTATCTGATGATTATCTTCCTTGCTGCACTCATTCCCCTCTTACCCGCAGGAATCCTTGGAATCATCAGTCTCATCCTTCAAAACGACACCTTTCTTTCTCTTTCAAATATCTTGCTTGCCCTTGGCATTTTTGTTTCTACCTACTTAGCTATTCGATGGGGTATCCAGTATTACTTTGCTTCTTACCTCGTTGTACAAGACGACGAAAAAATCAAACCTTCTCTCATGAGTAGTCGCAAACTCATCGATAAGCGTTTTTGGTCTGTCATGCTTCGTATTATTGCTCCAAAAATTCTATTCCTCTTGTTTGGAGTCATTATTATCTGGGTATTGAATTTTGTGTTCACGATCATCTTCTCTGGCGTAAGCGGACTCAATCTTGATTTGCAAGCACGTTTGCTTTCTTACACAGACAGTGTGATCCCTATTCTTGCGGCTATTCTTATTCAGCCACTCATCATCCTTTCCGACATTCTCTTATTGAAGAGTCTTAAAGAATCCTAATCTTCTATGAAACGACCCCTCTTGATCTTGAAGGAAAGTCTGAACCACTTTCGATCGTTTTCATCTATCTACCTTGGTTACAGCGCGTGGATTCTCATTCCAACGCTCGGAATCGTTCTGCTTGATCTTGCACCAAAAAGCGACATGTTTGGTGCAGCTGAATTGTTAGCATTCCTTCTTGTTATTCTTGGAACCATCGGTATTATTTGGATTTCTGTCATTCTTGTTCATCTTGCTACAAAACTCGAATCAGACACTCCAATCGACTTTGAAGCCATTCAGACCACCTCTCTCAAACAAATTCCTGCTATTCTTGTCGTTGCTGGTTTACAACTCCTTCTTTTTATTGGCGGACTCGTCATGCTGGTCATTCCACTCTTTTTCTTTATTGTCTGGTACACGTTTGCTCAAATCAGTGTGATTCTAGACGATAAACACGGCATGGAAGCGCTTGTTTATAGCAAAAAACTTGTGAAAGGCAACTATTGGTATGTTGCTCTTGGGATGATTGGCGTTCCTATGCTCATCGGACTTGTTTTTACACTTATTACAAGCGTTATCATTGTTTTCATTGCAAAATCAACCGGACAAGACGTTTTATCTTTGTTTACCTCAGAACAAGAGCCTGTCTGGATCACCGCAATCAATGCTATTGGACAGCTCTTTGTTATTCCGATTGGATCGATTTACGCTACGAAATTTTACCTCTCATTCAAATCAGAACTGTTAGAAAAACCCCTTGTCACAGAACCTCAAATTGGATAAAGTCGAGTCTCTATGAAGTACGCCCCTGTCATTGGTCTTGAAATCCACGTTCAGCTCAAAACAAAGACAAAAATGTTTTGTAGCTGTGCCACACACAATACCGCTGTTTCTCCAAACGCAAACGTGTGCCCAATCTGTCTTGGAAATCCAGGTGTTCTTCCGGTTACCAATGAGCAAGCTGTGCGCTACGGTATCTTGATGGGACTTGCCCTGAACTGTGAAATTGCCGAGCATTCCAAGTTTGATCGCAAAAACTATTTCTACCCTGACCTCCCAAAGGGATACCAGATTTCTCAGTTTGATCTTCCGATTGCCATTAACGGACATCTTGATATTGACGTTCCAGGAGGTTTGCGAGAAATCGCTCACATTGGAATCACCCGTGCTCACTTGGAAGAAGACGCTGCAAAAAACGTGCATGCAGAAAACGGCAAAACGTACGTTGACTTCAATCGCGGTGGAACACCCCTTATTGAAATCGTTACAGAACCGGATTTCAAATCTCCGCTTGAGGCAAAGACATTCCTCCAAGAACTTCGTCTCATTGCACGTTATCTTGGTGTCTCTGACGCCGACATGGAAAAAGGACACTTGCGATGTGATGCAAACATTTCCCTTCGTCCTGCTGGTGATGACGGAGTTCCGCTCAGTCCAACCCTCTATCCAAAAACAGAAGTCAAAAACATCAACTCGTTCCGCCACGTTGAACGCGCGCTTGAACACGAAATCCAACGTCAAACAAAACTTTGGGAAGCAGGAACGCCCCCAATGGTTTCCACAACCCGTGGATGGAATGATGCAAAACAGATGACAGAAGATCAGCGCACCAAAGAAGGTGCGGCTGACTATCGCTACTTCCCTGAGCCAGATATTCCAGCCCTTGAACTCAAAGACCTTGCAGACGAAATGCGAGGACTTCTTCCTGAACTTCCTGCAAAACGTCGTACACGTTTCGTTCAAGAATACGCTCTCAAACCTTCAGACGCGCGACAAATTTGTGAAGATCCTGCACTTGCCGACTTCACGGAGCATGTCTTTTCTGAACTTGGTGAGTGGCTTGAGAATGTTCCAAAAATGGAGGACGAGGAAGGAAATCTCGTTGGAAAAGAACAAGCTCGTCTTGCAAAACTTGTCTCAGGATGGTTGCTCTCAAAACTCGGCGGACTCTTGATCCAACGTGGAATCGACGTGCGAACCATGAAAATCTCTCCAGAAAACTTTGCAGAATTCATTACCCTTCTTGCGTCAAACAAACTCAATAATGCAGGAGGACTCAAAGTGCTCGATAAAATGCTCGATGACGGAAGCGATCCTTCCCACATCATGGAAGACGCCCAACTCGGACAAATGGACGATGCCGGAGCTCTTGCCGAGATCGTAGACCGAGTCGTCGAATCACATCCAGCCGAACTTGCTCGTTACCGCGCCGGCGAAGAACAACTGCTTAAATTCTTCATCGGAATGGTCATGAAAGAATCCGAGGGAACCGCCGATCCAGGACTTTCCAAAAACATGATCAAGGTCAAATTAAACCAAGAAAATACAGCCGAATAGGCTGTATTTTTATACTGACGCATTGACAAAAACTATATAATCATCTAAATTCGCCCGGCTGGCATTTCATCCAGCCCAAGGAGAGATTCATGAGTGACTCGACTTCGAACGAACCCAAACGTTTGATGATCTTTACCCAAGGTGATACAGATCGAATCGCTGAGTTCAAAGCTCAGATCGAGGTCATTACCAAAGAAGACGGCTATCGAAGCCCCAGTGTCATCAGCGAATTGCGAAACGGGATTCAAAGTCTCAATCGACAGAAAGAGGAAATTGAATATCGCATCCAACGTCTGAAAAGAAACTTGGCAGGTGAATCTGGAACAATCACTCCCGAGGCTCAGACAGAATTCGAAAAGCGCGCTTCAGAGGAACAGTCAAAAATCGAGAATATCAATCGAGAAATCGAAAACATCAGGACCCAGATCACTGCGGCTGAAGCGTGTCAAAAGCGCATCGAAGATATCTAGATGGAAGCTTTGCCCTACGAAGCAATCCAGGAAATCCAGCGTGACGTGATCGAAAAGGGTGACTTCGGCAAGTTCTTGCGCATTGCTCAGGTTCTTCAAGACCGAGTCCCCGAAATCACCAAAGACGTTGCGGGCCCGTTTCTCAAGCTGCTTGTCGGCACCTTTGCCGAGGTTCTGCTTGGACTCGACAGTGAGCTGAACAAGGTCGCTGAAGTGCGTGCCAAAGGATTTGGACGCATGTTCAAAGCCTTGAAGGAAGAAGGTTTCAGCGACGATCAGGCGATGGCCATCATTCTGGCAGGCATCAAGCCGACTACCATGGTCGAGCAGATCGCGTCTGCCAAGTCTGGCGTCAAAAAGTAAGTTCTTTCTCCCCTACCCCTCTTACAAAGACGGGGTTTTTTGTTTGAAAAATGTTTGTACGAGTTCCAAAGCTTGTTCCTGATTTACCACCCATTGAATCCTCTGATCACGTTTAAACCACGTCATTTGACGCTTTGAATACTGTCGCGAAGCCGTCTTCACTTCCTCAACAGCTTCTTTCAAAGAAACCTTCTTTTCTAAAAATTCACACACCTGTCGATACCCAATACTAGTCATGGATTCTATTTCACATCCGTACTGATCTTTGAGTTTTTGAACTTCGTCCACCAACCCTTTAGCAACCATCTCATCCACGCGCAAGTTAATGCGTTCGCTCAAGGCCTCTCGATCAACCAGTAAACCAATTTGCAACACATCATACTTACTCTCCCCTTTTGCTTGTGACTCAGAGAATGGTTTTCCTGTAAGCTTTGTGACCTCAAGTGCGCGAACTAGTTTTCGTTTGTTGTCTCGATCGATCATCTCCGCACCTTCTGGATCGAGTTGTTTGTATTCGTGAAACAAATCTCCAGAAGATTTCTTTTCCAGTTCTTCGCGAAGAGCTGGATCGCTTTTTGTATTGGTGAGATCGAAGTTATCGATGATTGCTTGCAACCAAAAACCTGTTCCGCCAACTAAAATTGGAACATGCCCACGACGGACGATTTCAGCAATCTTTTTGTCTGCAAAAAGTTTGAAATCAGAAATCGAATACTCGTGATCCGGATCGACTAGATCGATTCCCCAGTGTAAAACCTCATCAAAGAGAACAGCTTTAGAACCTGCCCCTTCTATAAGATCAGTCATACTTCGCCCACCAACCTCAACACGCTCTCCTTCGATCTTCGCCGTTCCAATATCCATTCCTCGATACACTTGTCGCGAATCAATCGAGATCACTTCCCCATTGAATTGCTTGGCAATCTCAATTCCCAGGGATGTTTTCCCAGAGGCAGTTGGGCCAATAATGGCGACAATTCTTGGTTTCATACAAGTTCCCCTTCCAAAATCCACATGTCTGCGCGGGTGATTTTTATGTTCACGATTTGCCCTACAAGCTCTTTTGTTCCTGGAAATCGAGTGAGTTTCATTTCACGGGAGTTTCCGTAACAGAGTCCGGGTTGATTCTTGATCGTTTCCTGAATCTTTTCAGGCATCATCAGCATTTCGTCTGTGATTCTTGGTGCTTCGTGACGTTCAACAAGAACACTGACAACTTCACCCACAAATCGCTGGTTCTTTTTCACAACGGATACTTCCATCAACTGTTGAATCACTTCCCAGCGTCGCTTCTTTTCTTCATTAGAAACGTCGTCAGCAAAGGCACGATGTGCAGCTGTACCAGATCTATCCGAGTATTTTGCTGTATAAGAGATATCAATATCTGCATCTTTAAAAAGTTGAACGGTCTTTTGAAATTGCTCTTCTGTCTCTCCACAGAACCCAACGATAATATCCGTTCCGATTGCGAGGTTTGGTATCTTGGCTTTCAAACGTTTGATCACCTCCATAAACTGTGCCGACGTATACCGTCGATTCATCCGACGCAACACTTCGTCATCTCCAGACTGAACGGGAAGATGAATAAAATTAAGATGTGCCGGCAAGGTCATGGCGTCGATAATGTCATCTGTCATGTGAAGTGGATGTGGAGCGGTAAAATGCAATCGAGAAATCTCCTTCACTTGATTGACTTCCCATAAAAGCTTTGCGAAGTGGTCTGTGTATGGATTATTTTGTGAGAAGAGTTCTGCGTCTGGCGCTCGATAACTATTTACGGTTTGACCAAGAAGCGTCACTTCCACACATCCGTGATCAGCAAGACCTTTGATCTCATCGAGAATATCTTTGAGCGGACGATTCTTTTCGAGTCCTCGTGAAAACGGCACCACACAATAGGTACAAAACTTGTTACAACCCGTTTGAATCGATACAAACGCTTGGCGCGTCGTTTTACGATCAGGGACAAGCTTCATGTAGTCCTCAACTAAATCCACACTATTTACTAACTCTGGTCGAAGCTCAGCAATCCATCGTGGCAACTGACTCATTTGATCTGTTGGAAAATACAAGTCCACGATTCCCATTTTCTTTTTAATAGCTTGATCGCGATCTCGTCCAGGCAGACACCCTGTAATCCCAATAATCAATTTTGAATTTGCTCGTTTGAGTGGCTTAAACAAATGAATCTGCCCAAATACACGATCCTCTGCGCTTTGTCGAACAGAACACGTATTGATCAAAATCAAGTCAGCTTCTTCTTTACTATCCGTTGAAGCAAACCCAAGATTCTTCAGAAGCGTAGCCATACGCTCTGAGTCATTTTTGTTCATTTGGCACCCAAAGGTAATAAGGTGATATTTTGGCGGGTAAACTTCCATACCGGAGGATTCTAGCAAAGAATAGAAAGAAATCGTAGGGGCAACCCTGGTAGTTGCCCTGAAACAAAAAAGCAATAGGTGTTCCATTGCTTAGTGAAAGGATGGCCGATCGATTTGAGCGAGAATGGCCAACAGACGAAAGAAAAGATGGATATAGGCAACACTCTGACTCTGATCTACAGAAATCCGTGGCTCGGCACTGACTTCAACACCACCTGACTTGATTTCAGCAGAAAGATGCAGTTCCATACGAAACAAGACCATGATCCCTACAAAATCCAATCGCTCATAGTGATCAAGTAACTTGATTCTCAAAACACCAACTTCTTGACTGACAAGAGGACTTCGCCACCCATCGATCACTTCTTTGGTGATTGGACCTACTGGCTGAAAATGTCCACGTAGATCTTCGATCCCCTTGCAAAGAATACTCAGAACATCGAGACTTCCGTTACACGCCCGTATTTCCTCAACCAACCATTCAACAAATTCGGGTGAATGAGGAAACTTCGTGCGAGCAAACACAGAAAGCCGAGAATCACGACTGACCAGAGAAACAACGTCTGTATTCATGTACAGATTCTCCTTGCCTAACGTGACATTCGAAGGTATCATTAGGATAAGTATCTGTCAATAAATAGACAATTTAGTGAAACTCTATGGCAAACCGTGCAACACAAGAATCTCAACAACCTCCAATGGAGGGAATGAAGGAATCTGAAAAGATGGCCCCAAAACAAAAAAGAGAAATACGAAAACCTGCTGAAGCGATCGTGATAGATGAAACCGATGTCGGAGACCTCGATGAGTTTCGTGTTGGAGCAGATCGAACAGAAAAAGCTGTTGTCGTTGGAAAAAGTGAAGAAGGCACTGTTCTTTCATTAGAATCTAAACTACACGTTGTTACAAATCCAAAAGAACAGAAAGCTTACGAAATCAGCACCGCTGACGAACAAGTTATGAAACTGTCTCTCCTCAAGGCAGTTGATAACTATTGCCAAGCCGTCGGTCTTTCTGCTGACGAAACAAGAGAAATCAAACAAGTTCTCAAAAATAAAAGCGAAGAGATTTTTTTACGTGCAACGTTGGCTGATAATCAGGACGAAGCTATTGTTTCAAGCGTAACGAAATTTGTTGATTTTTATTTAAAGAAAACACAAGGAGAAAGAGAAGAACGCACAGCAAAAAAACAGTTTGCCATAGAAGCAGGAGAAAAAGTAAAAGAAATAAAAGCACAAGACCAGCTTGTGGTCAGCCTTTCTGAAGCAACACAAGAATTTGCTCACGCAAAAATACAAGCAGATGAAGCTTATAAAGCAAACAACGAAAAAGCTTATCAAGATGCTGTTGATCGATGTAATGCGGCACAAAATTTAATCAGCAAACTACGACTTCAACTAAAACCAGAAGCAACTCCTGAACAACAAACTGTTGTAAAAGAAGAAGCAAAAGGAGCTGTGGTGCCAGAGCCAGATGCCTTGTATGACGAAGGATTTGAAGCTGTTAAGAATCGTTTAAAGGAGTTAGAACAAACAATGAAAGATGCGGATAAAGCAAAAGATGAAACCGCATGGACCGTTGCTAACGACGAATATAGTCGTCATCGTGTGATGATGCCAATCTTAGAACAAGCCGATCTACTGGAACGCATTGATAAAACGGTTGAATTCGCTATTCAAAACGCTACACAAAGAGAGGAGCAGAAATTAGCCTTCAAAAAAGAAGTGAGTCAAGACAAGGTTCGTGAAAAGGAATCGTATTGGAGAAATATCGGGGTTGGATTAAAAAAAATGCAACAAAAACTCGACAACCTTTCCAATGCTTATGATTTCCTTGTCGGATCGGGTCAAATGACAGAAGAAAAATATAAACAATACAAGAACGCTCATGAAAAAGCGGTTACTGATCTCAAACAACAGCTGACTTCAGAAGAACTTCAACTTAAAGATCTTGTTGCAGCAAATAGCATTCTTGAAAAGAGAGGACTTGAAATGGCTTTTGATCAACGTATCGAGGACAGACTTGAAGAACAAAGAGGTCAGACGACAACACTCACGAATAAACTTCGCGACGCCTACGCAGAAAATCCAGATCGCGTCATGAGCTCTGTTAAGAAATTGCTCAAATCAAAAACGATTCGTGATACAACCAGAGCCATCTTACAAAAATTCGTGGATCATCCAGTTATGGAAGAAAAACTTCCAGAGCCTGACGTTGATTCAGCAATCAATGCTGCATTTATTGAATCCGGAAAACCTACAGCAGAACCGATTCCAACAGAAACGTCTATTGAAAGATCAGCTTGGGAAGATGACATTGAACCTGAAACTCCCGGAATGAGCGACAGTGAACAAGTAAGAGATGCGTTCAGACTCCCAGAACCAGGAGAAGGTATGCCTGGTTGGGAAGTTTCACAAGGTAAATTTGAAGCATTTCTTCACGCAGTGGAAATTAACGATCCTATTGCGATTAAAATCGACGGAAAAATGCAAAGAGGATGGAAACTTAAAGCCGTTGATACACTGACAAGCAAACTTACATTGGAACGAAAAGAAGGAACAGAATACGTCCAAATCTTTCCAAAACTCACTCAAGAAATTCTAGACCTCAACGGATTGAATGAACCTGAATCAAGTGATTCCCTTCCTGAAGAAGCCCCAAACAGTTTCGTTCGTCCAGCTCGCATGGAAAATAGACCACGTGGAGATCAAGAATTCGTAAATACTGGGATTATTCGTGTTGCCGAACAACCACAAGAAGTACCTCCACAAGCTTCACAACCTTCCGCACCAGAACCAAAAAAATCACTCTGGGGAAAATTTAAAGGTTTGTTTAGTTAGAATCAAAAAATCGATCCATTGAATTGGATCGATTTTTTTATTAACTAGGAAACTGAGATTCTTTCTTTGCAACTTCTGCAAGTTCCTTTGCACCAATCACTCGATTTTCTTCTTGTCCAAACACATTCACCGTAAAATCCCCTCCTTCCACTTCTTTTTGACCAATCACGATCGTCCACGGAATTTTCTGCATCGCCGCACTACGAATCTTCTTCCCTACTTTCTCATTTGATTTGTCGAGTTTAACTCGGACTCCAGCTTCGACAAGCTCAGAGAGTAGACGTTCAGCCGTTGGAAGATGTTCATCGTTTACGGTTGCAATTCGAACTTGTTCTGGAGCAAGCCAAAATGGAAACGCTCCAGCGTAATGTTCAATGAGAACTCCCATAAACCGTTCAATCGAACCAGAGATTGCGCGATGAACCATCACGGGACGTTTCTTCTGTCCATCTGCATCCACGTATTCAAGCTGGAAGCGCTCTGGGAGGTTGAAATCAAGCTGAATGGTTGCAAGTTGCCACTCGCGCCCTATGGCGTCTGTAGCGATGAAATCGATCTTTGGACCATAGAACGCTGCTTCCCCAATTCCCTCTTCATAGGACTTTCCAAGCTCGACCAAGAGTGATCGAAGCGTTCCAACCGCCTGCTCCCAAAGTTCACTTGATCCAAGATACTTTTCCATATGATCTTTATCATGCATGGAAAGACGAATACGAAGAGGCATGTTAAATGCGCCGTAAAACTTAGTAATGATGTCGTGAATGCCAATGGCTTCTTGTTTGACCTGGTCCATTGTACAGAAGATATGTGCATCGTCTTGTGTAATGGATCGTACTCGAGACAATCCTTGAAGCTGACCTGTGTTCTCATCGCGATACACGGTTGTAATTTCACTCATGCGAATCGGAAGATCACGATACGATCGTGGTTCGCAAGCAAAAATTTGTGTGTGGTGCGGACAGTTCATTGGTTTCAAAACAAACTCGTCATCCGTTTTCTTGGATCGAACATGAAAGATGTCATCGGAAAACTTGTCCCAGTGACCAGACGTTTTATAGAGATCAGATTTTGCAAGATGTGGAATCCAAACACGTTCATAGCCGTAAGGTTTCATAAGGTGCCAGACAAAATCCCCAAGCAGTCG
>CALRGL010000020.1 GCA_943357275.1 Candidatus Uhrbacteria bacterium RIFOXYB12_FULL_58_10 | reverse complement strand
TCAAGCTCCACTTGCGACGGTGATACTCCAGCTTCGACAATCAACAAGTCTGTCCCGCTGACCACGGGGTTGTTTACGCAAAACTTAGGTGATACAGGAGATGCCTTTGCAGCCATTCCTGACGCCGTTTTTGCAGATGATGCTTCTGTTTACTTGGAGGTGATCATCAATGGTGAAACACTCTCTCCAAGAAAGCTCATGAGTGCTGTTCCTTATGCATTGAACGCGCAATCTCTCGACGGCATCGACTCCACGGGATTTTTAGCTTCGACTGGGGACACAGCGACGGGTATTTATGACTATACGGGCGCAACCGTCTCTGGTGCTTCCCCGTTTGTGTTTGAAGGAGGATCTGTTGATGCCTCTGAAACAACGTTTACCTTTACAGATCCAACAGCAGATCGAACGGTTACGTTTCAAAATGCTTCTGGAACAGTGGCTTATTTAGCAGATATTACCGGTGGTCTTTTTACTTCAGGTACGTTCGGAACTTACGAAAATGATGCAGCTGTGATCGTGGGAGCAGATGCAGTGTTTTTGTCAGCTGACGGCTTGGTAGGTGATTTAAAAGTTGATGATGAGCTTGAAGTTGGAGGAAATACCTATTTAGCAGGAACATTCGATATCAATGGATTGTTTAATGTTGATACAAGTGGAAACATCACGGATGTTTCCTCTATCACTTCTGACGGAACGTTTAGTATAACCAATGCGACAAACGCAAACGTCCTTGGCATTACTTCGTCAGCAACCTCTGCAAACATTATTGACGTCGATGGATCTTCCCTTACAACTGGATCAGCTCTTCAGCTTGTAACAGGAGATTTGACCGATGATCTTGGTTACTCATTTGTAATCAACTCAGAAGAATCCACGGCTACGGCTGATGTTTTGCGAATCATCACAGACGTTGCTGGAAACGAAACGGAAGCTCTTCGTGTTGAAGGTGATGGAAAAATTGTTTCCGCAGGATCGATTACGGCGACAGATTTTTCTTGTACCAATTGTTTAGATTTTTCAGAATTTGCGGACTCGATGAACTTGGACTCAGCTACAACCTTTTTTGGAACAGCAGGAGAAACACTTTCACTCACACGATTTGCGACAACAGGTAGTTCTGAGGATGGTTTTTTGATCGATTTTCTAACAGGAACAGCAAACGGAAGTGATACGTACAGCGCTCTAAACGTTACAGCAACAAATTTAGGTGATCACACAGGGGTGAGTAACTTCGTCAATGGCATTTCAATTGCCACATTGACACCTGACGTGGATGCCACAGAAACCGGATTACTTATTAATGATGGTTGGGACGCTGAAATTCGATTTGCTGGAACATCAGCCATTGTTCAACTCCCATCTTCAGCATCAGATCCAACACTTCTGTTTACAGCAGGCGGAACAACACCACTCTTTCGAATTGGTGCCGGCGCAAATAATCATATTGCCTATACAGACTCAGATACTTCATTTTCATTCGATTCTTCTGTAGATGCAACAGATATTGATATTACAACAGCTTCATCGGAACAGTTGTTTATTAATCCTTCAGCTGCGTTTACGGTCTTGTCAGGAGTAGAAGCAACAGGTATCGGTTCTCAAATTTCTCTTACATCAGGGAATGGGTCAGCAGCTGGAGATGCTGGAGGGCTTATTTCGATGACAGCTGGAGACGGTGGTCCAGGAGATGGTGTTGCTTTAAGTGGAGACGGAGGTTCGATTTCATTGCTTGCGGGATCTGCAGGTCTTTCTGGAGCTTTTGGTCCTGGAAATGGTGGGTCTGTCAGTGTTACGGCTGGTGACGGAGATTTAACAACAGCAAGTAGTGATGGTGGAGATGTGACAATCACCTCTGGTCAAGGAAGTGTTATGTTTGATAGTACGGGAGGAGATATTATTCTTGATACAGAAGTGGGTGCTCCAGCTGGAGGAGACGGGGATATTGTCCTTATTACAGGATCTCAAACAGCTCCAGCCAGTGATAATGGATATATTTATCTTCTTGCTCAACAATGGGGTCAAATTAACATTGCTGACGGGACAACAGATTCAATGTATGTCCACATCGGTGGCGTAGATTCTAACAGCAGTTCCTATGTCAGTATTGCCACGGAAGGAACTTCCGGTGACACACTTGACTTTGGAAATGCTAATACAGCAACCAGCTTTACTCTTTCAGGAGGCGATGATTGGAGTATTGGCAGTAATGGAAGTGCGGTTCTTGGAATTGGAAGTTTAAACGTTTCTGGAGCCGGTTCTCTTTCTGTGAACGGTGCCTTAGATTTTGGAGATGCTGAAGAATTTGTTGCAACGGATGACACACCTTCTGTTGCAAGTGGAGCATTATTTTTAGGAAGTGCTACCGCGGTTACGATTCAAGCGTTTGATGACGATGTTCAGGGCCAAATTTGGGTCATGGAAATGCTTGGAGTAACAACATTTAACTGTGATAACTCTGGTGCAACAGCTCCAACCTTACAATGTGGATCTTCCGATATTGTGACTGGTGCTGGAGATTCCATGGTTTGGGGAAGTGATGGAACAAATGCTTTGTTACTTTCTTGGATGAAAGAGTCAGCAGCACAAACAGGTGCTGACTTGGCTGAATGGTATCCAGCTACAGACGATGTACAGGCTGGTGACGTTGTGAGCGCTAGTTTTACAGAGCCTGTTCATGTTTCTAAGAGCACATCTGCCTATCAAAAAGGATTAACCGGAATTGTGGCAACACAGCCTGGGTTAGTTTTGGGCGAACGTGGAACTTCCACGTATGCGGCACAAGTTGCGCTTGCTGGTCGTGTTCCTGTGAAGTTTTCAAACGAAAATGGGGAAGTCACAACAGGGGACTATCTTACAAGTTCTGGTACTCGACCTGGATACGCCATGAAAGCTACGACCATTGGTCCGGCGATTGGTATGGCTATGGAAGATTCTTCTGGTTTGTCGCTCATTACCGCTTTTGTGAACAATTCATTCTACATTCCAACTTCTTTGAACGAAGACGGAACCTCGAACGTTTCAACGGAGAACGTGATTGTTTCTCAAACCGGGACAGCCTCAGCAGGTCAACCAACGTTTGATTCCTTTGGTCTTTCCCTCCGAGGTTCTGCTTGGAACGGATCAGAGGCTACAGCGGTTTCTATGATGATGCTCAACCAAGTGTCTGACGTTGATCACTATCGATTATCCATTCGAAATACCTCTGATACGGAAGTTGCTTACATTTCAAATGAAGGAGATCTTCATACCAGTGGCGACGTCGTTATTGGTGGAAATCTTTACCCTTCTGACCGTGGAACAGCTCAAACTTCAAAATATATTTATTACGATGGCTCCGAGGGTGCTGGTGGCGACTTTATGCGAACCAATGCCTCGGGTTGGGGAACAGGAAGTTATGACTTTGCCGAAATGTTCCCTTCAAGCGAACAGTTGAAGGCAGGAGAAGTTGTAGTCTTTGCCGATAACGGAGAAAAAGTTCGACGCTCAACCATTGGGGACGAGACAGCGTTTGCTGGAATCGTTTCCACACGACCTGGATTCTTGGCTGGTAATAATATTGCTGGTCACTATCCAATCGCGCTTGCTGGTCGTGTTCCAACCTATGTTTCCATTGAAAATGGCGCCATTAAGGTTGGTGATCCACTTTCCGCTTCTTCGATGTCAGGTTACGCGATGAAAGCGATCGAAGCAGGACCAATCATTGGGTATGCTCTAGAAACCTTTAATGGAGACGTTGATGATCAAATTTTGGTCTTCGTAAACACAGGTTACTGGGGTGGTGAAACAGTGAGCCCGGCTCCAGGAACAGAAAATAACGCTTCTGGATTTGCTCAAGGAATGAATGTTGAATATGCCACTCTTAATATGAGTGGAAACATTTACTTGTCTGGAAACGAAATCTTAGGTGTCGGCCGAATTGCAGGGCTTGGCGACAATTGGGAAATCTTGGCTGATGGAACGATCAGTACCAAGGGTTTGCTTACAACAGAAATTTCAACACTTACTGGGGAAACTGTAAAAACAATCGCAACAACTTCACCAGAAGCCACGATCACTTTGACGGGAACAACTACGTTAGAAGGGGATCAGGTTGAAGTTCGTTTCGAGGATATCGCTCCAACCTTTAACGACGTAATCGGTCCAGAGTCGCCGGTGCGTGTGATCGTCACGCCAAGTGGCCCTGTTTCACTTTACGTTTCTGAAAAGGACAACAATCACTTTATCGTAAAACGTTTCGGTGGCGACTCCGTTCCGGTTGAATTCGACTGGATGGTTTCCGCTTATCGAACCGGTTTTGAACCAGTAAAGATTGAAGAAGTTTCTCCAGTTGTTCCAGAAGAACCAGCTCCTCAGGTGAGTCCTGAGCAAAACTTTATCGATCCATTGGTAGCAGATGATGGCGACGTACAAGTCGAGAACCCATCTGAGCCAGTTATCGAACAACCATCGTTGTCACAGGAAAGTGCACCGCAGAGCTAAACGATTGTCGATGCAATCGTCTCAGAGTTCTCGATGAATATCAGTCGTAACACACTGTCCTGTGTTGGCGAAACGTTCTTTCACAACACAAGAGATCACTGAAGCCTAATTACCTTCAGTGATCTCACACACAACTCAATAGCAAGAAATCGTACGAACCCCACACGTGCGTTTTTTGCGTTATAGAAACATCTTCTGTGTTGAATATGCGTGCTATAATAAAGCCATATGAATTGGAGGATGCTTTCTTTGCCTGAAAAATTGACGTCTGCGACGCGTGGTTTAATTTATCTTCTTGTGTTCTTTTTACCACTTTGGTTTCTTCCGTTCACGTCGGACGTTTTGGAGGTGAATAAACAGATGCTTTTTTTGGTGTTAACGTTTGCTTCCACATTGACGTGGATTGGTTCCATGCTTTTTGCAAGGAAATTTTCCGTTCAGTGTGGTTGGATCAACCTTCTTCCCTTGTTTATTGTGATCTCGGTTGGGATGAGTGCCTGGTATTCTTGGGCTCCGCATCTTTCTTGGCTTGGGTCGTCCATGCAAGAATATGTGAGTTTTATGACGATTTTAGGGTGTGGTGTTTTGTTTTATCTGCTCGTAAACGTTTTCTCAGATCGATCAACACATCGGACTCTCCATTCTGTTCTTCTAAGTTCGGCACTAGCAACAGGAGTGATTGGTTTAACAACGTTATCAGGAGTTTTGAACAGTGGTTTGTTTGGTTTTTCGCAATCCGTTTTCAATACGATCGGAACAGTGAATGCGTTTGCTGTGTATTTATCCGTGATGAGTGTGTTTGGCGGGGCTCTTTATGTGACACATCGAAAAGACGACGCTCTGCTTCATCAAGGCATAAAAGGAACAGGGGAGCGAGCTGTCATTGTTGGGCTTTGGATGATAACGGTCGTTGTTTTACTTGCGCTTGATTACTGGGTGCTTTGGACGATTTGGCTTGTCGGCATGACTTCGCTCTTTGTCTTTGGGTATTTCCGTGCAAAAGACTTTGAGCGAACAGGACGGATGTGGATGCCAGCTCTGTCGATTATGATCGCCCTTGGTTGGCTTCTTTGGATTCCAACTCCGTTTCAGTTCACTATTCCTTCAGAGGTCACGCCGAGTTACAAAACAAGTCTTGAACTTGCAAAACAACCAATGAGTTTTGATGGATCCTATGGAACAGGCCCTGGAACCTATGTGCTCGATTACGCACAGTTTCACAGCAAAGCGATCAATCAAACAGACTTTTGGAATACACGATTTGATCGCGCTTCCTCCTTTGTTCTTACCATTTTGCCAACCTACGGGTATCTGGGAACGTTTGCATTCGCCATTTTTGTCCTGATTTTACTTATTCGATCGCTCACTCAAATGCTCAAACCAACTTCGCGAGAAGAGTGGTTACAAGCGTTCGTGGTTTTCAGTCCGTGGCTTACACTTGTTGTTGCTGGATGTCTTTATGCGTTTAATATCACGCTTGTTGTCTTGTTCTTTCTGCTGGCTGGTCTCTTAGGTTCTCAAGTGATCCGAAAACCTTATACAAAATCCTACGCACAGTCCCCGGCACTTGCTCTCCTTTTTTCCTTTTTGTTTGTAAGTGGATCTGTGCTCATGCTCGTCGGTATCTTTATTTCTTCGGAACGCTACATTGCCGAGATTGCGTTTGCTTCCGCACTCAAACTCGATGCAAAGAATGGTTCTGTTCAAGAGATCGTAAAATTGCTTGATACAGCGTCGACACTCAATCGTTATGACGATCGTTATTATCGAACGCTTGCGGAGGCGCTTCTTGTGCGAGTAGGGGAGCAAATGAAAACGGTTTCTTCTACGTCGCAGATGACCCCTGAATCAAAGCAGTATATTCAATCGCTAGTTGCCGCATCGGTAAACGCAGCTGCACGTGCAACTGAGTTGTCCACGATGAACTCGCTCAACTGGAGTACACGCGGTCGAATTTATCGAGAACTGATGAATGTTCTTCCTGACGCAAGCAAGTTTGCCATCGAAGCACACAAAACAGCAGTTGATCGTGAACCTGTGAATCCGCGTGTTTGGACAGATCTTGGGAAAACTTATTTGGCTGCGGCTGAACAGCAGAGATCTATGACGGTTGTTGAAGACAAAGAAGTCGCGAAAAAAGCTCAGAACACCTTGGAACTGTTTTTAAAAAATGCGGAAGATGCTTTTCAAAAAGCGGTCGAGTATAAGTCTAACTATGCGCCTGCACATTTTCAGATTGGACTGGTCTATGAGCGACAAGGAAGACTCGACGAAGCCATCGCTAAAATAACTAGTGTTCTTGCGTATAATCCGGTTGATGTTGGCGTGCTCTTTGAACTTGGTCAGTTGTATTTGCGTCGAGATCAGGCAGGGGATTTGAATCAGGCGCAAAAACAGTTTGAACAAGTCGTCGAGTTATCACCATCCTATTCAAACGCTCGATGGTACTTGGCCAGCGTCTATGAACGCCTTGGGGAAACAAGCAAAGCGATTGAGCAAATCGAAGCGGTTGTGAAACTCAATCCAGATAACGCCGTAGTCAAAACACGACTAGATCGACTTTTACGGGGAGATAAAAACGAACCAGACGTCATGCCACTTCCAGAACCAGGTGAACAAAACTAAGAACAAGAAAAACAGGGGATTGACCCTGTTTTGTGCTTTTGATAGGATCGAATCGGCTTGAGCTGTGATCAAACCGCACGAACGTCCCTCGCCGTTGTATCTATCCAAGACAAAGCTTCCTCCTTAGAAGCAGACTCCCAGTACGGCAATCCGCCGTTGGATGCAAACGAGGAGTGCAACATGGATTCACAGACTCAAAGCAGTAGTGTTCTCGTTGGACCTGGTGGTTGTTCGACTCCTGTTTGGCCAGAGCCAATCTGGCTTCCGTCGTTCGAGGATTCTGCGTGGATGCCTGCTGACCACGGACTTCACGTCCTTCGTACGATTGAAAACTCAGTCTTCAAACGAAGAAGTTCCATCACTCAGTTCTCTTGAACCCCACTGCGCCACCCTGGCCGTCCGTACCAATGGATAACTCCCAAAGGTACGGGCGGTCTTTTTATCTGTTTGACTATTTGTCTTCATATAGGTTTAATGGTCCATATTCACGGGCCCATAGCTCAGCTGGTAGAGCGCTTCCATGGCATGGAAGAGGTCAGCGGTTCGAACCCGCTTGGGTCCACCAAAATACATCGATTCATTCGATGTATTTTATTTGACCCTTCCTCTGTTCTCCTCTACTGTTCATGGTAAGGAGGTGATCTATGCGTCGTTCTTTGGAATCACTTGCTTCTGCTCTTTTTCATGTCAAAGCTCTTCAATTTGGTGCGTTCAAGCTCAAGCTTCATGAAACGCAACCGCAGGCTCCGCTTTCGCCGATTTATTTCAATCTTCGAACGCCTGATAATCCCAAGGCAGGTCCGCTTGGAGCGGATGAGGTTCGTCAGGTTGCTGGGGCACTCATTATGATGATTGCGTCTGATCAAATTGTGTTTGAAGGAATCGCTGGAATTCCAAACGCGGGTTTGCCATTTGTTGCTGGGATGCAAGAAATTGCAAATGGGACGCTTCAAGTTGTGAAGCTTCAGAAGAAAGAAGAAGGTGGTCGACGTTGGATTGATCACGTGACAGCCAAAGGTGGTTTGCATCGTGGTGCACGTGTTCTGATGATCGACGACGTTGTCACAGGTGCGGAGTCCAAACTTGAGTCGATCAAAGTGTTGCGTAAGGCGGGGTTCATTGTCGAGGATTTGCTTATTGTGATTGATCGTGAGCAAGGTGGTCGCAAACTGGTTGAGAAGGAAGGGGTGTTTGTCCATCGCGTGTTCACACTGACCGATCTCGTTGGTTTTTATCAATCCAAAGGATGGATCAGTATGGAAAAGTATAACGAGGTGTTGAAGTATCTGGGTATTACTTCTTGAGTTCTTCTGCGAGACACTGGTCTCGTTTTTTTGTTTGCTGATATTGACGAAATACAAGAAATCTAGTAGATTCTTTGCTCGGACATGTCGTCCGATGAAACGGAGCGATGATGGATTCTTCTGAGAGTCAGCCCTCGTATCAGGATCTGCGTACCAACCCGCTTGGAGCCGTACTCACGGCCCGTCTCACGATTCGTGATCCCGGGCAGGGTAATGACGGAATGGATTTCGAAACCTTTCCGCCTTCGGACGCAAACGCTTGGAACATCGACAGCCTCTTTGCCGTTGGTGGTATTCCGCGCGTGTCCGGAGTCTATGTGTTTGAACAGCGAGGAATCGGGGGGTTCAAGATCCTCTCGTATCCGCCCGCACTTCAGGACAAGTATTTGCGCATGCTCCAGCTCGCGTTTGCGTCGATCATGGCCAAACGATCTGGTGAGCTGATCGATTTGTTTGCGCGTTTCCCTGAGCAAGCCGATCTTGAGTTGGTTGCCACGGATATTGTGGAGGTGATGCATCGACCCTCGATGCTTCAGACCCTTCTTTCCGAGGAACCGAGCAAGCCGTTTGCAAACATCAAGGTGATTGCAAGCTGTCCGCATCGAAACGCCCTCGACACGTTCTTGGAGGGGCGCCCCTTCGAGCAGATGCTCTCTGCAGCCGTCGGAAGTTTGACGGCCCTTCTGCTTACCAAGCACAAAGTCAACTGGACGCCCCGCAACAACGGGACAGAGGTGCATGTGTCCTTGCAGGATCACGGGCACGTGTTCGGAGACTATGTGAACGGTGCTCTTGCACAGGAGCTCACCAAGCTCCTCAAGGTCAAGACGCGCGATGTTGCGCGAGCGTTCTGGAAGCAGATGCGTGCGAGCGCAACGCAGACGGATGCGAAGGTGAACGCGTTTGCCAAGCAGTGGGAGTTCGACGACAAGGATCTTTGATTCACTTACAAACGAGACAGACGGTCTCGTTTTTTTTATTGACGAAACGGTGAGTGTCAGTTATTCTCCACGAGCCTCAGATTTGAGGAGTTGTTTTCATAGTGTGCAAGGAGTCAGTCATGACTGGTACGCAGGGTGAGACGCCCAATCAGAAGACGAAGTATTACGATCCGACGACGGCGAGTTTTGAGCTCACGCTCAAGATCAGTCCGCCCAAGGCGGGTGAGAAGAATCTCACCTACACGGTCACCAGTACTCCGAACGTCGAGAAGCTTCAGACCATCAATTGGATGAACTTTCTGAGTGACGCGGTTGTGGAACCGACCATTGGTACGTTTCGTCTTCGGTATAGTGTTACCGATGGAATGCAGATTCTTCAGAGCGATGGTTTTGATGAAGATCAAGTCAAGCGTCTGATGACTATGTTGTCTGTGACCATGACGGACATGGTCAATCGACTGGTTGCAATCGGCAATTCGCTTCCGGACAAGACGACGCTCGAGACGTATGCTTATGCGATTCTGCAGAATGCATGCACCAGAATGCTCGAGCTCGACCCGCCCGCTTATCCTCGTCGAGGGTTTGTTGAGGTGGTCGTTGCGGACAAGGCTACGTTCGAGGTCAAATTGAATGAGCTTGACCCGTCGATGCCTGGAATGGATTTTCTGAATCAGATTGGTGTACGCGCTGGAACGATGACTATCCCTGAGGTCTTCCAGTTCGGAGGTTTCGGTCTGATGGCACTGACAACGTTTAAGGGCGGTAAGATGACATTGGCTGTTCAGACCGTTCAAGAAGAATGCTTCGGTCCCTATTTCGATGCTCTGATTGTTTCTGAGTTCAAGCGCGTGATCGGTGAAAAGGAGCGTGAAGCCGTGGGTGCATATCGCGACGAACTTCGCTCTTCCTCCGATCGCTTTGTCTGTGATGCCGAGGCACTCGAACAGGCTTTCGAGCTTCCCACGTACGCAAAGACGAAAAACGACTGATCGCACGCGATCAAATCTAACAGGAATCTAAACGAGATCCTGTTTTTTATCACCTGTCTCTATTATTGATAAATATTCAATTTCCCATTATACTCGCGAACATATGTTACAAGTCGGTATTGTCGGGCTCCCTAACGTTGGGAAGTCCACGCTTTTCAAAACACTTACAAAAAAGCAGGTTGACTGCGCGAATTTCCCGTTTTGTACCATCGAACCAAACGTTGGTGTGGTTGAAGTTCCAGACGAGCGTATGCAACAGCTTGCGGATATTTCGCATGCTGCAAAAATTATTCCAACAGCGATTGAATTTGTAGACATTGCTGGTTTGGTTAAAGGCGCTCACAAAGGAGAAGGACTTGGAAATAAATTTCTTTCCAACATCCGAACCGTGGACATGATCGTTCATGTGGTACGAGCGTTTGATGATACAAATGTTCATCACGTCGACGGATCGGTTGATCCAGTGCGTGATGTAGAAACAATCGAAACAGAACTTGCCATGGCGGATATTGATACGGTGGAACGTCGACTGAACAACGTTCAATCAAAATTGAAAGCAGGCAAGACTAAGGATTTGGAAAATGAAGAAAGCGCGATGAAGAAATTGTTTGAAGCTGTCTCACAAGGCAAGCTTGCAAACACAGTTGAGCTTACACAAGACGAAGAAGCGACGATTAAAGATTTACTTCTTCTTACACGCAAACCGATTTTGTATGTCGTCAACGTAGCAGAAGATTCTGCGACAAAAACATTTCCACTCACGCCTTCCATTTCACTATCCGTTAAAATTGAATCAGAACTCGTGGACATGCCGCCGGAAGAGCAAAAAGAATTTTTGCATGAACTTGGACTTGAGCAATCCGGTCTCGATCGACTCATTAAAAAATGTTATGAGTCATTGAACTTGATTACGTATTTCACGTCTGGAGAAAAAGAAACCCGCGCTTGGACGATTAAGCGCGGGACCAAAGCTCCACAAGCAGCCGGAGTTATTCATACAGATTTTGAAAAAGCGTTCATTCGAGCCGAAGTCATCGCAGCCAAAGATTTCATTGAATTCGGCGGGGAAGCTGGTGCACGCGACGTCGGAAAATTCCGCGTCGAAGGAAAAGAATACGTCATGCAAGATGGCGACGTCGTACATTTCCGCGTCGGTGTTTAGGAAGGACGCATGCGAACAATGTCGCGACCAACAAACTGATTATCACGTTTGTAAAGAAAAGTGTCTGTGATCGTCCAGCCTGTTCGTTTCAAAAACGAATTCAGATCAAGGTGGTGAACAGATCCGTCTGTCATGACAAAGGCAGGGAAGGCGATGACAGCCGTACCATCTTTGGTAATCAATTTTCGAAGTGTTTGAAAACACGACTCATAGATTTGAAAAAGATCTTGGGTCGTTTTTTGTAATTCCTTTTCTGTTGCTGGTTTTGTGCGCGGTGCTCCAAGGTAGGTTTCGGCGACGATCGCTTCAACGAGGCGAACCCCCTCTAACTCCCCCTTGGTAAGGGGGAGGATCGAATCGAGAAGAGCTGCATCGCTCACAAATAAATTCTCAACGATTGTTTTGTTCACGTCGTAAAACTGTTCGAGCCACTGGAAATTTTTCTTTGTGTCTGAAATGGCTTTTGCGGAAATATCGGATCCGATGATGTGTTCGATGCCAAGCAGGTCTGCTTCCATGAGAACGGTTCCTGATCCACAAAATGGATCAAGCAAGGTTTGATTGGTTTGTACGCCTGACAAATTGATCATCATGCGAGCGAGTTTTGGTGGGAGCATGCCAGACTTGCTGTCCCGCGCTGGTCGTCCAAAATCGCGTGTACTCCAGGCCTTAAAATCTTGCACACCTTCGGTTTGCCCAATGTAGATTTTGTCTTTGTCGATAAACAAACAATACTCACCGCCAGAGGCAAGTAACTCATTTTCTTCTACGATCACCGACGACAGATCAGCATCTTTTGAACTCACGTACCGCACAGGTCGTCCTGTTTCTTTCAAAATCTTTTTGACTTCCTTTCCAAGTTCATCACGTGAATGAGCAATGCTTTGTGTTTTCTTTTCAGCACCAATATCGTAAATACTGATTCCAAAACTAATTTTATTTTTGCCTGCGGCACCAGAAGCAAGGGTCGCAATCAGTTCCGCAGCATTTTTTTCGATATACGAATCCGCCTCGCCAATGATATGACCAACCTTAATCGTACCTGCTAACTGTTGTTGAAGACTCGAGAGATTAAGGGCTGGATCATCTACAAAAAGAACATCCTTTTGTGGAGGATTGCAGGAATGTCCCAAAACCGATTCAATTTCAGCTTTAGAAAGTTCAGGATGAGAACCAAGGATGAAAAACATCATAGTAAGCCCAGTATGCCGATTCTTTGAAAAATAATCCAATTTCTTGATTTCTTGACCAATTCTAGGAAAATCGCTAGAGTAAGCCCACTAAATCATTATTGTCCGTAACCCCTTAAACGGGTTGTCCTTGAAAAATAGGACCAGTAACTATGAACGAATACGAACTGTTGTACATTGTGCCTGCACAATTTACAGATGATGAAGTCCCAGGTGTTCAAAAGAACATTGTTGGATTCATCGAAAAGTACGGAGGGAAACTTGTTTCAGAAATGAATCTTGGAAAGATTCGCCTTGCCTACCCAATTAAAAAGGTAGCGCATGGAACTTACGTGCTTGCTTACTTTGATGCAGAACCTTCTGCAATCAAAGGACTCGATCGCGAACTGACCCTTCACGACGAAGTGCTTCGACACACTATCTTGAAGCGTGCCCCAGGCGCTCTTGAACGAACATTCGAAATTTCTTCTTATGTTGCTCCGTTGTCTGATGAAGCTCGTGCACAAAAGCGCGATGTGAAACCAATGACAAAGCGACCGGATGGAACATCTGCTCCAGCTGCTATCGAAGAAATCGAAACAGCTCCATCAGCAACTTCCACAGAGGAGGCTTCCATGTCCATGGAAGATCTCGACAAAAAGATCGACGAAATCTTGGATGTAGAAGTCACGTAATAACTAAAAAAGTAATAAACTGCTTTTAAATTGGATGAGATACGCCAATTTAAAACAGTTTAAAGGTATGTATTCTCTCAATCGTGCGACGATCATTGGCAATCTCACTCGTGAACCAGAACTGAAGCAGATTTCTTCGGGACAAAATGTCTGTTCGTTCTCGGTTGCAACCAATCGACAATGGACAGGTGGTGACGGTCAGAAGCAAGAAGCTTCTGAGTTTCACAACATTGTTGCTTGGGGAAAGCTCGCTGAAATTTGTGGACAATATCTTACCAAGGGTAAAAAAGTCTACATTGAAGGACGCTTACAAACACGAGATTGGGATGGTCAAGATGGTGTAAAACGCTATCGAACAGAAATCGTTGCCGATAACATGATTATCTTGGATCGAGCCGGTGGTGGTGCAGGTGCCGCAGGTGGCGCAACGCCATTTCAAGCTCCCGCACGCGGATTTGTTCCACCTCAAGCGCCTGTTCGTTACGATGAACCGTCCGCGAGTCCAGATGATGAAATCCGAGTAGAAGACATTCCATTTTAAACCTCTATGCAACAGCAACAACAAGGGAAAAAGACACGAC
>CALRGL010000019.1 GCA_943357275.1 Candidatus Uhrbacteria bacterium RIFOXYB12_FULL_58_10 | reverse complement strand
TGAAAAACTTAAAAAAGAACGAGAAAACGGAACACTGCCGAAGAAAAATCTCTATCAAGGATTCGCACAACCTGTATCGATTGAAGAAGCAATCAAAACAGCACAAAATGCTGCTAATCTGGCTACACCAACATTTGAACAACCCGTACGAACAAAGCCTCCTGTAAAAGAAACAACGCCTGTTCTTCAACAAGTAAAAAGCTTGTTTGGAAAAGTAAGTGGGTTCTTCAAAAAGAATTTTGGTTCAAGCAACGAAACAGCAAGAGAAGTACGTATCCAGTTTCCTTCAACTGTAGAGTCATCGGAACGCAAACCAATACTCAAAACAGCTGAAGAATACATGGATGCATACTTTGCAACCCATTCAAAACTGCAAACACAGTTTGAAAAAAAATCCAAGATTCCGTTTGCAAAATTTAAAGAACAGCAAGTGGCGCGATTGGAAGAAAAACTTAAATCGCAACGTGCTGCTATTAACTCCGGCAAACTAATTGATCAACAGGAACTGGACACTAACATCAACAAAGGTATTTTCAGCCAATTGAAAACCAATGAACATTTCATGGAAAACGGAAGCCCAATGCTTGAACTCTTTAATAATCCTGAAAGTGGAACGGTAAGAATCGAAGGACCGACAGAAGAATCTTTGGAAGAAGTCGGCTAACAAAAGGAAAAACAGACCAGAACACGGTCTGTTTTTTTCTTTTGTTGACAGACCCTAAAAGAACTCATAAGGTTACGTTGTTCTTATGATTGGAGGTGTGCGATGCCAAGGGTTCGTTTGTTCAACCTGACTCCTACTGTCCATATCATTCCTGACCGCTTGAGTCGAATGATCGAAGAGCTCTTTCGAAACGTGAACATCGACAATGAGTTTCGTATTTGGATCATGCCGATGTCAAACCCACCTATCATCGCTCTTGGACTCTCGGGAGCCATGATCGGGAAACCACATCGCGCACTGAGCGTGCGTCCAGTCACCATTCCCCTGCTCATTCGCCCCGAAGAACAGATCGAGTCTGTACGCATTCTCGACATTGAGATCCCTCCCGAAATCAATGCCGAAGACATGCATCGAATCCTTTTCCAGGCCTTGGAAGATTGGCAACGATCACACCACTGAAGCACCACGGTGCTTTTTTCTTTTTTTGGATATAAAACAACACGCTAAGCGTGATGTTTTAGGTATCACTTCGTTCTGACGAGCTTCATTAAGGACATTTCACCTTAATTGTAACTTTTTTCAAACGTCTTTGATTTATATAATGCAACGAACTTGGCAAGACTGATAAGATCATTATTAGGATAATTATTGGCAACAAGTACTGATCAACACCGGGAATCACTTTGCCAAGATAGTAACCAGTAAACAGCAGGCCAAAAACCCAAATAAAACCTCCTATAATATTGTACCTAATAAATTTATTAAAATTCATTTTACTAATACCAGCAACAATAGGTGCAAACGTTCTGATCACTGGTATGAAACGCGCCATGACGATTGTTTTTGCACCATGAAGTTCGTAAAACTGCTCTGCCCTGGCAAGATTTTCCTTTTTGAAAAATCTTGAATCATCTCTTTTGAATATTGCAGGTCCAACTTTTTTACCAAATACAAAACCAACACTATCACCCAACACGGCAGCAACGAACAGCAAGAATGCCACTAACCAGATATTTAATAAACCTTGAGATGCCAAAAAACCCGTGGTAAATAAAAGACTATCTCCTGGTAGGAAAAAACCGAAGAACAAGCCAGATTCAGCAAAAATAATTGCAAACAGTCCAAGATATCCTGCTATTTTTATCAATTCGATTAGATCCATATTAGAAATCAAATAGCTCACCCAATAGTCCACCCTTCTTTTTATGACCGCCATAATAATCATTTTTATTGCCATGACTATTATGCTCATTGTGATTGTTATATTCTCGAGACTGTACCTGCTGTTCTTGCGGTCTAGCACTTTGAGCACTGCCAATATTCTTCTCAATAATTTTATCAAGCTCACCACGATCCAGCCAAACACCACGACACTTTGAGCAATAGTCGATCTCTATCCCTTGGCGCTCACTCATTACTAAATCGATTTCACAAATTGGACATTTCATATTTTAATTTTGAGTAATTTATTGCTTTTTGAATAACTCCCCAAGGGTTTTTATCAACTCTCCATAGTGCGCCCAGTCACCCGCCCGTTGAGCAGTAATTGCATCTTGATAGACCAACGATGCCTTTTCAAAAATCTCTTGATATTGTTTTACTTCTTGATTACCGACATCGCCAGACGGTGATGATGTGCTGATTTGAGGTTTCCTTGCTAACTCTTTGCCAAATATTTTAGACAAACCTTCTTCCAGCGTCGCCTCCATGGCAATTTTGTTTTCATGAGCCACAATCACTCGTTTTAGTTCTGGTATCTTACCGCTCTCCGCCTTGAGATAAAGTGGTCTCACATACAATAGTGACTCTTCAATTGGTATTACCAGCAGTGGTCCCTGAATGACCTGAGATCCGCCCTGACTCCACAAAGATATTTGCTGGCTAATCACCGGGTCTTGGTTGATTCGACCAATGATTTGTTTCGGTCCAAAAACTAATTTATCTTTAGGAAAACTATAGACCATTAGTTTGCCATAATCAGTACCGTCGTTACGAGCTATCATCCAAGCCGAAAGATTGTCCTTTGCTCTTGGTGTAAACGGCAACATCAATACATATTCCTCTTTATCCTCTTTTGGCAACTTCATAATAATATGCCTTGGTTGCATTGCCGGAATGACACTAGACGATAATTTATCACCTTCAGAGGCAATCATCGGAATTTCCCACTGATCCTCCTTGTTGTAGAATATTTGCGGATCATCCATATGATACGTCGAATAAACAGCCGTCTGCAGACTGAAAATACTCTCTGGATAACGCAAATGGGCTTGTAAACTCGTCGGCATTTCGGTTAACGGACGAAATACGCCAGGATAAATCAATGAGTAGGTTTGAATAATCGGGTCATTAACATCAGCCTGAAAAAATTCAACCTTCCCGTCATACGCATCTACAATCACTTTTACAGAATTTCGTGCATAGTTTATCTTCTTGTCCAGTAAACTTGATGGCTGAGAATAGGGGTATTGATTACTAGTGGTATAAGCATCCATTATCCAATAAAGCTTTTCGTCAGCAATCACTAAATACGGGTCTTTGTCATAGCTCAAAAATGGTGCGATTTTAGAAACTCTATCCTGAATAGTTCTGTGATACATGATACGGCTATCACTCACAACGTCATTAGACAAGAATAATTTAAGAGACTTAAATTTGATTGCATAAAAAGCTCTTTTAATAAATGAATTTAACTCCACTCCGCCCGTGCCATTATAGAGAGCATAGACATTTTCCTCGCCCTTTGGATAGTCGAATTCGAGCGATTTGGTTTTGGTTACAATGTAATCATTGGCCAATTCACCGTAATATATTTCCGGTCGAGTAATAACCAGCTCTTTCTTGTCTGATTTTGGCGGCAAGTCTTTAACGAATAATACGGGCAAACCCTCTGGAGTTACTTGATTGACCGGTCCCGCGGCCACGCCGTAGCCGTGGGTAAATGTGAGGCGCTCATTGATCCAGTTTCTATTAGGCAAGCTAGCTGCCGATAGCTCACGCGGTGAAAGCATGACCTGGCGAATTTCGCCATCGATAATATAACGATCATTATCAACCTCGCCAAACTCGTAGTAGGTTCTAATTTCTTGTATTTGTGAAAAGGTTGATAACAACGGTGCCCTATCCCAAAGACGAACATTTTTCACTGTCAGGTTGTTAGCATTGATATCTTCGGCCGTGATAGTTTTGTCGCCTGATAGTTCCTTTTGCTCGATTTTATCCAAGGCATAGGCCTGGCGAGTAGCAGCGATGTTGTGCTTGATATAGGGGGTTTCTTTGACTAGCTCATTTGGAGCAACAACCAACTTCTGTACCAAAGACGGCACTACCATACCGATAACACTTACTATTACATACAAAAAACCAATACCAAATAGCGGTAATAAATTTCCCTTCCTCATCCATATGAGAATCGAAACCAAGGCACCAGCCACGACAACCAACGAGACCCAGAGCATCGGCATGTGTACAATTGCATCGACGTATGTAGCGCCATACACCAACCCAGACTGAGTGGTTAAAAATGAGAACCTAGAAAGATATATACCGCCTGCAATGATTAATAAAAAAATCACGAACAAAATACCAAGGTGAACTCTGGCCGACGTATCTACACGCATCTGCTTAATAGCTACGAATCCCGCAATAGACAAACTACCTCTTAGGTAATACAGCAGTGCGCTACCAGCAATAGCCAAAATAACCAGAATTTTTGCAAAGCCTAGTCCTGTTAAAAATGCTGGTAATGAAAAGATGTAAAAACCAATATCTTGTCCGAAAATAGGATCAACCGAGCCAAATACTGTGCCAGAAGTAAATTTCAATACCTCCTGCCACTGAGTAGTCGCCGCCAAACCTAGAATAACAGACAGGATACAACCTAGGATGATTGATAATTTTCGTGCCAAACGATTATCTATATTTACCCGAGAACCCAGCAACCCCTGTGGTAAAACAGCAATCCAGCTATTTTTTGATCTAATGGCGATTAAAAAATTGGAGAGTAAAAATAGTGCTGATACAAAAAAAGTACCAATAAACACTATTGCTTTAGTACTAAACGATTTTAAGAATACCGCCGTATAACCAACCTCAGAAAACCACCACCAGTCAGTTATAAAAGCAACAATGCTTGAGGAAAGAAAAATAACCAAGAAAAGAACCAGAAAAAAAACCCGCGTTAAATTTTTTGAAATATTCATATTAGGTTTAAAGATAATTCAATCTTGCTATTCTCTCTTACACAGCTGATCAATTCACCAACGATAATATTAAACTCTGGATATTGGTTCTGCTCTGCTAATTTTGCTCCGTAAGCAGACAATACTAATTAAAATTTCTTTGGATAGAGCGCAGACGCCAACAAGGATAAGAGGAGCGCTGACATAATCACACCAAACGATAACAATGAGGATATATGAAGCCCGACCAACCCAGAAAGCATCTTAAGACCAATAAACACAAGAATAAACGACAAGCCTTTTTGTAGGTGATGAAACTTGTGCATTACGCCTTCTAGCACAAAAAAGAGTGACCTCATTCCTAAAATAGCAAAAATATTTGACGTAAAGACAATGAACGGTTTTTGAGAGATTGCAAATGCAGCCGGGATAGAGTCAACGGCAAATAGGATGTCAGTTGCCTCAATCAAGAGCACTATCAAAAACAAAGAGGTAAATAAGCGTTTTCCATTCTCTTTTACCAAAAACTTGCCGTTGTGGTGATTGACAGTAAATGGCAAAAAACGGCGAGCAAAAACTACTATCTTGTTCTTTTCAAAATCGATATGTTCCTCTTTTTTATCCTTAAATAGCTTGATGCCCGTGTAGATTAAAATTACGCCAAAAACATACAGAACCCAATGGAACTGACTAATAATCAATGACCCAGCTCCAATAAATATCGCCCGAAAAATAATCGCCCCTAAAATTCCATAAAACAAAACACGGTGATGATATTTTTCCTCTAGTTTGAAATAACTGAATATCAGCAATATTACAAAGAGATTATCCAGCGACAGCATCTTCTCCGTCACATACGCGCTCATATACTGCGCGGCTGCTTCTTTGTCCATATACAGCAAGATCAGAAAGGCGAAGGCCACAGAAATTGCCACCCAAAATAGCGACTGATAAATTGCCGACTTAAATTCGACTTTATGGCTAGTGCGATTAAAAAAACCCAAGTCAATAACCAGAAAAAGCGTAACCACAAATCCGAATAGTATAAATAGTGATGTTTGAATATCCATAAAATTTTAACTGTTTACGATAATTAATGAATAACCCGTCACCATCGACAACATAAAGCTGATTAATACAATTGTCACAATAATAATTGAACTATTTTTTTCATAAAATACTCCTATAAACACAAAAAAACCGGTAAAAACCGGTTTTAATTAATAGTGCTTCATAGTTCAAAGCGCTTTCCTCACAGAAAGACATACCGCTTCTCACTCCACAATATTCAAGGTATTGAAATCTTAGCAAATTGTTAAATACTAGTAAACAGCTCACTCAAAATAACAAAATCAAACATTTTATAAACAAAAAGATGACCTTTCTAGTCATCTTTTTAAGATAAAAATATATTTTCCTCGACGTCAGACACTGTAGTAAAAAAATGAAGAGTTTGATACGCCGCCATGGTTACACAAAAAGAAAAATCACTAGTTTAAGCTAGTGGTTTTTCTGGCGGACCGGACGGGATTCGAACCCGCGAACTTCGCCGTGACAGGGCGACGTGTTAACCGGGCTACACCACCGGTCCATAGGAAACAGCTTCCAAATTTGTGCTCTTGTCTTTCATGGGGCCCCGCTACCACTTCAACGTAGGTATCCCTACGTTTCAGCGGCTAGCCACCCCATTCAAGGCAATATCACAAATTTTGAAACTGTTTCCATTCAATTGCGGGAGCATAATAACATAAGACTTTTTGTTAGGCAACCCCTTCTCATCCACAAGAAACCTTTGATTTAATCGATTATTCCTTAAATAACGCATAATGCCTTCCCGCGTTCTCCACGAGCTCCGCCAGAAAATCACTTTTCTTTCAGAGAGGTGATTTTCTTTTATTAACGCAAAGAAATCTACAAAGAAAAAACACACGCTAGGTGTGTTCAGAGTTGG
Source organism: Candidatus Uhrbacteria bacterium RIFOXYB12_FULL_58_10 (assembly GCA_943357275.1). Classification (GTDB taxonomy): domain Bacteria; phylum Patescibacteriota; class Patescibacteriia; order UBA9934; family GWF2-40-263; genus CALRGL01. The sequence continues at coordinate 7,561 of CALRGL010000019.1, read as the reverse complement.
ACTATTTTTCGGTTGTGAGACGCTCCTTGAGAAACTCGCGAAGTCGACCCATGGCCACCGTCTCTTCTTCTGATGTCAGCGGTCGCTCCCATGGCTTGCGGCCGGCGACGTACTGCTCGAACTCTCTGAGTCGCTCTTCGAGTCTGTCTTCACGCTCCTTGAGCCGTTTGACTTCAGCTTCCAAGGAGCGATTGTGTTCATCCAGCGGAGAAAGGGCTCCCTTATAGGATCGACAAATCTCGGGATCAGAGGGCAACATGTAGCTGTAGATCTCGTCTGCGGGAACTTGCTGTTGGCAGCCGAAGGCGTCCGTGAGCCAGACCCAGTCACCTGTACTAAACGAAGGCGTCTCACAAGGCGTGGTAGGAATCTCGCCGAGTGGACACAGATGCGGGCTTGGCTCCCAAAGAAGCACAATGGCGTTGGGTGGCAAATCAACTGCACGAGCACTGAGCATGAGTGCTTTGAGTGAGCTTGCAACCTCTTGAATGGACAGAAAGTTCATCGATGTCTCCTGTCTGTGTGATGAGTTCTTGAAGCAAAGGAACTGAGAACAGGAGAGAATACTAAAAATAGACGTTTTTGTCAATGGATCCTGTATCGCAAAACGATCCCTGCATGAAGGACCATTCCTATACTAAAAACGTACCAATCTGTGGTACGTTTTTAGTATAGGAACGACGCTTCTAACGTCGTTGTGCTAAATAACATACAGGAGACCCAACTTTCCAATGTTCTTTGACTTTTGGAAACACGAAGACACCATCATACAAGGCAATCAGTGGACGATTTCCCTCAAAGCCAAGGACGTCACCTTTTGCAAAGGGCTCAAATGAGAAGTGGCCTTTTCCTTCAGCAAAACGAAATTCTTCCTCTGTTAAGAGAATGGCCTGTGTCAAAGTAAATTCTTGTCGATGAATGAATGGCGGATGACTAACAACGCCATCCAAGAGCATCTGCTGATCATGCAAAACGTTTTGAATCGATATGATTGTTTCGTCTATACGCGACTGGTCGCTGGCTTGACCAGATTCGTAACAGATCCCCACACCACCTGCACGATCAACAAATTCATCTGTGGTGCAAGAACGACCACCAAGAACATAATCGGGATCAGCAAGAATAGTATCACAAGTGAACCAACGATAGATCTGCTCGTGACGAGGCGTAATCGCACACGCAAGCAGAGGAACCGACGGTTTGTTTGTTGCGTGGATATCGATAGAAATATCTGCCTCAACAAGCAGTGGTGCGAGTTCTTTTGCACGCACATCTTCATACGTTCCGTCCGAAAGCACATGTAAAACATCATCAGTGAATCGACGGTTCAAATCTTGGTGATCAATTGAACCGCGCGCATCACGTTCAATAGCTCGTGGATTTCCGAGGATCAAATAAAGGACTCCCGAGGTTAACGTGAGATCTCCCCGCTCCGCCATGTCCGCAAACCGTTTTACCACTTCAATCCCCGTTTGTTCGTTTCCATGTGTTCCTCCAATCACACAAACCGTCGGACCCGCTTTTGGCCCGACGCATTTCCAAACCCCTTCTGTAACAGAGATTATTGACATAGTGGGAGAACTATACCAAATTACTTGCATTTATCAAATAAATATGATAAAAACTCGATCTTCGAAAAGGAGAATCCATGATTCACTATTTGTCAGGGATGGAACTACTCGCATTCGATGAAACTTGGTACGAACAAGTTGAATACATCACGCGGACGGAAACCTATCTGCTTACAAAGACGCGCGCAGATTTGGAACCTGTTGCCAAGGACGGACGTGTTCTCATTGCTGTTGATGCAGATGACCTACACAAGGTTGTTGGATGTATCGTGCTCTGGGATTTGGGACGCGATGAGCGTGACGAACAGTGGTACGAACTGGGAACCTTCTTTGTTCGTCCCGAATATCGCTTTGGTCGTACACATCTTCCAATCGGTGATCAACTCTACGCTCGACTCCTTGAGGAACAACCGGAAAAAAATATTCTGGGAACCACAGGGAACAAAAAAGCGATTCATACGGGCGCACGCCATGGCATGCAAATGATCCGATTCGGACAATTGCCTGAGGCTGTGCGTCGTGCAACTTGCATTTGCCCCATCGAAAAAACGGGAGCCACAAACAACTTCCATTGCCGTGCCAAGGACTCTCTGTGTCGTGTGCGTGTGTCGACTCCAACCTGGGATCGGATGGGAAGACCCGAACGTCTTTTCAGACCATTGTCAGACGACCCGCCCACGAACCGTCTTACAAAAGAAACCTCCTAAGGATCCACCTCTCTTATCCAGCACCCTGTGCTGGTTTTTTCTTTAAACAGATTTCAAACAAAAAACTTCCACAAAATGGAAGTCAGAGTTTGGCGAGAACCGCCTGCGTGAATTGTTCCGTATTGGCTGTTCCACCAATGTCGCGAGTGCGTATATCTGCAAGCGTTCGCATGATTGCCTGTGAAAGTCGTTCTGCTTCTGTTTTCTTGTTCAGATGCTCAAGCATTTTCACACCAGCAAACATGAGTCCGGCCGGATTGGCAATTCCCTGACCTGTAAGACCTGGGGCAGTTCCATGCCCTGTCTCAAACAGATAGGTGCCACCTCCGGACGACTCACGGGACGTAAGACCCAAGCCTCCCATCAAAGCACCTGCTTGAGCACTCAACACACTTCCAGAAAGCTGATCCGTCACAATGACGTCGAAACTCCCGGGCCAGGTGTGCAGGTGTGCAACGGCTGGTCGCAGATTCCAACGATCAACCTTGAGATCTAGTCCTTGCTCTGCAATCAAAGCGTTAAACGCACGTAAATGCGGGAGCAAAAACTTCAAATGAAGATCATCTCGCAGTACCAAGCTGATCTTTCCTTGTCGAAGACGTGCAAGATTCATCGCACGTTGGACCGTTTTTTCAAACGTCTGTTCTTCACCAGGCAATTCACTCACAATCACAAGGTCAAGAAGACGATGCGATCCAGGAACCCCAGGGATGTGGCGACAGGCTCGAACTTGTGTCGAGACGTCAAGATACCGACAAAAGAAATCATTCCCCCAAGGCATTGTTGAATGATCGACCGAACTGATCGGACCTTTGAGTGCCACACCAATGTCCAAAATGGTACCAACGGCTTCTTGCTCGTAAACAAGTGGTCGAAAGTCCGTTGTTGCAACATCGAACCATTCAATTTCACCACACATAACCACATCGATCACGCGCACGGCAGCATTCATAATCTCAGGACCAATCCCGTCACCAGGAATATAGGCAATGGCATCCATGGCTTTCTCCTCTAGGTTGCGGTGAGTGTATAGCAGTGAATTTCCAAAATGTCAATCTATTTGTCGCTTGTCTACCCTGTTCAATTATGCTACCTTTTGATTAACTTCTATGAAAAAATTCATTTTACAAGCCTTTCTTGCTGGAATCATTCTTGTTGTTGGATTTCTTGTTTACACAACGTATTCAACCAAATCCAAACCAAGCCCCATTGCGGATTATACGAATCGTGTTCACAGTGAACTGTATGCGTCCAAAGGTGTTTGGGATGCTCAACTGGTTGTGAAACCCTTTCGACCTCAAATGATCGACGGACAAGAAGTTGGTTCTCCTACAGGACTTCGTCTTGAATGGAAGGCACCAGAAGAACCGTTTATTGCCTATGTTATTACTGTAACAGAATCGGATACAAACACTCTCTTTACAGAATCTCGAGAACACGAAGGAGTGAGTCTGGATATTACCGGCCTCAAACCAGACACAAAATACGTTTTCAATCTCCAAGCTTGTCTTGATCGAGATTGTGCAAGTTGGTATACAGCAGAGCAAGAAGTAACTTCTCGAACACCAAAAGAAGTGATTCCTAATCCGTAACTCTTTAGGTCACTTCAATCAAATCATAGCCTTTGCCATGCGAGCCTCCCATCACAACTGCGAGACGCATGGCTTTTTTAATTTGTTTTTGTTTCTTAAGTTCTGCGATCGCTCGCTTTGCAAACGTTTGCTCAGTTGCTTTTGCTAACACAAACGGAATGGCTCCCCATCGAAGCACAGCTTGTTGTGCAAGTTGTTTATTTGGACAAGCGACAAAAAACGGAATCTCTGGATGAGAACGAAAAATCGTTTCTGACCAAGGAGCAAGCTCCACAGAAACGAGAACAGCATCAATGGAGCCCTGTAAATGTTCGAATTTAATATTTTCCGACAAGGTCATGAGCGGCTCTTCTTTAACCGATGGATACGGAGCAATATTGTCGTACGGAGAGAGTTCTGCCTTCTCAATAATCTTTGTCATGATCTTCACGGCTTCTACTGGATACGCGCCGGTTGCTGTTTCTGCAGAGAGCATCACAGCGTCCGTGTGATCAAACACCGCGTTTGCTACGTCTGACACTTCTGCACGCGTTGGGCGTGGATGATCTTTCATAGACTCAAGCATCTGTGTTGCAACAATGACCGGCTTGCCGTGCAAACGACACTTTTGAATAACTTCCTTCTGAATAATCGGCACATCTTCTGCGGGCATTTCCACTCCTAAATCCCCTCGTCCAATCATGATTCCATCTACCACACTTAAAATTTCATCAAATCGATTCACTCCTTCGCACTTTTCAATCTTTGCCAAAATGCGAGGTAAAACCTGGCCAGGTTTTGCGGCCTTTTTAATGAGCACCTGCAAAGCTTTTACATCGTTTGGATTTGTCACAAACGAAAGAACAATCCAATCCACTCCAAGTGGAACCATGAAAGCCACATCTTCTTTATCTTTTTCTGTGAGGGCACTCACTTTCAACTTCGAGTCTGGGAAGTTCATGCCTTTGTTTGATGTCACACGCCCCCCATTGATAACATGAGCCGAGATTGTTTTTCCACTGATTGCAGTCACCTGCGCTTCAATGAGTCCGTCGTCAATCAAAAATCGTTCTCCGACGTTTATTTCTTTGTGGAGTTGATTGTAGGTTACGGGAATCAGTTCATTTTTATACTCCTCTGATGCTGTTGTAAATTGAATAGCTTCTCCTGAACGAAGAATAATTCCTTCTTCAGGCAACACACCTACACGGATCTTTGGACCTTGAAGATCTCCGATAATCGAAAACGGTTTGTTTAACTTCTGCGCAACCGCACGAATGGTTTTATAAGCTTCACGATGTCTCACATAAGACCCGTGGGAAAAATTGAGTCGGGCCACGTCCATACCTGCACGCATAAGCTGTGTCAAAACGGCTGGAGTATTTGAAGCTGGACCGATCGTACAAATGATCTTCGTTTGTTTCATAACTATCGTTGATATTCCATAAGCGTTAAATTCGTTTCTTCTATCACCCCACTACGCAAATACGTAATCTTGATTACATCCCCAGGGTGAAATTCGGAAATGCGTTCAGACAAAGCTGAAGCATGTGAAAGGTTTTTATTATTGATAGAAATAATGACATCGCCTTCTTTGAGCCCAGCGCGCTGTGCAGGACTATCTGCAAAAACCGCCACTTGACCCGGCTGATTTCCGGAAGCAATCAAGGCTCCAAGATCATAAGAAATGGACGACTCGATCGCGGATTCGGGCTCTACAAGAACATAGCGGACACCCAGCCAGGGACGAATAATGCGACCACTTGCAATCACGTCACTGATCGCTCGTTTTGCTTGATCGATTGGAATGGCAAACCCAATCGATTCCCCTTGCGAACTCACTGCCGTATTGACTCCAATCACTTCTCCAAACAAGTTAATCAGTGGTCCTCCGGAATTCCCTGGATTGATCGCTGCATCTGTTTGAATTGCTTTTTCGATCACTTCAGCGCTGTTATTTGTTGAGGCTGTCACACGACGATCCATCCCAGAAACAACTCCTTTGGTCACGGTATTACGAAATTCACTAAGTGTGTTTCCAATCGCAATCACCGTTTGACCAATACGAACGTTCTGAGAATCTCCAAGCGTTGCTGCATGAAACCCTGTTCCTTCTACGTCTAAAATCGCGATATCTTGAAACGGATCTGCATCAATAAACTTCGCTGAATATTCTTTTCCGTTATTATCAACAACGAAAAACGTTGCAGACGGATCATCGACAACGTGACTATTGGTCAGAATAAGCCCATCTGTTGAAACAAAAAATCCCGTTCCACTGGAAACTTCAACCAACTCTTGAGCTTCTTCTTGCGTGAGCGAATCTCCCGAATGAAAAAATTGAACGTAAGCTGGACTTGCTGTTGAACGCATGAGTTCTGATCTTGGTTGTTTCACCACAACGCTCACAACCGAAGGTGCAACATCGTTCACCACAGAGATGGTTGCACTTTCTTCTTCGATGAGTTGCACAACGTGTGGATCTACCTCTCGATCAGCAATCAGCTTTGCTGTGACGGCAGATTGATCGCTGGAAAACAAAAAACCTGTTGTGACAGACCCAACCAGTGCGCCGACAAGCGAAGCGGTTGCAACGACCAACACAAATTGCACACGATGCGTATTCAATTCTTCCATAAATCTTATGGATGGGTATTACGTTTCTGTTCTTGTTTCTCTGAAAGTTTTTTCAGCTCCTTTGCAAACGTTTGCACATCTTCAAACGATCGATAGACAGAAGCAAAACGAATGTAAGCAACTTTATCAAAGGACTTTAAATGTTTCATCACAATATCTCCAAGCTCCAAACTTCTGAGTTCACCTGAACGTTTCTTCTGAATATCACGTTCAATTTTGTGAATAAGCTTGATAAAATCCGCTTCTGTGTACGCTCGTTTTTCAAGAGCTCGCACCAAACCGCGCTGCATCTTGTCTCGAGAATAATGTTCACGACGTCCATCACGTTTCACAACCGTGACGTCCAAGAGTTCGATTTCCTCGGTTGTGGTAAACCGAAACAAACACTTCTCACACTCACGACGACGCCGAACAATCGCTCCATCGGTTGCAATGCGCGAATCCACGACTTTTGTGTCTTTATGATTACAAACGGGGCATCTCATAACCTTGAAATAGTAGCAGATTCCTAAGAGAAACGCACGAAAAGAAAATCGCCCATGATGGGCGATATCCTTATTGAATGAACTTTGGTGTGGCGTGAAGTTTTGGATCCACGATTCGTGTAAAACAGATACGTCCAGCTTTGTGACTCCAATCTTGATTGATTGGATTTCCAAAGGAGTCGTACATTGGATAGGCATAACTTGGTTGAGCTAGTCCAACCGGAGACTCTCTTTGGAAAGTTGCGCACAAGTCAAAACTAAGAGGTCCATTCACCGTATACTCGTAAGAAGTTTTTGTGATTGGATCAGTTGGGACGATGAAACCAACGATTGGGTCGTTAAGATCAGATAAAGACTTTGGGAGGGCTTGGGTTTTGTCCCAGTAACTCACAACCTGACTTTGAACCATTTGTAAGGCACCAACACGTTCATTATCCAGTTTGATTTCTCGTGCCTTGGAAGGCGATCCGACAAAAATAAATCCAGCCGTGATTCCAAGGACAATGACGACAATACTTGCAATCGACATCATCTTGAGTTTTTGTTCACCTTCTGAAGGTTCTCGCTTTAAGTTCCAAAACTCATATCCA
>CALRGL010000018.1 GCA_943357275.1 Candidatus Uhrbacteria bacterium RIFOXYB12_FULL_58_10 | reverse complement strand
GGCCTACAGCTCCGCAAGCTGTCGCTCTATCCAACTGAGCTACGGATGCAGTTAAAACCTTCAAAATTGGTCAGCTACTTGGGCTTCGGTAAAAAAGCACCTCGCGCTAGCATTTAGCTAGCGGTCGGCACTTTTTTCCCTCCAGCCCGGCGTATCTGACGCAATTTTGAAGGTTTTAATACGTTGGGAAAAATACCGCGGGAACACTATTTGAGACTTCTGAAAAATGGTGAGATTTCGTTGAACGGGCTGTTGAGTCTCAGGAAAGGTAGGGGAACCTACCTTGAGTGAGGTCAACGGGCGCCCGTGAAATGAAAGGTCGCCGTTTTTCAGAAGTCTCAATTCTAGCCCAATTTATACAGTCTCTTCATGAGGTCTGTCAAGGTTTCTTCGTCTCGGTGGAAGTTTTCTAGGACAAACGGGATGAGGGCGTCGCGGACTAGGTTTGGGTCCATGTCTTCTAGGGGGACGGACATGAGAGGATGGAGGCTGGAGTGAAAATCTAGATAAAGAAGAGAGACATCTGGTGGTTCGTGGACAATGGAAAAGTCTCGGATGGATTTGTAGTCGTAGAACAAGTCTGACACGATGATTCCAGACGTTGTGATCATGACCCCGACTTTTTCAGGGGTTTTAAAGGTATTGAGAAGAGTAATAACCCCGATCATTAAGATAATGACAGCAAAAAGGAAGTTGGCTGTGGCGATGGAATAAACAATGAGAGAGACACCAATAACCGAGGCAATGATGTACCAGGTGCGTGAACGTTCATGCTGTGGATATTCGTCAACTTCCCAATCCAAAATAGGGTGGCCAAGCTCAGCAATGTCCTGTTCTGAAAAGATTTCCTCATTTTCCATACTATCCCCATTGTAACACAACGCACTTGATTATTGGATGAGGATAAAGTATCCTACCGCTGTTATTCGTTCTTTCATTCCCAAATATATAATTCGCCTAAAATTGCGCCAGATACGCAGCTCTGGAGGGCGGAAAGCTTGTGAGTCGACCGCATTGGTCGGCGAACAAGTTTCCAACCGAAGAGCAAGTAGCTGACCAATTTTAGGCGAATTATTGGAGAGGTGGCCGAGTGGTCGATGGCAACGGTCTTGAAAACCGTCAGGGTGAAAGCCCTCGAGGGTTCGAATCCCTCCCTCTCCGCCAGATAAAAATTTCCCTGAATAGATAATTCGTTCAAAATTGCGTCAGATACGCCGGGCTGGAGGGCGGAAAGCCACCAAGCCGACCCTGTTGGTCGGTGAAGGTGGTTTCCAACCGAAGCCCAAGTAGCTGACCAATTTTGAACGAATTATTGGAGAGGTACCCAAGAGGCTGAAGGGGCGGGTTTGCTAAACCTGTAGGCCGACGTTAAAATCGGCGCGAGGGTTCGAATCCCTCCCTCTCCGCCAAACAAAAACATCCCAGTACGCTGGGGTGTTTTTGTTTGAATCAAAAAGAGGGGATTCGAACGGATAGATGGTAAGAAAGGGAACCTTTCTTACATGCTGAGGGTGATGGGTCGGCGCGAGCCCGACCGCAAGAGGGGCGGAAGCCCCTATTGGGAGGCGATAGCCGACGTTCATCCCTCCCTCTCCGCCAGACAAAAACATCCCAGTACGCTGGGGTGTTTTTGTTTATTTCCTTATTTATCTCGTGTTATAATTAGGCTACTTATGACTTCTCTTAAAAAGATTCTCGTTCCGGTTCTATTTGTTGCTGGTTTTGTTATTGCTGTTGTTTTTCAGCGCAATACACGTTCAACAGAAAATATATTTGTTTCGACGCTTCCTGACGTAGATACGTTAGAAGCTATCCCCACGCCCGTTATTCCAGCTCAAAAGTTAAAAACAACTACCTCCATTCCAACACCTGTTGTATCTCCAACTCCCGTTGTGTCTCCAACTCCCATGATGCCACAAGGGAAGTATCGCGACGGAACGTATGTTGGTGATGCCGTTGATGCAACCTATGGCATTGTTCAGGTAAAAGCTGTTATTACTGACGGTAAGCTTTCTGACGTGGTGTTTTTGAGTTATCCAAATGATCGAGAAAATTCTATTCGAATCAGCACCATGGCCATGCCGATTTTGCGACAAGAAGCCATCTCTGTTCAAAGTGAAAAGGTCGATGCTGTTTCAGGAGCTTCTTATACAAGCGCTGCCTTTAAGCAATCGCTTGGATCAGCGCTTTTGAAATGCATGATGTAGTGGTATGCAAGAAACAAGAATAATCATGGGGATGCCAGTTATTCTTGAGGTTGTTGATGCTCATGTGACCAAAGAGATGTTTGATGAAGTCTTTGCTTATTTTGTTCACATCGATGAAACATTTTCTGTTTATAAATCGACGAGCGAAATCAGTCGAATCAATCGTGGAGAACTATTGCTTGAAGAGGCAAGTGAAGAGATGAAAACAGTGTTTGCCCTTGCTGAAGAAACAAAACAGATCACACAAGGATATTTTGATATCAAAAAACCAGATGGTTCTTATGATCCGTCTGGACTCGTGAAGGGATGGGCAATTGACCATGGAGCTCAATTACTTCGGTCAAGAGGACTACAGAATTTCTTTGTACACATTGCTGGTGATATGCAATTTTCTGGGAAGAATTTTGAGGGAAACAAATGGAGCGTGGGAATTCAAAATCCGTTTAATACGCTTCAAGAGTCTGTAAAAACGGTGTATCTCTCACAAGAGGGTATCGCAACTTCGGGATCTTACGTACGCGGTGATCACATTTACAATCCACTCGACCATTATGAGAAGATGCATGAAATTGTCAGTCTTACAGTGATTGGTCCAAACGTCTACGAAGCAGATCGATTTGCAACAGCAGCTTACGCTATGGGTAAAGAAGGAATCCATTTTATTGAACGTTTGCCTGATTTTGAAGGTTATCTTATCGATGCTAACGGCATTGCAACCATGACAAGTGGTTTTACAAACTATACATCTGCATCCTATGCTCGCACGTATTGATCAATTTCTCAATAAAATTACGATGTATCGTCTGGTTGCCTCTCTTTTGTTGTGTTTAGTTGTCCTGACGATTCCACTTGCGTTGTTTCACAAAGTGCCGTTTACACTCGTGGAATTTTTGATGTCAGCGATTCCAATTTTGAGTATTTCCTATTTTACCAATCGATTATTCACTTGGGCCTTTGATGTTCCTACAAATACGGAATCCGTTTACATTTCAGCGTTGATTCTTATTTTGGTTGTGACTCCTGCAACATCGATTGATTCGATGTCCTATTTTTGGTTTGTCTGTTGGATTGCGGCTCTTACAATGGCTTCAAAGTTTCTTTTTGCCATTCAAAAAAAGCATCTGTTTAATCCAGTTGCGATTGCATCTGTTGTAACGGTATTCACGCTTGGACAGTCACTGAGTTGGTGGGTGGGAAATTTGTACATGGCACCATTTGTTGTCATAGCTGGATTTCTTATTGCACGCAAGATCAAGCGCATGGATCTTGTCCTAAGTTTTCTTCTTTCAGCTGTCCTTGTGACACTGTTGTTTGGACTTCTCAAGACAGGATCAGGATCTATGTGGACGTTGCTCATGCGTACGCTTTTCCAATCTCCCATTTTATTTCTTGCGGCTTTCATGCTGACCGAACCGCTCACAACTCCGCCAACAAGAATGATGCGTATCATTTATGGATCCATTGTTGGATTTCTTTTCTTACCAAACATTCACCTGGGTTCTGTTTATCTGACTCCTGAATTAGCGCTCGTGATCGGGAATCTTTTTTCGTATTTGGTGAGTCCAAAGGAAAAGTTATGCTTGACTCTTCAAGAAAAGCGTTTGGTTGCCAAAGATACGTATGAGTTCCGTTTTTCTAGTGACAAACACTGTCCTTTTCTTCCTGGTCAGTATTTAGAATTTACGATTGGCCACACAAGTCCTGACGATCGAGGGAATCGTCGTTACTTTACCGTTGCTTCATCTCCAACAGAAAAAGAATTGAAGCTAGGAGTGAAGTTTTATCCTGAACCAAGTACCTTAAAAAACAAATTACGCTATTTGAACATTGGTGATACGGTGGTTGCTTCTCAACGTGCAGGCGAATTTGTTCTTCCAAAAATGATCGATCAAAAAATTGTCTTCATTGCTGGTGGTATCGGTGTCACGCCGTTTCGAAGCATGATTAAACACTGTGTGGATACACATGAAAAACGAGATATTATCCACCTCTATTCAAACAGAACTGTGGATGATATTGCGTACAAAGAGGTGTTTGATGAGGCAAAAGAAACACTGGGGATCAAGACTCACTACTTTGTGACAGACCCTGGACAGGTCATTTCTGGACCAGAGATGCATGCTGGATTTATCGATGAAGCGTTCATCAAAAACGAAATTCCTGACTATCAAGATCGTCTATTCTATCTGTCAGGTCCACACATGATGGTTGTGGTCTTTGAAAAGATCTTGGCAGACATGCATGTTCCAAAAGATCACATTAAAACAGACTTTTTCCCAGGGTTTGCTTAAACGATATGACTCATTCTACGCGCAACAGTGTGCTAGGTTTTGTGATCGGAGTTGTTATTTCAACAGCCGGTTGGATGTTTTTTGGTGTTACTTCTTTTGAAAAGGAAACAACAGAACTGCCTTTGGGAATCGTTGATCAGCCAGTAGTGATTGGTTCCGCTCAGGTGGATTTGAATGCAGATAGGATTGCTGACTTCATTACGTATTCGAAACCGGCTCCCATTTCAAGTTCCTCGCTTATGATCTTGTCGATCAATGGAACAAGCGTAAACGTTCCGGGTTATAATCCCGTTGGTTTTTTTGGCATCGTAGACCTGTTTACGCCAGACAATACGTATGAGATTGCGGTCAGTGATATGGGACCAAGTGGAGATCCAACGACCGTGTTTTATGCGTATGACGGAACAACCATCAAAACGCTTGGAACGGTTGAAGGGTTGTATCAACAAATGGTCATTGATGGAAAAGGAACGCTCATAACAACAGTGCGTGCACATATTCTCGATACTTGGTTTTACCGTGATACGTATAAACTCGATCAGGATAAGTTTGTTCATGTTCCAAAAGATTTTTATGAGCGGATAGAGCCAACGTATCCTGTGACGATGTTGAAGGATTTAACATTGACATCTGGCACCTCGGCACCGTTCATCCTGAAAAAAGGAGAGGTTGTTTCACTGATTGGTTGTGATGATATTCATCTGTGTGGTGTTGAAACAGAAAAAGGAACAATCGGATTTTTTTTCGTAGAGGAATTCAATCAGATTCGCGGAACAGGTGAATCCGCAGATGCCTACTTTGATGGATTATCAAATGCGGACTAAATAAAATCTCTATCAGTCAAGAACGACGTTTAGGAGGAGATCTCCTTGTGGATCCATTGATTTTTTCATAAAAACCTGCTATTCTTTCACAGATCACTTGAGAAGGAGTTTGAACGTGAGTCATGCTACCTATGAGGTTTTGTGCTTTCTGGGAATGTTGGTTGGTGGACTTTTCCTGCTCTGGTTGGTTATCATCGGTATTCCCATGCTCATCATGTATCTCACAAGAGAATCGCATCGAAAAGAAATGGATGCTCTTGAAGAGATGCAACGTTATCGTATTGCCGAACAACAGCGATGGCGTGAAGAAGCCAATGCGCTTGCTCGTGAGCCGTTTGATCCGCTCAGACAGTCCGAACTCTACGATCAACGATAATTCATTCACCCCTGGTCCGTTTGCAGATCGTCTGCAAGTGGGCTTTTTCTTTTTCAACCGAACGTTTATGATGCACCCATATGGCTATTCATTTGAGCTCCTCAATTAAAGAACTTCCAGGCGTGGGGGCTGTGGCTCAAAAGGATTTGAAAGCACTTGGAATTGCCACTGTGCGTGATCTTTTATTTTATGTCCCGTTTCGTTACGACGATTTTTCGCTTAGAAAGAAAATCGTGGACTTACAGATGGATGACGTGGTGACGGTTACCTGTCAGGTAAACATGATCGAAGCACGACCGGCGAGTAAAAATAGAAAGTTAATTTTAGTGGAAGCAATCGTGTCAGATGAAACAGGGGAGTTGAAAGTGGTTTGGTTTAATCAACCGTGGCTCACAAAACAAATTCGCGTTGGTTCGCGTATTTCGCTTGCGGGTCGTGTTGAGAATCGGTTTGGTTTGAATATGATGAATCCTGTTTGGGAACAGGAGGGAGAGAATACTGTCACGGGACGACTGATTCCCGTGTACGGTCTCTCTGGTTCACTGACAATGGGACGCATCAGAAATGCGATTGGAAACGCACTCTTGTGTGTTTATGAACTTACAGATTGGGTTCCAGATTCGATTCTTGTACAAGAAAAGCTTCCTGATCTTTGTGATGCGATTGTTTCTGTACATGCTCCTAAAGATCGTTCATCACTTAACCGAGCTGTTGAACGTCTCAAGTTCAATGAGTTGTTTTTGCATCAACTGTTGTTTGCGGAAATTCGACGAGGTCTGAAAAAAGCTTCGTGTTTCTCGATTCCCATCAACGAGGAATCTCTCAAAGAATTTGTTTCTCGACTTCCATTTCAACTCACACAAGCTCAGCGTCGAGCTTGTTGGGAAGTTGTACAGGATCTTGCCAAGCCACATCCAATGAACCGACTTTTGGAAGGAGATGTTGGTTCGGGAAAAACAGTTGTGTCTGCGATGGCCGTGAGTCGTGTGCTTGAAGAGGGAAAACGCGTTGTCTATCTTGCACCAACAGAATTATTAGCCGACCAACAACAGAAAGCTCTTCAACGGTTTTTACCAAACCAAACGATTGGTTTGCTCACGCGGTCACGAGCTCGTATCGGAAACGAATCTGTGAAAAAAGACCAGATTCTAAATGGAGATGTTGCTTGTGTGGTTGGAACTCATACGCTCTTGCAAGAATCGTTTACCATGAACGATCTCGCTCTTGTAATTGTAGACGAACAACATCGGTTTGGTGTGAAACAACGTCACGCCTTGCTCGAACGTGAACAAGGTTTGCAAGCCCCGCATCTTCTCTCAATGAGTGCGACACCAATTCCACGATCGCTTGCTCTCACGATTTACGGCGATCTCGACCTCTCGATTCTCGATGAACTTCCTGCCGGGCGCAAGCAAGTTGCAACCGCGATTGTGTCACAAGAACATCGTGAAGGGATGTGGAAGCATGTGCTGGAACAGATTCGAGAAGGTCGACAAGTGTTTGTGGTGTGTCCGCTTATTGATCCGTCGGATACAGAGGGAAATGCTTCAGTTGTACAAACCAAAAAAGAATTGAAACAAGGCTCACTTAATACGTGTTCGATCGAACTCTTGCATGGAAAATTAAAGACCGATGAAAAAGAATCGATCATGGAGAAGTTTCGTAAAGGCGAGATTCAAGTTTTGGTTTCCACAACGGTCGTGGAAGTCGGAGTCGATATTCCAAACGCAACGGTGATGGTGATTCTCGGAGCGGAACGATTTGGACTCGCACAACTTCATCAGCTTAGAGGTCGTGTGGGTCGATCCGATCATCAGTCCTATTGTTATTTGTTGCCAGGTCCTGTGATGGGAGCGTCACTTGAGCGACTCAGGGCACTCGAGTCAACCGCAAACGGATTTGAACTCGCGGAAAAAGATTTACAATTCCGCGGACCAGGAAATGTGTTTGGCGATTCCCAATCTGGTTTTCCTGATTTCCAATTGGCAACACCGGCGGACGTCGATCTAATGAAAAAAGCCCGCGACTACGCCGCAGAGCTTTTGAAACAGGATGAAAAATTGGAACAGCATCCACTCATTCGAGAAATGATTCAGGAGGCGAATGATTCGGTGCATTTAGAATAATGCTTTCAAATCCCCAATTTGCTTAATCTTTTTAACATTGATTACCGTTTCCATTCCCATGCGTTTTGCCTCTTGTGCGCGTTTTTCGGAAAGGGGAACGGAACGAATTTCTCCGCCGAGTCCGACTTCGCCAAAGAAGACGGTTGGAGATGAACAAGGTTTGTTCGTGGCGGCGCTTACGATCGCAGCACAGACCGCGAGATCGTTTGCTGGTTCAACCAGTTTCATTCCACCGATCACGTTTAAGTAAATATCTTGTTCACCAAGTTTAATTCCCGCACGTTTTGAAAGAATGGCGATCAGCATCTGTAATCGATTTTGATCAAACCCAGACGCACGACGAACTGGCATTCCGTACACGGATTTTTCCACAAGCGCTTGGACTTCAATTAAGAAGACTCGCGAGCCTTCAACAGTTGCTGTGATGACGGATCCAGGAACGTTTGCTCTCTCTTCCAAGAATCGTTCCGAAGGATTTTCCACTGGTTTCATTCCTTGCTGAGTCATTTCAAACACTCCAATTTCATCGGTTGACCCAAACCGATTTTTTTTGCCGACGAGGAGTCGGTAAGCGTGGGCTGAGTCTCCTTCGAGAGATAAAACAACGTCGACAAGATGTTCTAATGTTTTTGGACCAGCAACGTTTCCATCTTTTGTAACTTGTCCGATCAGAACAATCGAAACACCGGTACGCTTTGCCAAGTCCATTAAAAGGGAAGTGGCATAACGAACAGTTGTCGGTGTTCCTGGTCCACCATCAATGGAAGATGCGCTCACGGTTTGAATCGAATCGATCACCACTAAATCCGGTTTCTCTTTTTCAATTGTAGCAACTAACGTTTCAACCGGTTTGATTTCAAGATACCGAACATGATCCATGTTGCATTTGAGTCGATCAAAACGTGCCTTCAGTTGCCCAGCAGATTCCTCTCCAGAAATATATAACGCTTTATTTGGTGAGATCGTAGAAGTCATTTGTGCAATCAGCGTAGACTTTCCGATGCCTGGTTCACCTGAGACAAGCAAAACCGAACCTTTCACAATTCCACCACCAAGCACACGATCCATTTCAGGATCGCGAGTTTCCATGCGTTCAAGTTCGTTTTGAGCGGAACGATCTTTGAGCGAAACACTCACAGCTGGTGCAACGGATTTTGCAACGACAAGAGACGACCCTTTGGCCGTCTCCGCTTCTTCTTGAATCGTACCCCATTTGTCGCAGACCAAGCATCGGCCAGACCACTTTGGGGATTGTGCGTCACAATGTGAACAGATAAACATAGTCAGATGAGTTTAACACGAAGCAGGGAAGGGGCAAGCAGAACCTTTGCAACGACAGTTTTTTCCTGCTTTGCTCTCCAGTTCAAAGTGCCATTGTTCAGCACCGTAGCGAACAAATCCTGCCTCTCCCATAATTTCCGCTAAGATTTTGGATCCCTCTTTCCACTTTGGATCATTTTGTTCTCGTGTGTTAAAACTGTCTGTGGAGATTTTTTCGCTTTTTTCCATTAGATAAAGATCGATCGCGATTCCTGATCCGTGATTAGATCCACCTGGGTAGGCAACGGCTTTTCCGATCGCGGCGATTCTAGCGGCTTGTTTAATTGGATCTGGATTTGGAACACGAATGCGACTACATACGAGTTCAATCTGATCTCTGAGTGGGCGAAATCCACTCGAAGCATAGATCATATAATCAGAATCTTTTTTTACAGCAGCTTCACCGGCAAGTTTAAGTGCGGCAATAAGTTCTGGTGTGCCTCGTACGCGTTTTCCGTGTGAAGTGGTAAGTCCTGTAACCGTTGGAATGAGACCTGTTTGAGAAGGATCGATCGTTTTATCATTGCGTGTTGGCCAAAGATTTGGATCGGGATTTTTTAGACACCATTGTTCACAATCAGAAGGACTTGAACATAGTTTCGTTCCACTAATCGCCCCTCCTCCTGCTCCCTCTTCTCCTCCTCCATCCATCATAACGTCTCCAGGATCATGGAGAGCTGGAAGATCCACCATGTCTACATTTTCCAGTTGAATAACGTCACCCCTTAATAGCTCCGGATTAATCAGATACATGATCATGTACGTGGAAAATAAGAGCACGAGCCCAATCATTCCATTCTTGATACGAGTTTTTCCTTTTTCGATTTGTCCACTATTGATTCCTCCAACGGAATACTGGAGTCCACCGATCATGACCATGACAATAGCGATGACTACTGAGATAGCCATGAGATATTGATAGACACCACTGATATATTCGCTAATGTTGCTGGATTCAATAAAGTCTCCTCTTCCAACAGGAGCAGAAAACGAGACGGTTGGGATGTCGATGCTAAGCGTAGGTTTAACAAATTTAATTTCTGAACCTTTTGTATCTGGAATCACGGTTTTTTCAACAGATGCATAGGCGGCTAGTTGGGCATTGTCACATTTGGTTGAAACAAAACTTTGTTCTCCATAGGCACCAGATCCATCAAATTCTGATGATTTGTAACTGGTTGAAAACTGGTCCTTACAAGCTTTGTCACACATGGCACTTGTAGCGTTTGAAGGAACATAAACCTCTTGGCAGGAATTTTGTTCCGCGTAATAACAAGCACAGGTCACCGCTTGTGAAATCAAAGGGGTCAGTCCTATTCCAAGGACGGTAAGTAAGGACAAGAGAGAGTATTGATACGTTTTCATGTACAAAGATTATTTTCCCGCAACCATTTTTTCCCAGTCGATACGTGTGCAGTTTCCTGATTTCGGTTCTTTTCGGTGGGCTTCTGTACTTAAAGAAAGTTGACTCCAATCAAAATTTCTTGGATCTCCATGTCCACCAATGTTGCAATGACCAACGATATGATCGTCGTCTAACGTAACGCCTGTTTTTGACGTGACAAGACTGATTACATCTCGAATCGAGGCATATTCTTCTTGCGTGTAGGTACAGTTCGACGCGGATTTTACACACGATCCCCAAGTATCACCACAGCGACAGTTTTTTGGAAGTTCCAAATCGATACCAACAGAAACGCCATTGATGGCACCAGCGTGATAAGCATTTTTATGGATATCCATGGTCTGTACAATCTCACCACTTTGTCGAATCACATAGTGCGTTGAAAGACCTCTTCCTTCGAGGGTGTTTATGGTGTCACCACCCCACGAACCTTCATGCAAGACAATAAATTTAACTTTTTTTAGGTCGCGCTGACCACATCCGTAGTTATCAAGAGTCGTGTTCATGATTCCAAGACCTTGATACTCCGAAGGTTTATTTCCGCCTCTGCAAGAATAGGGAGGAGGAGGTGTTTTGGAAGGAGAGGGTTCATTAGCACTATTTGCGATAACGTCATGTGGACTGATTGTGGTCAGTCCAATTGGTTTTGGACTCACAAGTTGCGGATTCACTTGTTCCAAGATGATGACGGATCCAAGCAGGAGAATGAGTCCGGTGAGTGCGTTCACCATGCGTTTTTTTGCACTCGCGAGCTGTGGTTGAGAGACAGCTCCAAACGAATATTGCAATCCAGCGATCATAAACATCACGATGGCAATAACCGTTGCGGCAGTAATCAAATAGGCATAGAGACCAGAAATGTAATCGCCAATATATCCCGTTCTTACAACGTCGCCTGCAACGGAAACAGGGGAGAAGACAAGACCAGGAATAGGAACATTGAGTTCAGGGGTCAGGGTTTCAAGAGCGACGACGTTTTGAAGATTAGTTGTTCCTGCTTGTTCTTCGTCAGCACGAGCCTGTGCAGCTGCTGACGCTGCTTCTTGGCATTCAAGAAGTAAATCTGCATCTGCATTTACGTCATCATAATCAAAGGTACGATGATTGTTTTCATAGGTTGTGTGACAAAGGTCATCACACTGATCTTCTGTATCTGTTGCGTATGGAGCACAGCTATCCGTTCCAAACAGGGTCCCAAAATAACAAACACAGGTTCCTGCTTGAACAGATGGGGGAAATAAAAAAGAACCCCCAAGAAGAAAAAAGATGGAAATCAATGCTTTGTTCTTGAGGGAGTTCATACTTATTCTAAATGAGCTTTTACAATGGATGTTAGTTCTTCGGGTTTGATGTAACCAACAAAAACTTCTTTATCGATAAAGATCACCGGTGTGGCAGAAAGATTTAAAGCACGCGCTTCCTCAAAGTCTTTTTGGACGACTCCAAGGGTGTCTTGTGCTTTGATGCAGTCGTTAAAGCGTTGTGTATCAAGTTCGAGAGCTTTGGCAATCTCTGGATAGGCCGTTGCGTTTAGGTTTGTTTCAAGAGCAAACAATGCATCGTGATATTCCCAAAATTTTCCTTGTCGTTCTGCGCACAGAGCGGCAATGGCCGAGGGGGTGGATTCTGGATGGAGAGATTCGTTTGGATAATTTTTCCAGACGATACGAAGATCATTTGGAAATGCTTGTTGAACGGTTTCAAGAGATTCTGCCATTTGTGCACAGGTATCACATTGAAAATCACCGTATTCAACAATGGTTACCTTTGCTTCTGCTGGACCCTTGGAAGGATTGATAAACGTGATCACAGGTTGATCAAGCGTTTCTTGTTTGGATGGATCAAAGGTTGGAAGTTTGATGGGTTGAGTGTTGAAAAAAAACAGCACAAAGATGATGACAGAAATGAATCCCATTGAAATAAGTGCCAAGAAAGAATTTTTCATACTTATTTGAGTTTGATCATTTCGAGTTCATCTGTCAGAGCGTTTCTATAGTAAAGAGTTGTGCCATCTTTTGAAACAGTCAGTTCTTTCATGGTTGTGTCGATCTGTGGAGTGGCAACGAGTGTTGAAAGACCTGTTTCGATATTGGTTTTATACAAGTTGTCTGGTGTGGTTTCATACAAACTTGGCTGAAGACCAGCGTTTGGAGGAAGGTTTTTCGGAACAGCACAGAAAATTTCGACAGAAGACGACCAAGTACACTTTTCTACATAGGTATTCAACTGGATACTTTTTCGATTTTCCCCCATGGATGTAGAGGTAGCGTCCACGGTCCAAAGCAGTGGACGATAGTTGCTGTAGGATCCTGAAACCGAGTAAAGCAACTTTTTTCCAGAAGGCGCCCATTTGGATTCAAAATTAAGCCCTTCTACAACAAGTCCTTTGAAATTTTCTTTGTTTTTTCCAATTGGAAAGATCATCTTGCGATCAATGTCCGCACTGATCGAGCTTGTTGATGTATCTGCAAACGCAACAACTTGATCATTCGGTGACCAATTTACTTGAACCTTGTCAGCATTGTCTCCAAGAGCTTGAAAGGCTTTTGCGTTTGATCCGTCTGCGTTTACGGTCACAAGCCATCGATTGTCTGGATCGAGTCCCATGCTTTTTGCGATCAACTCGTCTTGAACAGGAGAGAATTCAAAATCTTCCCAGTGATTTGGAAGTGTAACTTGTGTTTCTGTTGCAAAATCGTAAATAATATTTGATCCGTCTGGGAATTCCATAACTGCTTTTTCACTGGCGCGATCCCAAGAAACCGTATCTACGTTTGGAAATTGTTTTGTTGAAAGAGCTTCTACTTCACCTTTGTCGTTGATGCGATAAAAACGATTATCTCCCTTGCTATAGTAATTCATCGAGGATCCGTCATCGCTTATAGCGGTATTGTAAACAGGTCCTGTGGAAAGTCCTGTGGTGATCGTCACTCCACCTTGGGCTGTTGGGCTTGCGGAAGGAAGATTGGTTACACCTTCTTCAGGCTGTGTTGTCACAGGGGAGCGTTGTCCGGTTGTTCCTGGAAGACCACCTGTTCCTGTCTGATCTGGTGTTGGTTCAACGGTTGGCGTTGGCTGTGTTGTTTCAAAACGGAAGAAGGTCCAATACAAAGCAAACGCAATTCCAAAGACAGAGAGAAGAAACAGGGAAATGACGATTATTTTTTTTGTTCGTTCGGACATACAGATGTTTTTAGCCAAAGAGTTCATTGAAGCCCCAAGTAAGAATAAGAGCGGGAGAAAGAATCATGGCAATGAAAAGGGCCATGACTCCAAAGGCGACGAGAAAAATAAGCGTGACGACAATGAATTTTTGAATAGCGTTTGCGTAGATTAAGAACCCATACGGATCGATAATTTTAAGTGGAGCCGTAAGTCCGTGATAGCTTGATCCTGGAATAAGCTTACTTTTGTTTTTGAGGATCATCTTTCCAACAAACACCTGGATGAACGTAATAAAGAGAATCCCAAGCAGAGGGATCGCAACAACAGGAAAGGCTGCTCCAAACGTACTGATCAGGATAGTCATGTTGGTGGTATATCCCGTTTGGAGAAACGCATCGAGAAGTGTTTCTCGTGTCTTGCGAAGCATTTCTTCTTTGCTATCTTGTCCTTCGGTTTTTTCTGGTTCTTTTTGTGTTTGTCCTTGTTGTGTGGAAGAAGCGTCCGATTTTGCCCGTTTAGCCACATCTTCATTCATCTGCATTCCGTTTTGTCCTTCTAATCTGAGATTTCCGCCTCGATTCATCTGGGGTTTTTCCGGCTCAGGTTGTGGTTCGTTCGTTTCTTCCTTATCTTCTTTGCCAAGCATTTGTTGTCC
>CALRGL010000017.1 GCA_943357275.1 Candidatus Uhrbacteria bacterium RIFOXYB12_FULL_58_10 | reverse complement strand
ATCAAAACGTTGCTTCAAACATTTACGAAGCAACAAACCATTCCAGCACAAATCATTGTGGGCGACTCTGTGGATTTTCTTCGCTCGGAAAAAGCAACACAGATTCCGCTTCTTCTTTTAGCAAACAAATTTAGAAAATTCACTGGTAGTATCCATCCAATGCGATATGGAGAACGAGATCCCAAACTTGGGGCTCAATTGTACCGTTTCTTGTGTCGTTATTTTAAAGAAGCGGGAATCGACGTTAAGGTGGAGTTATCAAAGGCTTCTGGAAATGTTATTTTTTACCCAAAAGGAGCAAGTAAGGGCAGAGCTATCAAGGAACTAAGAACATTCTTCCCTGATGTAGCTATCTACATGGTGGGAGATGATGTAAGCGACTTAGAAACACAAAAACAAGTCGATGCTTTTTTTGCTGTCGGAAATGCCGAACCTCTCGTTAAGAAATCCGCAGATTATGTAGCAACGGAACACTATGCAAAAGGAGTGTCTGAGATTTTAGACGTTCTTTCCACGAGATAAGAGTTTCTACACGATCCCTTGATAAGAAAGAGGGAGTTAACAAAGTGCCAGTGCTCATGTGCCTGGGTAGCTCAGCCTGGTAAAGCAGCGGACTCCAAATCCGTCGGTCGCGGGTTCAAATCCTGTTCCGGGTGCACGCCCTCTTCCCCCCTGTTGACATCTGTTAGCAGGGGTTTTTCTTTTTTAAGTGCTCTTGCTATGCTTGTCTTATGTCTGTGAAACCGCTTCATATTTGTTCAACGTTTACACGAGATCTTCTTTCCGATACCCGGACAGGTCGTTCTTCTGTTCACAAAGGTGGTCCAGCATTCTTTCTTAAAAAAGCATGTGAGGAAGAAGGAATTGTTTCAGAACTGCATGTTGGTCCAAAGGTAGATGTTAGAATTCACATTGATGAACACGGAGAAGTTGGAACTGTTTCTGAGTGTCCACCTAACAGTCTTCCGTCGATTGAATCAGGCTCTTCTGTTATTGTTTCGACAATCATGCAAGAGTGGAATCCAGAAGTGTTGGCTCATCTTGGCTGTTCGCTTTATTTGGACGTACAAGGTTTTGTGCGTGCACCAGGAGTGGGTGGAACAAAAACACTCTGGCAGGAATTTTCAGGACCATGGACTGAGTCTGTACGTTGTCTTAAGGCAACAAAAGAAGAACTGTTGTTTCTTCCTAAACAGAGTGTGGAAGATCAAAAACAACGAATGTTGATTGTGACGCATGGGGCAAACGGAGCAGAAGTTTTCTTAAATGGCGAGCGATCTTTTTTTGTTCCTTCAAAGATTGTTCTCTCTTCCAATACAGTTGGGGCAGGTGATACATTTTTCGGTCACGTTGTTTGTGAAATTCTGAAAGGTCGTTCTGTTAAACAAACTGTTTTAAACGCCATGAACGCAACGATTAGATTTCTGGAGAAAAAAGACATTTGACAGCTTGTTTCATCCTTGATACGTTCTTATTAGTTCATTCACATCAACAACATCGTTGAATCGAGAAGGAGTACTACCAAGATTTCCTCAAAAGCGAGCAGGGGACAGTGAGAGCCCTGTGATAGTCTGGTACGAAATTGGACTCGATGAGATGGAACCTGCTTTTAGGTGGGTTTCCGGCTGTCCCCGTAATCATGGACAAACGCATTTCTATTGAGTGCGTAAAAGCTCTGTTTTTACAGAGAAATCGAGGTGGCACCACGGAAAATCCCGTCCTCGCGAGTGATGAGTAATCATGACTTGCCAGGAGGGGATTTTTGTTTTGAGATCCCTGTCTGTTCTTTTCGACAATCACGGAGGTAAGACTCATGTTCTCAAACGTTCCTCTACCACCTTCCTATGACGGGAAAATCCGCATGCGTGAGACATTATTTTCTCCGCGCAAACCACTTCCTGCTCAACAGGAAGAACTCGATCGGCTCACTCAGTTTCGATATGGTGATCTGACCAAGCGTATGCTCTCTGGTCATCTCTCGTTCTCTGAAGCCTTTGCGGCCATGTGTTATGCGCTTCGTGTATCCAATGGATGGCTTGCCAAGCAGTATTTCACAGGCATGGAAGACTTCGGCAACCCCGGCAATCTCATGGCTGGTCGTGAAATGCTTTCTTGCCTGGCTGTCAAAGAAGCTTGGGGGCATTTGACTCCGGCGGAAGTGGCTGGAATGGTGGCTGCGACCATGCTCGACGTGGTGCGTTATCCCGATTACGGTCCGACCATTTTCGAGAACTGCGGAATGGGAGGCGACCGAGGACTGCATTTTAATGGCGAGACCTCTTATCGCAAGACGATCAACGGATCGACACTTTCGACGTTGGTTATCGCCTCGCTCGGATACAAAACTGCCAAGCATGGGTCCTACTCGAACACGTCGTCTGTGGGTTCTACGGATGCGATCGAGCGACTTGGGATGGTAGTGGATACGCCGAGCGTGAGTGCACAAGATGCTCTTGCTCAAACTGGATTTCACTTCACCTGTGCACATGCGTGGAAAACGGTTCACGATCTTTCGCATGCACCACCTCGTCGTGAGACAGTGAATCATGTGGTGGGTCCGATGACACCTCCGATAGATCCTGTTCACACACGACTCGACAAGATTGTTGGTGTGAGCGAAAAGCTCCATCCGGACGTTGTAGTACGGGCGTATGAGATTCTTCGTGAGAAGGGTTTGATCAATCTGCGACATGCTGCGGCTGTCTGTGGTCTGGATCGTGATCTTGGAAGTGGAGAGATTCGTTTTTTTGAGCGTGTGCGTGAAGCGGTCGTTCTGGACGAACTATCGCCTTATGCTTCGGTGGTATCCATCCTTCGTAACGGAAAGTTTGTTGGAACCCACGAGATCACTCCCGAAATGTTCGGTGTGGTTTTTCAGAATCCTCGATCCGTTTTCATTCGTAACGAAGTAGACGAAATCATGGATCAGAATTGGAAGGCACTGCGTGGTCAGGAATCGGGAAATCAGATTCCTGAGTATCTGGCCATGAATGCTGCCTTCTCTTTGTACCTGATCGAATCCCTCGAAGATGATCCGGTCTCAGAGAGTCGTGGTCCTGATCAAGATGCGCTCAGTTCCGCTTTCGATCGTTGCTACACCGCGATCAAAAGTGGAGACGTCGAGACGTACCTGCAAGGACTCATCACTCATTCACGTTCGCTTGTTGCCCCTTAGTGGGTCTTGACGGGTCTTCCAAACCCGTCTTTTTCTTTCTATAATCCAACCATATGTCTATGATTACGGTATTTGGCATGATCCATTTTTCTCCGCTTGAAGGAGATCCGCATTTTTCAAACAAAGACCTTGTGCTTGAACGAGCCAAGGCAGATTTAGAAGTTCTCCTCCTAGGAGGGGTCGATGGTATTATCTTTGAAAATAATTTCGATAATCCAAAGTTTGCGTTCCTGCCAGCAAAACAATCGGCACATTTTGAAGAACTCGTTCGAACATTGGTTCCGTCCCTTTCTGTTCCATGGGGTGTCAGTCCACTGTGGAATGACTATCCGCTTGGATTTCGATTGTGCCAGGAACTTGGTGGTGTCTTAGTACGTGTTCCCGTATTTGTCGATTCCGTGGAAACTGTTTACGGAACGTTTGAAGCTGAACCAGAGCGTGTGATGCAAGTACGGAAGGATTTGGGGGCAGAGCAGGTGCAAGTCATTGCCGACGTTCAAGTCAAACACGCACGGATGCTTCATCCACGATTGCTTTCTGAATCTGTGAAGGAAGCGGTTATCAAAGGAGCTGATGGAGTGATTATCACAGGATCGTGGACAGGAGATCCACCGACAGTCGCAATGGTTCAAGAAGCAAGAGACGCAGAACCTCAGACAAAGATCTATATCGGAAGTGGCATGACACCAGAAAACATTCAAAGTTTTCTACCGTTTATTGATGCATGTATTGTTGGAAGTGCGTTTAAAGAGCAGAGTGTTCAAAAACAAGATGGTCCGAATATTGTGGGCGAAGATGTGCGTTATGACTTGGATCGAGTGAAGCGATTTATGGAGGCTGTTCGAACTAACTAATTTTGTTTGATTATAAGTAAGTTTCTTTGTGCTAGAATACCGTCACTATGAAAGAATTTGTTTTACAGGCAGATCCAGGGCGAAAATTGAAGATTGAGTATGAAAAGGAGCTTAATGCAGAACAATTAGCGGTTGTTTTTGGTGGGGATGGACCGACCTTGGTACTTGCTGGGGCAGGATCAGGAAAGACTCGAACGATTACTTATCGGGTGGCTTATTTGATTGAACAAGGGGTTTCACCAGAGAATATCTTGTTAGTGACGTTTACGAACAAGGCAGCAAAAGAGATGTTGGAGCGAGTAGAGTCTTTGCTTGGGTATTATCCAAAAGGACTTTGGGGAGGAACGTTTCACTCGATTGCTAATCGTATTTTGCACACTTATGCGCATGATCTTGGATTTTCTCCAAACTTTACTATCTTAGATTCTGAAGATAGTCGGTCGATGGTCAAGGTTTGTGTAAAAGAATTACAAATTGATTCAACAGCTCGACGTTTTCCTTCACCAGCAAAATTGCTTGCGATGATTAGTTACGCACGTAACTCATCCGACAGTCTGCGGAAGGTGGTTGAAGAACGTTTTTCAAATTTCTTTGAATTGATTCCAACCATCGAACGCATTGGCGAACTTTATGAACATCATAAACGTCAATCAGATGCAATGGATTTTGATGATCTGTTAGTTCGTTTGCGAGATGTCTTGTTTTCAAATCCTGTTCTTCGTGATCGATTGAGTGAACAGTTTCAGTATGTGTTAGTTGATGAGTATCAGGACACAAACGTTGTGCAAGCACAGATCGTCCGAGAACTGAGTCGTGTTCATGAAAATGTCTTGGTTGTGGGAGATGATGCACAGTCGATTTATTCGTTTCGTGCCGCGCAGATCAAAAATATTTTAGATTTTCCACTGATCTTTCCTGGAGCAAAGACGTTTCGTCTCGTGACAAACTATCGATCAACACCGGAGATTTTGAATGTTGCGAATGCTTCCATTGCAAACAACGTGGACCAATTCAAAAAAGAACTGAAAGCCATTCGACCTTCTAGTGAATTGCCAAACATTGTTCCGTCTTCGAATGCGAGCCAAGAAGCACAGTATATTGCCCAGCAGATTTTGGTTTTGCGTGAGGAGGGAACTCCACTCAAGGAAATAGCTGTTTTATTTCGAGCGGCGTTTCATTCGCAAGCATTAGAATTCGAACTTATGCGACGGGACATTCCTTATGAGTACCGTGGCGGTATGAAGTTTTTTGAACGTGCACACGTAAAAGATGTTATTTCCTTTTTGCGAGTCAAACAAAATCCACGAGATGAAATGGCTTGGATGCGTGTGATGGGACTTCAGCCAGGGATTGGACTGACAACGGCACAAAAACTTATTGCTCAAATTCAGTACGCAGAGACATTGGATCAGGTGCTTATGAGTGATATTCAGGTTGGAAAACGGGCAGGTGCTGGATGGATGTCGCTTGTAAAAACGTTACAAAAATTAGCAATCGAGTCGTTGCCAGCAGATTTAATTCGAAGTGTCACAGCAGGAGAGTATCGAGATTATTTGGAAGCCGAATATCCAGATTTTATGGATCGGCTTGAAGATCTTGAACAGTTTGCTTTGTTTGCCGAAGGATACACAGAGCTAAAAACATTTTTAGATGAAGTTTCCTTAACATCAGATTATGGAAATCTCAAAGAAGATGGGTCAGGATATCAGGAAGAAAAGATTGTTCTTTCAACGATTCACCAGGCCAAAGGATTAGAATGGGACACGGTTTTTGTCATGCACTTGGTTGATGATAAGTTTCCAAATCTTCGAGCATTAGATGAAGAAGGTGGAATTGAGGAAGAACGACGATTGTTTTATGTTGCAACAACACGAGCAAGAAAACGATTAATCTATACCTATCCCATCACGTCCGGTTATGACACGCTCGCTGTTTGTCAGCCGTCGATGTTTTTGGAAGAGTTGCCAACGGCACTGTGTGAAATGGTAAAATTAAAAGGAACAGTAAGTCGTCCACCTATTTCAAGATTTACACAGGAGGATGAACCGATCATTGTTCTGGATGACTTGGGAGAACCTGTTGATCGTGGATCGATTGCAAAAATGAGTTTCTTAAGAGATGTAAACGATTTATGAATTACTTTGAAAAATCAGTTGAAGAACATCGTGCAAAAAAGGGAAAACTTTCCGTTGAATCTTTGTTTCCAATTGAATCTATTGAAGATTTGGCCATTGCTTATACGCCTGGTGTTGCAGAACCTTGTCGAAGAATCGCGACAAATCCTGAAGAAGCCTTTGAACTGACAATGAAAGGACGTTGTGTTGCTGTTGTGACAGATGGAACAGCTGTTTTGGGACTTGGAGATATTGGTCCTGAAGCAGCGCTGCCAGTCATGGAAGGAAAAGCGGCATTGTTTAAGCGTTTTGGAAATTTGGATGCCTTTCCAATTTGTCTTGCGACAAAAGATACTGAGGAAATTATTGAAACAGTGAAACGCATTGCTCCTGGATTTGGTGGAATCAATTTAGAAGACATTTCTGCACCAAGATGTTTTGAAATTGAACGAAGACTGGTTGAGGAGTTGTCTATTCCTGTGATGCATGATGATCAGCATGGAACAGCTGTTGTTGTTTTGGCTGGACTCATAAACGCACTGAAGGTTGTTGGAAAGACTATGGAAGAGATCACAGTCGTGCTTTCTGGATCTGGTGCAGGTGGACTTGGTATTGCCTCGCTTTTATTGGAAGCGGGTGTAAAAAAGATGTTGATTTTAGACTCTGTTGGAATCATTGCACTTGGACGCGAAGGAATGAATGAATACAAAGATGCCTACGCAAAGCGAATTAACCCTGAGGGAAGAACAGGATCTCTTGCAGAAGCGCTCGTTCATGCTGATGTATTTGTAGGAGTGAGTAAACCAGGCTTGGTTACACAAGAGATGGTGCGTTCTATGAATGCTGGTTCGATTCTTTTTGCTCTTGCAAATCCTGTTCCAGAGATCATGCCTGAAGAGGCGAAGGAAGCTGGGGCTTTGGTTGTTGCAACTGGGCGTAGTGACTACCCAAACCAAGTGAATAACGTCCTTGCCTTTCCTGGAATTTTCAAAGGGGCAATGATGGCTCGAAAAAAAATAACTCCTGCAATGAGAATTGTTGCTGCGCGTGCACTTGCAGAGTTGGTTGAACATCCAACAGCAGACAAGATTATCCCATCACCATTTGATCCGGGTGTTGCTGATGCTGTTGCAAAAGCGGTGATGAATGCATAAAAAATGTGTCACTTCTAACAAAGAAAAAACAGGGAACAGGCATAAGTACAAAGGTTGGAACAGGACTTGTTGTTTTGGTTTTATTTTTTGTTTTCGCGTTCTCTGTCTATTGGTTTCGTAAACCAAACACGGAACCAAACGATCGAATTGAATCGATCGCTAACATCATGACTCCTGATCCCATTAATCAAGCTCTTCTCTCTGGCGCCATTGATACAACATCAGAAAATGCTGTTATTCGATCTTTGAGTTCTCAAGAGACTGTGGGAACAATAAAGCGCGGAAAAAAAGATGATGCCTATTATTTGGAAGCAAAACTAATCTTACCCGAAATTGATCGAGTTTTGTCTTACTATAATGTTTGGTTGGTACGTCCGATTCCCTATGATTTTATTTCTTTGGGCGAGATGACAACGGATGAAGAAGGAAGTTTTATCTTTACTTGGCAAGCAGCAGACAAAATGGAAGACTACTCAACCTATAGTCAAATTGTTATTACCAAACAACAGTACGGAGGAACCAAAGATCCAGAAACGAAAATTGCGAGTGGAGAATTTGGAATGTAGTTGTTAGAGTTCGTGGTCAAAATGAAAGCCGCTTGATCGGCTTTTTAGTTTTGTGTTCAGCAAAACAGCTCTTGTCCAACCTTGCTCTCCATAGCGATACTGAATTTGATCAAGAGCAGAAAGAACGGAAGACATTTTTTGTTCTTTTTTGAACAGCGACGATTGTCCAGGACCACAAGACAATTCTGAAACACTGATTCCAACAAGGCGAACGGCTTGCTCTGGATTATAAAGACGTTTCAAGATCATCCATGCGTTTTGAAATAAATTGTATCCGTCAGCTGTTGGTTCTTGAAAAAGACGTTGTTGTTCTACACCTGAGAAATCTCCGTATCGGACAAATGCTTTTACTCGTCGAGCCAAAAGTCCGTCTCGTCGTAATCGCCAGGCAACTTTGTCGGAAAGGGTAAGTAGGTAGCGTTTGATTTCAAGAGGGTCATGCGTATCGTGTGGAAGGGTATAGGAGTGACCGACAGATTTTGGTTGTTCATAGGTTTGGAAATTGTGGTTTGAGGTGAATGAGCTGTTTTGTACAGAGGAATGAATAGTTGTGTTTTCTCGACCGTGTGCAGATTCATAAAGCCAAGTTCCATAAGAGTTAAATTCTTTTTGAAGTCGTTTTAGATCACACTCACGAATCTGTTTAAAGGTGAAGAGTCCAAGTTCTCTTAATCGCTCACTCATTCGTGGACCGATTCCACAGAGATCTTCTAACTTGCACGTGTCGATGAATGCAAGAAGTTCGTGAGGATAAATAACCGTGAGTCCATTTGGTTTCACGCTTTCTCCAATGAGTTTGGCCATGAGTTTGTTTGGACCAATACCGATGGAAGCCGTGATACGTTCTCCGCATTCTTCTTTGAGTCGTGTACGAATTGCTTGTGCAATAAAGGTTGCCCCAAGGTAATCTCCTGCCTCTTCTGTGACATCTAGAAAACTTTCATCAACACTGAACTCATCAACCTTGTGCGTAAATTCTTGAAAGATAGCATTGAATCGACGTGTAATGTCTGCGTATTTTTCTGGATCACCTGGATACAGAATAAGGGACGGACAAAGGCGTTTTGCTTCCCATGTAGACATGGCTGTTTTCACACCC
This sequence comes from Candidatus Uhrbacteria bacterium RIFOXYB12_FULL_58_10, assembly GCA_943357275.1. GTDB lineage: Bacteria > Patescibacteriota > Patescibacteriia > UBA9934 > GWF2-40-263 > CALRGL01. The sequence goes on along the minus strand of CALRGL010000017.1, from coordinate 5,639 downwards.
AGCATTTTTGCTTCAATGGAGGCAGTGGTTACAATGGAACGTGTTTGTTCCTGATCGTCTTCACGTTTACCTGTAATGGCAATTGCTTTACCACGAAGAAAAGGGTTTGCTTGCTGTTCCACGGAAGCAAAATAGCTGTTCATGTCTATGTGAATGTAAATGCGATTATCCATCTGTGTAGAGTTCGACGAGGTACCACTCAAGATGTTCTGGATCGAGTTTGAGTTTGAAATAGTTTGTCAGATCACTGACAGAGAAGTAGAAGACACGTTTATTTCCTTCTTTTGTTGTATGAACCAAGTTAACGGTTTCGATTTTATAATCACGTTCGTTCCATCGCATGAGTTTGGGAAGAATTTTGTTTTGGGAAAAAGAAACCGTTACGTCGATTGGATCATGGATGAATGTGTGCATAAGATTTGATGATGACGTTTCTGATAACTTGCTTAACTCGACGTCGACTGGCACGGATACGGAGTGTTTTTAAAGAGTGATCAATCTGCCGTTCTCTTCGGTTTGTAAGAAATGAAAGGGTAATCGCATGGTGTCGAAGAATGGCTGTGGACATAGGTTGAAAAGAGGGTTGATTTTTTGTAATGGATTTTTTACAATACAAAAGCCGCCACAACTCAGGGGGACGCCCTGCGTTGCACTTGGTGGTTCTTGTGAAAAGACGTTGCTGATTCTTGTAAAAGGATGCAACGTTTTTTCATTTGGACTAAACAGGTCTAAATTGGCGAATCACGGCGCGGACAACACCTTGGATGATGCAATCTTGAACGTAGATTGGATCCATTGTGCTGTTGGCTGGTTGCAGACGAATACGATTTCGTTCGCGGTAAAAACGTTTAAGTGTTGCGTAAGCGTTGTCTAGCAGAGCAACGACAACTTCTCCATTTTTTGGAGAGGGGTTTCGTTCGATGACAACGAAATCTCCGTCTAAAATTCCGTCTTCGATCATAGAACGTCCTTTGACACGAAGAACAAATGAATTGGCTCCGTCTACGACAAATTGTGCAGGGACAGCCATAGTTTCTCGTTCTTCTATCGCTTCGATTGGAATACCGGCTGTAATAAGACCAACGAGCGGAAGTTCTATAGAAGGGAATTGTAGGAATGAACGTTTGAGCTCAATGGAACGAGCTTCACCCTCATCACCTACGTTGATCTCGCCTTTTTCTGCGAGGGCTTGTACGTGTGCATGAACGGTTGCGGAAGAGGAAAGACCAAAGTGTTCTCCAATTTCACGATACGAGGGAGCGTAGCCGTGGTCTTCAATGTGCAAACGAATATACTCGAGAACCTCGGCTTGTTTTTTTGTTAAGGTCATAGATGGGTGTTGTGAAGTTCTCACAAGTTATTGTTCGCTTTATGTTCGTATTCTAGACCGAACAAAAACCGAACGCAAGCGATGATCTGTGGATAAGTTTGCTTGAGAATGGTGGGTAAGTAATGTTTGAGAAACAGAAGGATTTTTGATACGATTCTGCCGCTATGAAAAAAGTTGTTGAGTCAGTGATGTCCGGACAATCGGATAAAATCTGCGATCAGATCGCCGACGCCATTGTGGATGAATATCTACGCCAAGATAAGGAAGCACGTGTTGATTTGAGTGTGCTTGGAAGTCACGGCATGATTATGATTGGTGGCGAGGTGAACTCGGTTGCAGATTTTGATATTGGTGAACTAGCAAGAAACGTTTATTTAGAAATTGGTTATGCAGATGATGTGGAAGTGTTTGTAAACGTTGAAGATCAATCTTCTGAAATGAAGCGCTTGCAAAGTGGTTCAACGGATACTGTTGTCATTAATGGATATGCCACAAACGAAACACGTGAACTCATGCCACGCGCCGTTGTTTTTGCTCACAACTTTGCTCGGCGTGTAGAAGATCTGCGTAAAACAGATCCTGCGTTTTCCTGGCTTCAACCTGATGGAAAAGTGCAACTTGTGATGGATGGAGATCAAATCGATACGCTCACGCTTCTTGCGTCCCATCAAAAAAACGTGGATGAAAAAACCGTGCGTACAGCTTTGCTTGAGCGTCTTGTTGTGCCTTTTATCGGTGGCGAAGGTGCACAAATTCACATCAATCCAATCGGTCCGTTTACACAACATGGATTTCGATCAGACTCTGGGGCAAGTGGACGCAAACTTTCGGTTGATACCTACGGTGGACTGATTCCACATGGCGATGGTGTCCTTTCTGGAAAAGATCCACATCGAGCAGAACGAGCTGGAGCTTATATGGCGCGCTGTGTTGCACGTTACTTGGTGCAACAAGAGCTTTGTTCAACAGCATTAGTCAACGTTGCCTACACACTTGGTCGATCAGAACCTGTGCATCTTCATGTGGTTGGGATGGGATCTAAATCCAAGGGTGCAAAAATGGATCTCACCAACTTGGTTAAACAACAGTTCGATTTTCGACCAGAAGCCATTGTCGAACGATTACATTTATTACAACCAATCTATCGCGCAACCTCTGTTTACGGACACTTCGGTCGCACGGGATTTCCGTGGGAGAGCGTGATACAATAGGTGCGTATGGCAAGGAGGATTCAACAACAACCGCTGTTTGTTCTTATTGTTGCGGTTGTTTTTGTTTGTAGTCTTTGGATCGTCTTTGCACGTCAGCCTGAGCAAATCGTGGCTGTGTCAGGGGATGGAGTATTGAAAGTGGAAGGAGTTGCGCGTGAAGTGCGTGGTGTCACACTTGAAGTCCTAGATCGATCAACATCGCAGTATGCTGTTTCTGTTGATGGTCAGCGTATGCTTGAAAACGTCACCATTTCGTTTCCATCGAAAGAAGTTTTTCCAAAAGGAATTCAGCTTCTTGTCTTTGATCGATCGACAAATGCGTGGATTCAAGAGCCTTGTTCGTATGATAAAGAAAGCGAACAGTATTCCGTTCACTTGGATAAGTTAGGTTCCACAGTGATTCGCATTGGTTATCCTGTTTTGGATGTATCTGTGGATAAGGAAAATCTGCTATACTAGTCTTATATTTATTTGACCTGTAATCATTTTGGAGGGTATGCCTACGAAGAAAAAAGAATCGAGTGTGAAATTACAAAAGAGTGCACCAGCCAAAAAAGCTGTTGCAAAAAAGAGCGTGAGTAAACAAGTGATTTCAACATCACTTGTCGCTGTTTCCTCCGCTCCTATTCAAGGACGAACGGTTACACATCATCGTGTTGTCTTGCATGATACTTGCAAAAATTGCAGTCATCTTCCTGATAATGCAGGAACGATGATCACGGCTCTGGCTCTTCTTATTACAGCCTTGTCTATTATGGTTCTTGTCCTTGCAACAACGGCAAATACTTGGGAAGATCTTGCGATGCGAAATTATTCTAATACAACGAGCAGTCATTCTGTTGCGCGAAATTAACTATGCGAATTGAGAAATTAGGGGTTCTAGTTGCAGCTTTGGTCTTGTTGGGGGTAGGGTGTTCCGGTTCGAATGCTCCGACAGCTCAAACGGATCCAAAGGAGGAATTGCAAGTAACCTTTAACGAACCTGTACAGGAAGAAAAAACATCATCTATGCCATCATGGGAATTCCCAGGTGTTCTTGCTCCAGAGGAAATCGATAACAAGCGTGTTCGTATCACAACAGACAAGGGAGAAATTGTCTTTGATCTTTTTGATGACACGGCTCCAAAAACGGTTTCAAACTTCGTTTATCTCACAAAAGCTGGTTATTTCAATGGGATTGTCTTTCATCGACGTGAAGAAGGATTCGTGATCCAAGGTGGTGATCCAAAAGGAAATGGAACAGGTGGACCTGGATATGAATTTGAAGACGAGTTGAACGATAAGTATACGTATGAACGCGGTATTGTTGCGATGGCAAACCGTGGACCAAATACAAACGGATCTCAGTTCTTTGTCATGCTAGGAAACACACCCCTTCCAAAAGCTTATTCCATTTTCGGACGCGTTGTAGAAGGAATGGACGTTGTTGATAAAATCAAAGTGGGAGATGTGATGAAAGCTGTGGTGGTTGAGGATACAAAGTAGTGTTACAGTAGGGAGGTATGACACCTCAAGAACAACAATCAAAGAAACACAGGTACGATCTGATTGTGCCTGTGTTTTTGGTTGTCTTTGGATTGACGGGAGTTGGTTATCGGATTGACGCAGTGATGAGTAAGACAGGGACCCCCTCCAACTCCCCCTTGGAAAAGGGGGAGAGTATTCCAACTTCGATCCTCCCCCTTCCCAAGGGGGAGTTAGAGGGGGTTGCCGTCCCCGTTGTCATTGAACCCGAACAAGAAATCATCACCATTCCTCGCACCCCTCTTCCAGAAGAAGTACGCGGTATTTATTGGACAGCGTTTACGGCCGGAACAAACCGCGGACAAGAACTGATCGATTACATGCTCGAAACAGGACTTAATGCTGTAGTCATTGATTTGAAAATGGACAATGGGCAACTGGGCTTTCTTCCAAACAATGAGTCGTTAAAACCCTATGCCATGGATAAACCGGTTATCAAGGATTTGGACGCTTTACTTAAACAGTTAAATGAAAAAGGTCTTTATCGCATTGCTCGTATTCCGGTTATGCGTGACGGAGCGTTTGCGTTTGTTCATCCAGAGTTTGCCATGAAAACAGCAAGCGGAAACATGTGGCAAGATAACATTGGTTCTCGTTGGGTTGATCCTGCGGCAACGGAAGTTGCGGATTATGCTCTTGCTTTAGCTCGTGAAGCTTACACAAGAGGATTCGACGAAGTGCAGTTTGACTATGTGCGTTTTGCGTCCGACGGAGCCGTGAGTCATATCGTTTATCCCGTCTATAAACAAACGGAAACAAAATCAGAAGTCATGCGACGTTTTTTTAAACGGGTTGGAGGTACGCTCAAAGAAGAGGGAATTCCTGTTTCTTTTGACTTGTTTGGTATGACGTATTGGTCGTTTAATGACTTTAATATTGGACAGCGGTTGATTGACGTCTTTGCGTATGCAGACTGGACGTCTGCCATGGTGTATCCGTCGCACTACCCAGATGGGTTTAAAGGATTTGCCAATCCCGCAGAGAATCCTTACTGGATTGTGAACGAGTCGATGGAAGAAGGAGCAAAACATCTTGCTGGATTGTATGCAGGGTCTGATGAGGAACTTCGCAAAACCTTCCGTCCCTGGCTTCAGGATTTTGACATCGGTGCTGTTTATACAGCTCATCTGATTGAAGAACAAATACGTGCCACAAGAGATGCCGGTTGTTCGGGATGGATTTTGTGGAATGCCCGCAATGTGTACGAACCTGCGAATTATCGTCCGTTGACTGAGTGAAGGGAACTTTGTATGATCTAGACTCCACTTGTTGATCGGAGGCGTCATGACTTCAACGGTCATTTTTTCTGAAGAGGAAATTCAGGCGCGCGTACGAATCATCGCCGCGCAAATCAACAACGACTTTCGTGGCGAGCAGATCGTTTTAGTCGGTTTGTTGAACGGATGTGTTTTGTTTCTTGCGGATTTGGCTCGCGAGATTGAACGTGGACGATCTGCTTATGAAGGTGTTCGATCGTGCACGATCGAATTCATGCGTGTCTCGTCCTATGACGAGGCACAGGAATCTCGTGGTCGCGTGAACATTGAGATGGAGGTGCAGAAATCCCCAAAGGG
>CALRGL010000016.1 GCA_943357275.1 Candidatus Uhrbacteria bacterium RIFOXYB12_FULL_58_10 | reverse complement strand
TCTGGGTGCCAGGGTCGATCGAGAAACCACTTGCTTTAAAACGTCTTTTGTTGCGTGAAGATATTGATGGGGCCGTGGCGCTTGGAATCATTGAACGGGGGGAAACTAAACATGGATTTGTGATGGGGCAGACGGTGACAGATGCCATTATTCGCTTGCAACTTGAATTTATGAAACCGATTGGACTGGGGATCTTGGGGCCAGAAATTTTGCCTGAGCAGATTCCTCCACGGTTGGATGGATATGCAAAGGCGGCCGTTTCAGCTGTGGCAAAGATGCTTTAAGAGAGACAAGAGATGATTGACAAGATCGTCTCTTTTTGATAGCTTCGGCTCTGTTCAGCAAGAGCTGAATGGATCGAAAACGAAATTTGGGATCTGGAGTCCACGGAATCGGTTTCCATTTGGATGAAGCTTCTTGAACCGTTCATCTTGCGTGCACGGATTGTCGATCACGATTATCTTGCACGGATCTTGGCAAAGCCTGGGGTTGTGTTGTTTGAACCTGCTCAAGGTGTCCTGCTTGATGAGTGGCGAGGGTTTCATCCGTACACCACCTGGAGTACCTGTACCCTTGATAACGCTCATGCTCTGCTTGAGGAAGTTCAGTTCAAAGGGGAAGTGACTCGTTTGGGGATTGTGCGAGCGTATGCAACGCGCCATGGTCCCGGTCCGTTTCCCTCGTTTGATGCGAAGTTGACGCAGGATATTCCTGACGCGGATCAGCGAGATGAGCGTTGGAACGGCAAGTTCTTGGTCGGCCACTTCGACGCAGTTCTCACGCGCTACGCCATCGAATGTGTTGGCAAGCTCGATGGAATTGTCATCACTTGTCTGGATCGTCTGCGCGACGTGGACGATTGGCAGATGGTGACTTCCTACAAGGCTCAGTGGTGGGATCCAGATTTGGATCAGTTGGACGACGATCAGTTCATCTGTCAGTACAAGCGACTCATTCCAGGTCCGTTTAAGGATCTTGTGTATCAAGAGCGGATTACCAACTTGCTTGGTCGTATCAAACCGCTTCTGGACACAACAACACGCGCCCCGGATTTCGAGACGCGTGTGCGGGAACATGTGGCAAGGATTGAGAGCGAACTTGGGCTTCCAGCGTACATGCTTTCGTTTGGTCCTACGGCAAACGACAAGCAATTTCTCAGAGAGTAATCACAACGATTGCTCTCTTTTTTGTTTGGTACGAGGAGTTGGTTTTTTGATTTCTCGGATGTGGTCCTTGTGAAACACGCCAGAAGAATAGAGTTCCATCAGAGCAAGGAATCCTGCAAGAATCGTTGGTCCAACAATGATTCCAATCGGTCCAAACGTTTGTAGACCACCGAGAATGGAAAGCAAGATAAGAAGCGCATTCATGTTGGTTGTTCCTTTCATAAGGAACGGTCCAACGAAGTTATCTGCGAGTCCAACACACACGACAGACCAGATGAGCAGTCCAAGCGCGGCTGTTTGAGACCCGGTAAAAAAGAGATAGATAATGGCGGGAGTCAGAACAAGAGCGGTTCCTACAAACGGGACAAGCGAGGCGATGACGGTCACAGATCCCCAAATCAGTGCACCAGGAACACCAAAGATCGTCATGCCGATTCCGGCGAGTACGCCTTGAAGAATACCGATCAAGAGCACACCAAAGACGACAGAGCGGACGGTTGTAATGAGTCGATGAATGAGATCTAAGTCGAGTGAATCCCGAAGGGGAGAAAGAGAAATGAGTTTTTTGACCAAAAGGTCACGATCAACAAGAAGATAATAGAGAGAGAGGAAATAGAGAAAGGTATTGAGAATGCCTTCTGTTGTACTTGCAAAGACGGATCCAAGATTCTGAAAGATCCACTGAGCAATGTTGTTTTGGAGTTGACCAAGGTCGTAATTTAGAACAAAAGCTTGGATGTTTTCTGGGAGGAAGAAAAGTAGGGGATCTAAGACAGTGTGAGTTCCCTCGACCCATCCTTGATTTGCAAATGGTTGAGAAAGAAGATCTCTTGCTTGGCCGATCATGACAGTGACAAGCAGAATGAGTGGAATAAAAACGAGCATGAAGATTCCTGCAGTCATGATTCCAGCAGAGAGATGTTTGTGAAGCAAAAATCGATTTAAGTGTCGCTCAAGCGGTGAAACAACAATTGCCGTAATAAGCGCTGTGATGAGCACAAACGCAAACGGTTGCATGATGGTCCAAAACAATGATGCAACAAAAAGAGAAAGGACAAGAAAAAACCATTTCTCAAGTGTCATGTGATAATTCCTCCCTTGCATAATACAAACAGTTTATCAGAAGAGAGGATAAACAAAAACACCCAGTTTGCACTGAGTGTTTTTGTTGGTGACCCCACGGGGAATTGAACCCCGATTTGCAGGATGAAAACCTGCCGTCCTAACCACTAGACGATGGGGCCGTCTCATGGATAACGGCGCTATCATACGGCAAAGGTGGGGATGCGTCAAGATAGAGTAACGAGCTACTAGATCTATTGACAAATGTGTATTTTTTCCTTAGACTTTTGTGTCCGATGGTCTTTAAACAAGAGGAGACAAACGTGTATAAACGATCGTTTGCACCTAGACGACCTGTTCCTGCGATTCCGAAACCTGTTTCCACGATGGACATGCGTGACGCAAAAGAATCTCTTGCGGGACGTCTTGAGATGGCTTTGAATCATCGACCTGACGATGTGGAAGATATCGGAGAGATGCGCGCGCAGTTGATCAAGGCTCAGTTCATTGGGTACGCGGTGACGGTGACCATTAGTCGGCACTACCAGACACGTGCGTACGCTGGAACTTCGGTCTATGTGATCACGATGTATCAAGGTGTTCCGTACGTGTGTGGATCTCCTCCGTTTCGACTCGTGACCAATGCTGAGGGGCGAGTGGTTCGTGAGATTTGGACCAAGTATGGACAGTCGAGCCCACTTTCTCGTAACCCTGTCATCTTGCATCCAGGAATTAATTCTCAGTGGATTGCCCCTCCTTCTGAAATGGGAGGAACGCATCGTGTTATTTTCTTCCTTGGAGAAGAAGGACATGAACTGGCTCTTACTTGGGCGCGTGAGCAGTTGGACAAGCAATTCTGATCTTACGGACACATCAAGAATGGTGTGTTTTTTCTTTGTGTCTAAGCATTGACAAAACAGGCAAAACTCGATAAGTTTTGTTTCATCCTCGATCTAAGGAGTAAACATGTTTGTTTCGACAACCTCGGTGAGTCATCCTCCACAACGTGGAAAAGCGTGGAATTGGTCTGTGTTTGATGACCATGGACTGCGTGACGTGTTGAAGCTTGGTGAGTTTCCTGAGTGGCTGAAATCTAATCCCGGGCAAGCCTACTGGATTGTCTTTGGTGAGGGGATTCTTTCCGCGATGCGGTGGCATGACATGACGTGGCTGGAACTTAACAGAATCAGTCGTACCTACCGTGTCTCCCTGTTTGACCCGTCAACACTTTCTTACCACCCATGGAAGGGGAGCGCTTTGGACAGTCGATCCTTTTCCGGCGTGACTATTGAACTGAACAACTAGACGCATCTTACGATTCCCTGAATATTCGGGGATTTTTTATTTAGATCAGTGTTTTTTCTTTTTCAACAAACAAAAAAACTCGCACGGGTGCGAGTCAGATTTTTGAGAGTAGAGCCCAGAGACACTGAACTGCCAGGCTCAAGAAGAGCACGGCAGCGACAGCGCGGATTCCGAGTTTGCGAAGGATTGTTTCTGGCGAGATGTTTCGGAGTCTTTTTTCAAGATCGGGTGCGAGCGTTTCCACGTTGATGGGGAGTTTCCATAAACGGTCTGCAAAATGGATGTTGAAACCGTCACCGCTTTCATAACCAGCCGGCTGCGTCATACAGATTGCGTTGTCGTGGAGTGGGGTGATGTAAAGAATGGAGGCTTTCGCATCATATCCACCTTCTGTTCCGTCCCACAGACCGGTAATGAACATACGTCCAGAAAAGTGACGTACTTTGAAGGTTCCAATGCGATGTTCAGGGTATCGATTGTAATCAATCAGATGATTTTCTTCCTGGGCCCCATCCATTTGGACATTCCCAAGCTCGGGTGTTTGTCCAAGCGTGCTTTCTTCTTGACCAAACAGCGTCACCTGAACACTGGCGCCCTTTTTTGGTTGAGTGGGAACGATTTCAATCAACTCGCGTGCGAGTGTGGGATCAAATCGATCCGCATCGTCCAGGAGTGCGTGCAATAGTGTTGCTGCACGCATGCGATCAGTCATGGTAAGTTCGGCCATCGATTTCTCCTTGGTATGAATGACGACGGAAAAGAATAGGATAAATCCTTGGTTTTGTCAATGTTCTGAGGACGAAAACCAAATGAATTTAAGAAAAAACACAGGTTCGAAGCCTGTGTTTGTGTTTAGATCGCACGTTCCATTTCTGTTTCACCCAGCCGTTTTGTAATCGACTGTAAGAGAAGCAAAAGTGGAATTGCAGTCAAGGTCATGAGGATGAGTCCGTATTGAACCAAAATGGACGGGTATGTTGTGTAGACGAGCATAAGGATTCCCAGACCAACAATTCGACCAAGATTCAAGAAACATTCTCGATCAAGCAGGTAGACAAATCGATGGATGTTGCTTGAACGCATTTCTTGATCAACAACTTCGTACATGACCGAGGTAAATGAGGACCATCGGAAGGAGGCAACGATACCGCTGAGGACAAAAAAGATCAGAGCTCCAACAGGTGACTGGAAGACGGCAAACAGCACAGCTCCAACAAGGTTGAACAAGATCCAGATGCCAAAGAGGCTTGCGTGGTGATGATGCTTTACATAGTTACGAATCGCATAGATCACACTTCCCGAGAGAAGTGCAGCCAGTCCTTTGACGGTTCCTACAGCGCTTTCTTGTCCGAGAAAGAGCAGAATCACGACAAGCGGAAGCACGCTGGAGAGTCCGTCGGAGATTCCGTTGATCACTTCAAGAAGTCGTTGTGTCTTCCACAAAGCACTTGGATGTTTGACCCAGAAGTGTTTTGTGACAAAGGGTTCTGATTCTACAGACCACAAGAGCAGTCCTGAAATCGTGAGCAAAAGGAGTCCAAGAACGGATGTAATCACGTATGCTTGTTCGATAGGAAGTGCCGTGAACGATGCGCTGAGCGCAAGGAACCATCCAACAACAAGCGGAGCAATCACACTAGCAATCATGACGATACTCGTTTCGATGCTTACAAAGCGATAGCGATTTGGTCCTTGGGACGTTTTGGAAGTGAGCGTATTACGGTTTCCCCAAAATAGCCCCATCGAACATCCAAGAGCCAGTCCAAGCGGAAACGCGAATAGATTTGCTTGGGCACCTAAGAGAACAAGAACAAGCGGAACAAGTCCTTGCAAGACACATCCAAGTGCGTACAAACGACCACTTTGAAGAAAGCGAAGTAAGAACGCGTTCAAAAAGAATCCAAGCGTCACGCCAAGATACGTGCCAATATTGAAGACGGCTAGAGTGATGGGATCTTTATCTTGTCTCCAGAGAAACGTGTTGGAATAGATACTCGCCATTGGTGAGGCAAGACTAAACAGAAAGAACGATGTGAGAAGACGTTTCTGTGACAATGAGAGTTCACGTAGCATAGTGCTCCAAGTATAGCGGAAGAAAGAAAAAACATCGCCCAAGTGGACGATGAGAGTTGAGACTCGTTACTTCTTCATCTCATAGAGACGTAGAATGTCATGCTCCCAAGGTTCTTTGGGTTCCACTGTGGGTTCGCGAAGAACAGTCGTGTCACAGGGGCCATGGAATCGTTCGGCGGCACGTGTCAGCTTGGGGAGCTTGAAGGTCCTTGCCTCATCCAATGAACGCGTCCATGTTCCGCGGATGCCCTTGGCATCTACAAGAGCGAACTTCGTGGGGAGCTTCACATGCGGTTGGAGTCGACTTTGCGCAAAGGTCTCGATACGGTCATGAACAAGAAGTTCAAAACCCACATCGATGGCATAGGGTTCGCCGTTGCTTGTTTCCCCAACAATGAACAAACGCATAGCGCCTCGCGTGTTCTGTTGAATGAATGCAGAACGCGGCAATATAACCTTAAAAGAGGCTTTATGTCAAGGTATCAAGAAAAAGAAAACACTGTATTAAAAAACAGTGTCAGGAGCGCGAATCTCGACCTCGGAAGATGTGTTCGTAGTTGTCCAGGATTAGTTGATCGGTCACTGATTGCGGAAAGAGGATTTGCGATCGTTCTGTGACCAGATGGGTCCATCTGCCCTTGTAGCGATCACTCACTCGGGTGATTGCCGGAAGGATGTGGGCACGGGCCTGTTCAGGGGTACGTGTCCAAACACATCGAATTCCGTCGTCGTCCACGAGCAGGAATCGGACCAGGGGAAACGTGAGTTTGTCATGGTTCGGTTCCACTGCATTGTCTTTGACGTGCTTTTCCGCTTCCTCGTCATTTTTGACGCGAGCGCGTGCTGCGATCGGCTGATCTTCTTCGTTGTCCACGAAATAAAGCCACATGAGACATCTCCAGGTTGTTCGAGCAGGGAATAGGTTATCTGTTCGATACAAAAATATCAAACCTTGCCAAGGTTCCCATTTTCGTATGAATAGCATAGGATACAAGCACTATGTACCCAACTCTCAAACTCATCCCTGGCAAAGAACCTTCTGTGATTTTTGGTCACCCTTGGATCTTCTCAGGAGCTTTAGAAAAAACCGCTCAACCAATTCCACACGGGAGTTTTGTCCATGTGATCGGGTATCAAGACGAACCGATTGCCACGGGGAGTTATTCAAGCCATGGGTCTATTGCCGTACGTGTTTTTGATTACGGACACGTGGAAATCGATACGGCCTGGCTTGAGGATGCGCTTAGAAGTTGTGTGGAGAAACGTGGACTGATGGGCTATGGGGCAGCAACACAGACAACAGGATATCGCGTTGTGTTTGGGGAGGCTGATGGGATTCCAGGGTTGGTCGTCGATAAATTTGAAGACACGGTTGTCTTTCAGATCTCGATTGCATCGTTGGATCAAATTCGTGCTCAAGTGATCGAGGCAATCAAGAACGTGCTTGCTCCATTAGTTCTCATTGAAAAAAGCGATAGTGCAAGTCGATCTGAGGAAGGACTGGAAGATGTTGTTTCCGTACATTTTGGCGAAGATCCAGGATCGATTCCATTTTTAGAAAACTCGATTCGACTGAACGCCGAGCCAATGTCCGGACAAAAGACTGGATTCTTCCTCGATCAAAAAGATTTGCGAAAGTGGATTTTGGAACATCCATTGATCTTTAAAGACGCAAATGTGTTGAATGTTTTTTCGTACACAGGAGCGACAGGTGTTGCAGCGATGAAAAGTGGAGCAAAAAATGTGCTCAACGTGGACTCGTCGGAATTTGCTTTGGAAGGTTGTCGGAAAAATGCCGAATTAAATGGAGTCGACACAGAACAGTTTCAAACACAAAAAGAAGACGCATTTCAATTCGTCGGAAATGCAACGGATGTTCAGTACGACGTGGTTATTATTGATCCACCAGCTCTGATCAAATCAAAACGTGATGTGGAAGAGGGGAAGAAGGCTTATCACTTTTTGAATCGCGCAGCCATGAAACTCGTTAAAAACGGCGGAATTCTCATCACATCTTCTTGTTCCCATTTTTTAAACGAAGAAGATTTCCAATTCTTACTTCGACGAGGAAGTGTGCAATCAAACACTCGTCTGGAAACCCTCGCGGTCATTCGCCAAGCCCCAGATCACCCGTCCAGTATCTATTTTCCAGAGTCCAGCTATTTGAAATCATTTTGTTTTCAGGTGAGAAGATAAAGATGCAATAAAAAAGCCGACGCTAGTGACGTCGGTTTTGTGTTGAGAGTCTCTCGAATCTTGGTTCATTGCTGAGTGGAGTTTGCGATGCGATCACAAGCGTTCTGGTAGTCATTCTCCGTTTTCCATTGGGAACGATTGGGAACACTCGCACAGTTATCACAGACGTCACCAACCTTGTCTTTGTCCAAGTCCGCCTGATCGGGGTTGAACTGGATCGGACAGTTATCGGTTGCATCAAGTACGGTGTCACCATCACTGTCGTCGCAGGCGTCACCGATTCCATCGTGATCTTGATCGATCTGGTCGAGATGCTTGTTTCGCCAATCGTATTCGATCATTTCAGTGGCAGTTTCCGGACAATTGTCGCATGCGTCTCCCAAGCCATCGAAGTCCGTGTCTTGCTGACTCGGATTGAATGCGAAACGACAGTTATCGAACTTCTCGATGTAGTAGTCTTCCGTTCCGGCGATGAAGTTGTTCTTGAAACCGTCGTTGTCCGGATCTTCCTCACAATGATCACCAAAACCGTCTTCGTCTTGGTCGATCTGACTCGGATTGGGACTCATTGCACAGTTGTCGTGCGCGTTGACAACACCGTCCCCATCCATGTCATCGTCGCAGTCGTCGCCAATCTCATCATTGCCCCAATCGCGTTGAGGACGACGCTTTAGGTCTGGACACATATCGCAGACGTCACCGAGTCCGTCATGATCCCGATCGGATTGATTCGGATTGGAACTGGTGGAACAGTTGTCCTCACCATTGACGACAGTGTCGTAATCGTAGTCGCCGTCGAAATCCTTGTTTGAACACGCCAGAGCCAGGATCGCCGAAAGCAACAGACACAACAAACGAAGAGTACTCATGTCTTCCTCCTTGGTTTCAACACTGTTTATACTCAAGATGAGACCAAGAAAGATACCAGAAAATGGCCATTTTGTCAAGATTACTTACCCTGAATTATTGAAATTTCTAGGGAAAATAAAAAAACGACTCAGGGAGTCGTTTCAGGAAGAGAGGTGATGACGAGTTCAGATCCGTACGTTTTCTTATACGGACCGAATATGAGTTCGATATCCTTTTCAAATTTGTAAGTCTTTGTTCCGTCAGTGTTTGACTCGGTTGAAAGATAACAAACGCCACGAAGACGCAGGATAAGGTCTGAACAGTCGACCTTCGACAAGCCGAAGTCGTCGAAATACAGTCCTTCACCCGCTTTGATCATGAACCAATCAGCCAGGGCAAGTCGCACGCCTGTTGGTATGGAGCCTTTGCCAGCAATCAGTCGTCCCAGGAATTCGGAAATCTTTTTGAACATGGGGTTCTCCTGTTTGTTGGAAGAGGAAAACTTACTTACACTCAGCCCAACCTTTTGTGGTCACGCATTTGGTTGGTGGCACACACTTGAGATACCCGCAGACGCGAATCTGCTGTTCTGTACGTCGTTTGGATTCTTCAATTTCCTGTTGCTGTTTGAGATTGCTCTGATGGCGAAAGTGCTCGAAGGTGGCAGCACACAAGATGAAGAGCATCACAGCGATCAGACTTCCAGCCATAGTTTTGAGAAAATGATCGTTCACAGGGTTCTCCTAACTCCCTTTTGAAACAAAGGGAAGTCAAAGATTAACGAAAAATTGAATTTCTGTCAACTCATTGACTCGTCAGTTTTTTCTGATAAAATGAGCTTTATATGGATCTTCAAGACAAAATTTTAAGTGCCGTTCTTGATATTCAGGTTGACGTAAAGGATCTCAAGGGCCGAATGGAACGTTCAGAAGTATTGCAAGAACGCGTTTACGACAAACTCGATGGCTTTATGATTTTGATCAATCGTCATGAAGCTGAAATCGCAGCCGTTCGGTCCAAACTTCAACGATTAGAGGATCGCATCGATCAGTTGGAACTTGCTCGTGCGTGATCGGTGATATTTAATTTTGGTTTATAAAACACCTAGATTTCTCTCGGTGTTTTTGTTTGTAACATTGAAAACAAAAAACCGCTTGTGGCGGTTGAGAGGAGACTTATTCAATCATCATCGTCGTCTTTGACGACAACATCGAGTTCTTTCTTGAATCCAAACGTGATGACGGTCATGGCGATCAGGCCTGAGAGACACACGGAAAAACCGTAGGAGGCGTTTCCGGATGTAGCATAGATGAGTGGTCCAAAGATGGCACAGATGACGCCCAGGAGCCTGAGGCTGTTCAGGATCACCTGCATCATCGTCATGTGACCGAAGAAAAACAGGAGAACACCAATGGTCGTGCCTACCCCCGCGATCGCTCCAAGGAATTTCGAAGGATCGGATTGGGCTGCTTTTGCCTCAGCGACCATGTTTTCGCAACCGACCAGAATAGCAAGAGCAAGCAAGAGAGCAAGAATCAAAGCTCTTCGCATCATTTTCTCCTTGATTTATTGACTTGATGCGCACTGAATCTACTCGAAAATTGGATTCCTGTCAACCTTGTGTACTAGAAGGGCACATCGGTAACACTTTGTGATATTTGTAGTTAAAGTTCATTGGAGGCATGTATCCAAGCGTTTGGTGAGGTCTTCGAAAGTTATACTCAATCAACCATTCAGTCATTTTCTGATTAAAGAGAAGAGGGTTGTCGGTCATGTTTCCCAATTGTATAAACTCCTCTTGGATGGTTCGGTTGAAACGTTCGTTAACAGCATTGTCTTTAGGAGTTCTGACTCGACTCCAACAGATCGCCACGCGACTTTACGTCGACTTCGCTATCACTCCGCTCGAGATGACACAAGAGAATTTTGCAACAATCTACAACAACGAATGCACAATAAAAAAGACCCCCATCGAAATGGAAGTCAGGGTTGCTGGAGACTGTGTTCTTTCTGGTAAGCGTTGATCGCCTGGGTGATCGCGTCTGGACCACGAATGGATCCGCGACCTTGAGCATTGCCATGCACGATATCGCCACCACCGAACTGGCAGTCTGGTTCTTCGTTTTGATTGAGGAAGGCACAGATCTCGGGAACGGGGAACCAGGGAATGTAGGTGCTTTGACGACAGATCGTGTAGACAAATCGTCCTTGTGGATTCTCTCGCACAGAGACGAATGCTTTGATTCCACGGCGTGCCATCTTCATGCGAGCATGCTGACCTTGCTCACGCACCATCTCCCACCCTTCGCCACCACCGAGTTTCTCGTATCGGTCGTCGATCGAAAGCGTTCGACCGCGACCTGCAACAAACTCGTTGATGCGCGAGGTGATGTCACTGAGAATACCCAGATGAGCCCGTGCTTCTTTTTGATCGATCGCGCCACTGAATCGGAACTGCCAGTACGGGTCAAAGATCCACGCTGCCTGACGAACAATCGGGATGTCGCGCGGAACATCGAGCAGACCACTGGCATTGTCCATGTCGTCGATGTGACCAAAGAGTCGATGGATCGCTGGGTTCACGCGTTGACGCGTAACGAAGTTGCACTCCAAGGCGTACCACGACACGCACACATCCGGATCACAATCGAGCATCCCAACAGGAACTTCTTCATCTCCCGTTGGCATGAAGCATTCCACTAGACCTTTGCGTACGGCACGCAAGACCTGAAGTCCTGTGCAGAGCATATCGTCTCGTGGTGGTCCACGATGATGATCGAAATTACGATGCGGTCCAGCAGGATCAAACGCTGGCGGTGCATTCACAAACCCGTCCAAAGCAATGGCTCTTGAAAACTTGGCACGAAACGCGTCCCAACTCATCGAGGGAGACTTGGGAGTCATGTAAGGAATGAATGGCAATGTATTTCTCCTTGGTTGATTGACTTGATGCGCACTGAATCTATCCGAAAAGTGGACTTCTGTCAACCTTGACCATTTGGTTTTTTTAAGCTTAAGTAAGGGCGGTTCTGATCACAAAGGGGAATGAAATGCGACCGAAAATTATTGATGTTCATGTTCACACCTCAGATCGTGAAATGCACGGGTTGCATACGGCCGACGCCTCGCTTCAGGCGATTGAGAACGCTGCGGACCAGTTTGCGATCGAGAAGTTGTTTGTGCTTGCTACGTACTTCCCATTCAAGGGAAGCGGGTTGCATAATCACCGGCTTTTGGAACGCCTTGCGGGTCATTCTCGTTTTGGAGCGATCGGAAGTCTGGACGTCATGAACGCGTATGAAGAAGGGGTGGCGGAACTTTTGGACTTGTGTCAGCGGAAGCAACTCGTTGGAATCAAGCTCTATCCGGGATATCAACCCTTCGAGGTTGGGGATTCCAAGATGTTCTTGGTTTATGGGCTTGCTGAGACGTTTCATTTGCCAGTGACCATTCACGGTGGGGAACTGCATCATTGTTGTTCAGCCAAGCGTCGACAGGCAAATGATCTTGCTTGCAAGAATGCGTTTTGTTGGATTGATCGACTTGGACAGCTGGCTCATCCAGATGCGTTCAAAGAAGCGATTCGTGCGTTTCCAAACGTTACGTTTGTGATTGCTCACCTGGCGAATCCCTACTTCGGACGACTTCGTGAACTCATGTGCGAGTTTCCAAATGTGGTGACGGATATCTCGGGACAATATGTTTCTGGTACACATGAGGATACCCCAGAATATCGGGCTTATGTGAGAAACCAGATTCTATTGTTCTTGACGGAAGTTCCAAACGGAGAAGATCGTGTGCTCTTTGGCTCAGATTTTCCTATTCAATCCTTCGAAGACTCGATCGATCTGATCGAGAAGTTGCCTGTGTCAGAACAAGTCAAAGCGAAGATCTTTCGCCATAACGCCCTGCGGGTTTATGCACAAGCTTTCCAAGGAGGTGTTCAGTGAAGGTTCTTCTTGGAATCACCGGATCTGTTGCCTCAACGGTGGCACCCAAGCTTGTCCAAGCGCTTCAAGCGGCTGGACACGAGGTGCAAGTTGTTGCAACGAAGTCCTCGTTGTATTTCTTTGAAGAAGGCGATCTTGGTAGTGTGAAGTTGTGGAAAGATTCTCACGAATGGCCATTGGATACCTATACCAGAGGTCAGCCGATTCCGCATATCGATCTTGGAAAGTGGGCAGACGTTCTCTTGATCGCACCCCTTTCTGCTAATACGCTTGGCAAGCTTGCAAACGGTCTGTGTGACAACTTGCTCACGTGTGTGTTTCGAGCCTGGGATCTTCGCAAGCCTGCGATTTTTGCTCCGGCCATGAACACGTACATGTGGCGCAGTCCAATAACACGGATTCAACTGGATCGATTCAACGCAATGACGAGTATCGGTTTTGCCCTGAAGGTAATCGATCCTGTTGTGAAAACGCTTGCCTGCGGTGACACGGGTATTGGCGCCATGGCGGATATCGATACGATCGTGAAAGCTGTAGGATAGAATTGAAACTCTGCTCCGGAATGTATTCCGGAGTTTTTTGTTTGCACAAATAAAAGAAAAAACACTCACGAAGGAGTGTTTGAGTGAGAGATTACTGGACGTTCCAGGGAACGGTGGGGTTCAGGCGGTCGCCGGCGTCGCCGAGGCCGGAGATGATGTAGCCACGTTTGTTCAGAATCGCGTCGATGTCACCCAGGACGATTCGCACGTCTGGATGTTCATCTTGCAGACGTTCGATGCCCTGCGGACAGCCGATGACGCCGACGTAGACAATTGGGCCAGCACCACGTTCTTTCAGATGCTTGATCGTGAAACAGGCACTTCCTCCAGTTGCCAGCATGGGATCCAGAACGAAGCAGGTGTCGATCCCGGTCGTGCTTTTTGGAACCTTCGAGTCCTTGAAGATTGGCCTGAGGGTTTCCTCGTCGCGTGCGACACTCACGTGCCAAATGACCGCGTCGGGAAGCATCAGACGAAACGCATCGAGCATACCAGCGCCAGCGCGCATAATGGGAACCAGAGCATGGACTCCTTGCAGGGCTTTGCCTGTGTAGGAACTCATCGGCGTCTGAATTTCGACGTCGTGGGTTTTCACGGCGCAGGTTGCTTCGGTTGCAAGTAGAACGCTGAGTCGGTGAAGTTGTCTTGCAAATTCGGGCGGAGCCGTCTCTTTGCGTCGCATGATGGTCAGTGCAGAAGCAGCAACCGGATGAATGCGACAAAGAACTTCAGGTTCTTGCATGGGTTCCTCCTTATGGAACACGAAAAACAGAACTGACACGAGTTTAGGCAGAAATGAAAAAGGTGTCAATTAAAAGAAAAGAACCTCCCGTCTTCATGCATTTGCTGCGCGAAGCACGGCCAGTGCTAACGCCTCGTTTGAATCGATCAGTGGGAGCGAGGCGTGTTTCAGGGCCAGTGGAAGTTCTGTACAACCAAGAACGATAACTTGTGCCCCTTTTGTTTTTAGATGTTCCACACACTGTTCGAGTTTTAGTTTGGATTCTGTGATGTATCCTGCTTTGATTCCTTCCGGACTAAAAATACAGTCTGTAACAAGTTTTTGATGAGTGTTGTCTGGATAGACGATTTGTATGTCTGATTCGTTCAAGAGTTGATCGTAGAGTTTCCCAGATTGTGAAGCTGTCGTTGCCAGTAGTCCGATTGTGGTTGTGTCAGGAAATTGTTCAAGAATCCTGTCACGCACAGCCTCGACAATATGAACAAAGGTGATGCTTTCAAATGTGTCTGAAAGTGCATTGACGAGAAGGTGTGCTGTATTACATGGCATGCAGATGACAGATGCGCCAAGTGATTTGAGTCGTTCAATAGCCATTTTCATTTTTGGAACAGGAGATTCGCCCTGTTCAAAAATTGCTTTGGTACGATCTGGCAACGTCCCATCGTTGATGGTAATCAAGATCGGGTATTCCTGATCGCAGGTCGCCCCCGAACTCTTCAAAAGAACTTCTTCAAACGCAACCGTTGCAAGCGGACCCATCCCACCAAGAATTCCAATAATTTTCGACATATATTTCCCCATTTTATAAAAAAAAGCTTGCCTAGTCCAGGCAAGCCAGAATTTGTAAGGGCGCCCCTCGTGGGTGCCCTTCCCGCGTAATGAGTCACACAAACACAATGGGTTGCACGGCCATATCCACCATCCCGTGAACCTTGGTGGTCCAGTGTGGAGTGCAGGCCGTGTGTGAAGTGACGAGTTTGTCACCCACAACCCAGGGGCGAAGAAGGACACGACAAGCGAACGGTTTTGCTTGGCGTGTGGACGTGTTGTATACGGCCAGATGTTCGACACTGGTTTCAAACCGTTGTTGAACGATAAACGCTTCGTTTTTCGAGCGACGTTCGTTCAACCAGGCTTGCCAGTCGCTTTGCTTGTGAGCGTGCCCCATAAACACACCCAGACTTCGCGCAGCAAGATCATTGGCCCCTGTGATTTTGAGGACCAGTCGTTTGCGTTCGTTTTCAGAGAGATCCAGAAGATCTTGAAACGATGT
>CALRGL010000015.1 GCA_943357275.1 Candidatus Uhrbacteria bacterium RIFOXYB12_FULL_58_10 | reverse complement strand
TCGGTGCGATTTTTCGCTCAGCTGACGCATTTGCGATTGAAAAAGTCTATTTAACAGGGTTTACAGGCCAACCTCCCAGAAAAGAGATCGCAAAAGTCGCTCTTGGAAGTGATCATCGTGTGATTTGGGAGTGGAAAGAGGAAGTATTGCCACTCCTAAACCAGTTGAAATCAGACGGGTTTCAACTGATCGCTTTGGATAATATTGATCGTTCAGTAAACATTCAAACCGTTAAAACAGACAAACCAATGGTCCTTATCTTGGGAAATGAAGTTGAAGGGCTTGAGAAAGATGTACTGGACATGTGTGATCAAATTGTCATGATCACAATGCCAGGAGCAAAACAGTCATTGAATGTCTCTGTTGCAGCTGGAATTGCGATGTTTGCTCTCAGCTCAAAAAATCGGTAAACTAGCATCATCTATGTTAACGATTGTGATCCCCACGAAAAACGAGGAAACGTATTTGCCGGTTCTTTTAAAATCGATTCGCAATCAAACCTTGCAACCAAAAGAGATTATCGTTGCAGACGCTCATTCAACGGATAAAACACGTGAACTCGCTCAATCGTTTGGTGCAACCGTGATTGATGGGGGACTTCCAGCGTTTGGTCGTAACCGTGGTGCTTCGTTTGCAAAAACAGATCTTCTTTTATTTTTAGATGCAGATGTAGATTTGCGTGATCCTGAATTTTTAGAAAAAGCCGTTACAGAAATGCAAAAACGCGGTCTTGGTCTTGCAACGTGTGACGTGTTTCCGCTCAGCGACGACTACATCGATCATTTCATGCACAAAGCGTATAATACCTATGTTCGAGCTTGGGGATCGTTGTTTCCTCACGCTCCTGGATTTTGTATGCTTGTACAGCGCGATTTACATAACAAGATTTCTGGTTTTGATGAGTCCATTCCATTTTGTGAAGATCATGATTACGCACAACGGTTCAAAAAAATTGGAAAATTTGGTTTTCTCAAATCAACCAAGATTCCCGTCTCCATTCGACGTCTTGATCGAGATGGTCGTATGAACATCGCGATTAAATTCATGTTAGCAGAAATGCACCTCGCGTTTATTGGTCCGATTAAACACGATAAATTTAACTACTCCTTTGGTCACGGATCAAAAGAAAAAAAAGAAAAGAAAAAACGGTTATTCAAATTTTCAAAATAACGTAAAAAGGAGGCATGACGGATCGCATTGTTGAATCAAAGAATTTAGCTTGGCATCACATTTCAAACGTAAGTGATGCTGATATTGAAATTTTGCAAACTCAATACAAATTTCACTCGTTGGATTACGAGGATGTTTTGTCAGACGCCCCTTTGTCTAAATTGGACATCTACAAACACTACCTCTTTTTAATTTTTCATATTCCAACCATTAATGAACAGAATGGTCACGTGTATGGAAAAGCGTTTTTTGTCTTTTTGAGTCATGGTGTTTTAGTTACGCTCAGTCACAAACCACACAAAGCCATCGACACGTTTTACGAACGTTTGCAAAACAGTCCTAAATTTTCTGCCTCTGTTATGGGGAAGGGAGTTGGTTACTTGTTGTATCGCATTTTGTCAGAAGGGTTTAAGGACTCAATGAATATCGTTAAAGAACTTGCAAACGAAGTGTATCGACTTGAGGAAACCATTGAACATCGGTATGAAAAGAAGATTACCGTTCAATTGGGGCATGCAAGACGAAATGCCTTGTTTTTAAGGCACATCGTGGACCCACAACGTAATATTCTCACAACGCTATCCAATACAAAACGAACCTTTCTTGAAGAAGAACAGAATATTTATTTTGATGATTTGCACGACGTTTTAGATACCATCTCTCTGACATCTGACAACTTGAAGCATATTGTTGATGGATTGTTTGATATCAATGAAACGTTAATTTCCCACAAAACAAATGAAGTCATTACATTGTTGACCATTGTTTCTTCCGCTCTGATGGTACCAACACTCATCAGTGGTTTTTATGGAATGAATGTGGATTGGTTGCCCTATGCCTTCAATCCAAAATTCGTAAGTTCCTTGTTTGTGATCGGTATTCTTGGAATATTTGCCATCATTTTCGTCGTTCTTCGACGTCCAGAAGACTAGTATGGAATTTCCTATTGTTATTCAACATCGCCATGTTCATTTGAGTAAAGAAGATGCTGAAGTCTTGTTTGGTGTAGGAACTGAGTTGATTCCAGAGCGTCCGATTGGTCATCGAGGGCAGTTTTTATCGGAACAAACGGTTGATCTGGTTGGAAAAAATGGATTGTTTGAACACGTGCGTATTCTAGGACCATTTCGCGAAAAGACTCAGGTAGAACTTTCTGCATCGGACGCGTTTGCGATTGGTATTGCTGCACCCGTGCGAGTTTCGGGGGATTTATTGCACTCAGGTCATTGTCGGCTTCGATCAAATCAGACTGAAATAAAAGTCTCGTCACAAACAATCATCCCTGCAAGACACTTGCATTGCAATGATCATACAGCCAAACAACTCGGTCTTTCCCATCACGAGATTATTGCGGTAGAATTGTTGGATAGCGATGCACAGAAGATTGAACATGTCATTGTTAGAGTTCATCCAACGTTTTCCAACGAACTTCATCTTTCTTCTGATGAAGCTGCAACGCTCTGGCTTGAGCCACATCATCGAATTCGTTTATGTTCAAAAAAGTATTAATTTCGTTTCTCCTTTTTATTCCGCTCACTGCTTCGGCTGGTGTTGCGGATCTTGAGATTAAGGCAACGGACATTCTTTTTTCCAAAACTCCACTTGTTGCTGGTGATCAAGTTCGTATTTACGCAAAAATCTATAACGTTGGTGAAGTAGATGTTTCCGGATACACAACGTTTTTTCAAGGTTCTGTTCCGTTAGGAGATTCTCAAGTCGTCTCCTCTGTTGTTGGTGGTTCTCCTGATGAAGTCTATGTAGATTTTGTTGTTCCAGCCGGTGAATTTAACATTCGTGCCGAGATCCGTGGAACCGATCCTGTTGATCATAACGTTGCTAACGACGTTGCAATTACGCAAGTTTGGAAGCCGATTTTGGATGATGACCGGGACGGAATAGAAAATAGTCACGACAATTGTCCACAGACTTCAAACGCAAATCAACTCGATACAGATGGTGATACGCTCGGAAATGCTTGTGACGATGATGACGATAACGACGGAATGACGGATGGAGTTGAGCAAGAATTAGGAACGAATCCACTGGTAAAAGATTCAGACGGAGATGGTGTTTTAGATCCAAATGATGCATATCCAACAGATCCAAAACGATCTGTTCTTGAGCAGCCAAAACCCGTGCCACCACCACTCCCTGTGGAACCTGTTGTAAAATCGGTACCTCAACCAGAGGAACAATCGAATCCTGTTTCTGAAAAAACTTTGAATCAATCGACACCTTCTTCGACAATTTCATCGATTTTAACGAAAGTAGTTGAGCAGGTTACGGGTCAGGAACCAGCTGTAGAAGTTAATGATGAACAAATCGTGTCGTCTGTTGTTACTTCTGCAAATGCTGTTTTTACCTACGAAAAAATTTCTTGGAATACGTTTTTTTTCCGGTTAGCCGGCCCAGCTCGAGAGGGACATGTTTATAACTGGGACTTTGGGGATGGAACAACTTCTTCAAAAACGGAAGTGGAACATGTTTTTGCAAAGTCCGGAACGTATGAAGTTACCTTAACGATTCATACACCTTCTGGTGGACAAGCCACAGAAAAAGCAGAAATTGTTGTTCCTCTATTTACCTTGGATAACCAGTTTGTCTTGTTCGTAGTCATTGTGCTTTCCGTTCTTCTATTTATTGCCTTTCTTTCTCTGGTATTAATAGCAAAGCGACTTCATGCACAATCAAGAAATAAACAAGATTATAAGCATTCTGAGCATCATCGATTCGTAAATGAACAAGATGGGTTAGATGATAAACAAGACGAAGAAGACAATGAGGATTCAGAAGAAGATGACGAAAACAATGAAGATGAAGATGATGATGAAGAAGAGATCTTTGTGAAACCGGTGCACAAAAAACGAATCATTGTAAGAGAAGAATAATGTTTGGTCTGATTCATCGAGAATCTAAAACGATCGTAGGCGCCGCAGCAATTGTCGGCGTCCTTTCGTTTGCAAGCCGAATCGTTGGTTTGGTACGCGATCGTATTTTAGCGGGAACGTTTGGAGCAGGGGATACACTGGACGTGTATTATGCAGCTTTTAAAATTCCGGATCTCTTTTTTCAACTTATTGTCGTAGGGGCTTTGTCGGCTAGTTTCATTCCATTATTTTCAAAACACTACCGTAGTCTCTCAAAAGAGGAAGCGTGGAAATTTACAAACAATGTTCTGCACTTGTTGGGAATTGTGGTAGGAATTTTGTCATTCGTATTGATTGCTTTTGCAAGACCTTTAGCCTCTTTTATTGCTCCTGGATTTGATGGAGTGATGCAAAATCACGTTGCTTCATTCATGCGAGTCATGTTTTTGTCTCAAATTTTGCTTGCGATTTCCATGATTTATGGATCAGTTCTTCAGGGTCTTAAGCGATTTACCCTTTATGCGTTTGCTCCAATTGTTTACAACATTGGAATTATTATAGGTGCGTTTGTTTTTGTACGTTATTTGGGTCCGATTGGACTGGCGTGGGGAGTTGTGTTTGGAGCGTTTATGCATGTTTTGCTTCAGCTTTATGGTGTTTATCAAACAGGGTACCGTTACCAATTTGTCTTTAATTGGAAAGATAAGGACACAAAAGAAATGGCACGAATGACAGGTCCACGTCTTTTTAGTATTGGTGTTACTCAGCTGTTGTTTGTGATTTTGTCGATCATGGCTACAACGATGCCAGTAGGATCTGTAACAATGTTTCAGTTTGCTTATAATATTCAGTATTTTCCCGTTGGGATTATTGGTCTTTCCTATGCGATCGCTGCATTTCCTGCATTTACTGAGTCACTTGGAGATCAAAACTTTAATGATTTTCGTAAAACATTTTCTGCAACTGTTCGGCAAATTTTCTTTTTCATGATTCCCATGATGCTTATTTTTCTTATTTTACGCACACAAGTTGTCCGAATTATTGTTGGAGCTGGTTCGTTTGACTGGAATGCAACTGTTACCACAGCAGACACACTCGCATTCTTCGCTTTGACCTGCATTCCTCAATCCTTGGTCTTTATTCTTGCACGGGCTTTTTTTGCACTAAAAGATACAGCAACACCACTTACGGCTGGAATCATCTCTGCATTCGTGGGAATCCTTTCTGCATTTCTCTTTGAAAAACCGTTTGGTGTCATTGGGCTTGGAATGGCTTATTCGCTTGCATCAATTGTAAATATGATCCTTTTGTGGGTTCCGCTTAGAAAAAATGTTGGCTCATTGGACGAGTTACAAATCTTGCAGTCCGTGATGAAAATGTTTATTGCAGGTATTGGTTGTGGAATAGTTATTCATTTCACGAAGCCGTTTTCCGTGATTCTTTTTCCACTTGAAACGTTTTTCGGAGTTTTCGTGCAAGTCCTTATTTCTGCCGGTATTGGTTGTGTTGTTTATATCCTCATTTCCCATTTATTACGTTCAGAAGAGCTTTCTGTCTTTTTGTCCGCAATGCACAAGCGAATTTTTGCAAAAATGGTTCCATCCGAGTCTGTTCAACCTACGGATTCGACATCATCTTAATGGTTCGTTATGATTACGAGCGTTATGACCACCCATGAAATTCGACAAAAATATCTCGCATTTTTTGAAAAGCAAGGCCACAGGATTATTCCGTCTGCCTCCATTGTTCCAGAAAATGATCCGACCACGTTGTTTACAGGCTCTGGAATGCAACCAATGGTTCCTTATCTCTTAGGTGAGGCTCATCCAATGGGTAACCGAATTACGGATTCTCAAAAATGTTTTCGTTCACAAGATATTGAAGAAGTAGGCGATAATCGTCATACAACCTTTTTTGAAATGCTTGGAAATTGGTCTTTAGGAGATTATTTTAAACAAGAACAGATTCCTTGGATTTTTGAATTTTTGACGAAGGAAATTGGTTTGAATCCTGAGCAGCTTTTTGTGACAGTCTTTCGAGGTAACGATGATTTAGGTATTCCCCGCGATACGGAATCTGTAGAACTTTGGAAGACAACGTTTAAATCAGTTGGAATTGATGCCGTAGATGTTGATTTTGCAGAAAGCAGTGGCATGCAAAACGGCCGGATTTTTTATTACAATGAATCAAAAAACTGGTGGTCTCGATCTGGTAAACCACAACAAATGCCTCTTGGTGAACCTGGTGGTCCTGATTCAGAGTTGTTTTGGGATTTCGGAGCCGATCTTCAGCTTCACGAACAGTCCTTGTATAAAGAGGAACCTTGTCATGTAAACTGCGATTGCGGACGATTCATGGAAATCGGCAATAGCGTATTCATGCAATATAAGAAGGTGGAATCTGGATTTGAACAACTTCCACAGTTGAACGTTGATTTTGGTGGTGGATTAGAACGAATCGCGGCAGCTCAGCGAAACACTCCAGACATGTTTAAGATAGATGTCTTTGAGACAATGATTCAGAAATTAGAAGTACTCACTGGAAAAACATACGAACAAGATTCGTGGTCATTTCGAGTCATTTTGGATCATATTCGTGCTTCTGTGTTTTTAATTGGGGACGGCGTGATTCCATCAAACAAAGATCAAGGATACTTTACGCGACGACTCATTCGTCGAGCCGTTCGATTTGGTAAAAAACTGGGGATAGAACAGACGTTCGTTTCTTCTGTAGCCAAAGCTGTTGTAGAAACTTACGGACAGCATTATCCAAACCTTTCTGGTAACCAAGAACTAATTCTTAAAGAATTACTCACTGAAGAAGAAAAGTTTCTAAAAACACTAACAAAAGGAGAAAAGGAGTTTGAAAAGCTTTTTGTTGAAAAACAGGGAATTTCTGGTGAAGACGCTTTTGTTCTCTATTCTACTTATGGTTTCCCCCTTGAATTAACCGAGGAAATGGCTAAAGAACAAGGACAGGTCATTGATAGAGTTATTTTTCAAGAAGAGTTCAAAAAACATAAAGATTTGTCTCGTTCTGGTTCTGCGGAAAAATTTGCAGGAGGTTTATCAGACCATTCCACAAAGACAGTTCAATTGCACACAGCAACACATATGCTTTTACAAGCATTGCGTACGGTCTTGGGTGATCATGTCTTTCAAAAGGGTTCAAATATAACACCGGAACGACTCCGTTTTGACTTTTCTCATCAAGATAAGTTAACAGACGACCAAATCAAACAAGTAGAAAACATCGTAAACGCGAATATAGAAAACAAACTTCCAGTACATTTTGAAATTCTAGAGCTAGATGAAGCTAGAAATCGAGGCGCGGTCGGAGTATTCGATGATAAGTATGCGCAGTTAGGAGGAAAAATCAAAGTGTATTTTATTGGAGATCAAGCAACGGGTGATTATTACAGCAGAGAGGTTTGTGGCGGTCCGCATGTTGATAACACAGGCGAGCTCGGACATTTTGAAATACAAAAAGAGGAATCTGTTGGATCTGGTGTTCGAAGAATTAAGGCTGTTTTGAGTGCAACGTCGTAATTATATTGCTCAATAGAGCTAATTTATTAAAGAAAGGTTTATCCACGGATATTGTCTTGACAGATCGTTCGTCTCAGCCTAAAATAGCGACGACTCAAATAAGGACGGTTTCCTTGCAATTTTTGGCTAATCTTGCTAAAATTTGTTGCGTTAACTCTACTATGGGACAAGGAACCAAAGATTTCATTGTGTTGAAAGGGACGGTTGAAGAACTTCTTCCGGCCGCAAATTTCAAAATCCAGCTCGAAAACGGGCAGGTCATCATCGGACATTTATCAGGAAAAATGCGAAAATTTCGTATTCGACTGTTGCCTGGCGATGAGGTAAAGGTAGAAATTAGTCCGTACGATCTAACAAAGGGTCGCGTCGTTTATCGATTTTAAAGCGTCATCACAATGAAACGATGACGTTTATCTATTCCTATGAAGGTAAGAGCCTCTGCTAAAAAAATTTGCCGCGATTGTAAAGTCATCCGCCGCGAAGGTCGGGTGTGTGTTATTTGTAAAAACCCTCGACATAAACAGAGACAAGGATAATTTATGGCACGTATTGCAGGAACAACTATTCCAAATGAAAAACGAATCGTCATTTCTTTGACGTATGTTTACGGTATTGGGCCAACACGCTCAAAACTTCTTCTTAAAGAAGCGGGTTTGGATGAAAACATCCGTACAAAAGATCTTACAGAAGAGCAAGTGAACGTCATTCGTGACACTCTTGAAAAGCATGGTTATCGTCTTGAGGGCGATTTGCGACGCGATATTCTCTCAAACGTCAAACGACTAAAAGAAATTGGATCCTACCGAGGATCACGTCACGCAAAGCATCTTACTGTACGAGGACAACGAACAAAAACAAACTCACGAACCGTTCGTGGTAACGTCCGACGAACAACAGGAAGTGGACGACGTGCATTGACCAAGACATAATATGGCAGACATTAAGCAAACAAAATCTCGTAAGAAAAAAGTTGCACGACAAGTTAGTCAAGGATGTGCCTATATTCAGGCAACGTACAACAACACGATTTTGACTCTTACAGATTTAAACGGAAATACACTCGCTTGGTCTAGTGCTGGAAACTGTGGATTCAAAGGTCCAAAGAAAGCAACTCCTTATGCAGCAAGTTTGATCGTAAAAAATGCTGCTGAAAAGGTAAAAGGAAGCGGTCTTAAGGAAGTAAGTGTATTTGTAAACGGAATCGGACAAGGACGTGATTCAGCTGTTCGCGCATTAAACGCAAATGGCTTCCACGTACTTTCTATTAAGGATATTACTCCTCTTCCACATAACGGTTGTCGACCTCCAAAACCACGACGCGTCTAATCTATGGCAAAAAGTTCAACCCCAATTGTAAAACGTTCTCGACGTTTGGGAATCGTCCTTGGAAAGGAGAAATATGTTCGCCGACGATCATATCCACCAGGCATTCACGGACCAAAACAAGGTCAACACCGACCTCGCTTGTCTTCCTATGGCGAGCAGTTGATCGAGAAACAAAAAGCAAAAGCTATCTACGGAATTCTTGAAAAGCAATTCCGCAATTATTTCAATTCCGCAGAACGCGGTGAAGGAAATACTGCAGAAGTTATGTTGCAAATGCTTGAACTTCGTTTGGATAACGTGATTTTCCGACTAGGTTTTGCAAAAACACGTCGACAAGCACGTCAAATGGTAAGTCATGGTTTTATCAAGATTAATGGAAACTGCGTAGATATCCCATCTTACAAAGTAAGTGTTGGTGATGAGATTTCTATCAAGGATACAAAGAAAGAAAAGGGGATTGTTAAACAAATCCCGGATGCGGTCAAAGCATCTCAAGTTTCAAAATGGCTCACACGCGACGAAAAGACATTGACAGGTAAGGTTACAAGTCTTCCACAAGGTGAAGATTTTGATAAACAGTTTGATCCTACACTCATCGTCGAGTTTTACTCTCGATAATCTTAAGGAGGACCCTTTTCTATGGAGAACATTCTTCTTCCATCGAACATACGTTTCGAACAAGGTGAACGCCCTAACGAGGGCTTGTTCATTGTGGAACCTTGTTTTTACGGATATGGAACAACACTAGGTAACGCTTTGCGTCGAGTTTTGCTCTCATCTTTGCCTGGAGCAGCTGTTACAGCTGTAAAAATCAAAGGTGTGACACACGAGTTTCATGCAGTAGAAGGTGTTCGTGAAGATGTCCTTGAGGTGATTTTAAACCTCAAAGCACTTCGCATGCGAGTATTCACGGATGAACCAGTAACACTTAAGCTCTCTTCACGAGGAATTAAGACTGTTACTGCTGGTGACATTCAACCAAATGCAGATGTCGAAATTGTAAATCCTGAAGCAGTTATTGCAACTGTTACAGCAGACAACTTCGACTTTGAAATGGAATTGACTGTTCGACGAGGTCGTGGATATCTTAGAACGGAAGATCGAACAGGTGAGATTCATGATTTAGGAACCATTGCTATCGACTCACTGTTCTCACCAATTCGAAATGTAGGATATCGTGTTGAAAATGCTCGTGTTGGAGAAATTACCAACTATGATCGTTTGATCATGAATATTGAGACGGACGGCACGATCACACCTCAGGATG
Source organism: Candidatus Uhrbacteria bacterium RIFOXYB12_FULL_58_10 (assembly GCA_943357275.1). Classification (GTDB taxonomy): domain Bacteria; phylum Patescibacteriota; class Patescibacteriia; order UBA9934; family GWF2-40-263; genus CALRGL01. The sequence goes on along the minus strand of CALRGL010000015.1, from coordinate 5,425 downwards.
CAGTTGAACAGGCTGTGAAGATGCTTATTGACTACTTTTCCATTTTGTTACATAATCCTGCCACCTCTTTCCAGGGTCAATCTGAGAGTTCTGAACAAGATTTCTCTCAAAACCCTGATGAATCAGTAGAAAACGAATAATGTATGCGTCACCGAAACAAGGTAAAAACATTGGATAGAAAAAAGGCACCTCGGGAAGCCTTGATTCGGCATCTCGCCACATCTGTTGTTCTCTATGAGAAAATTCAAACAACAGCTGCAAAAGCAAAGGTATTGCGATCAGTTGTTGAAAAAGCAATTACTTCTGGAAAAGAGCCAACTCTAGCTCACCGACGTGAACTCATGAAGTTGTTTTATACAGAACACCCAGTTAACAAAATCTTAGAAGTGCTCAGCCCACGATATAAAACTCGACCGGGCGGATACACCCGAATTGTAAAAATCGGGAACCGACAAGGGGATGGAGCTGAAATGGTTCAAATTGAACTAGTTTAATATGGAAACGAATCGTGATATTCATACAATTGACGCAGAAGGCAAACCACCAGGCCGCATCGCAACGGAAGTTGTTATGTTTTTGCTTGGTAAACACAAGGTTGCTTTTCAATCTCACCTTGATATTGGTGACCACGTTCAAGTAGTTAACGCTTCTAAAGTAAAGATTGGAGCAAAGAAATTTGATCAAAAATTCTACTACCGACATTCTGGTTACGCAAAAGGATTGAAAATGGAAGCGCTCTCAAGCGTTTTTGCCAAGAATCCTGGAGAAGTGATTCGACGAGCTGTTTCACGCATGTTGCCAAAAAACAAACACAGAACAGAACGAATGAAGCGTTTGAACGTTTCCAACTAACCTATGTCAGATTCACAGAAAACATACATTGAGGGAATTGGACGACGCAAAGAAGCGATCGCACGTGTTCGTTTGCACCATGGTGGAAGCGGAAAAATCCTCGTTAACGAAAAAGAACTCAAGGCTTATTTTCCTGTAGCTCTTATGCAGGAAACGGTCATGAATCCACTTACAAAGACTGATACAGCAAATGTTTTCGACATTACTGTCCATGTTAATGGTGGTGGAATGAATGGTCAGGCTGATGCTGTTCGTCTTGGTGTGTCACGAGCTTTGGTTGAATTCAACCCAGAACTCCGCACAACTTTGAAGAAACTCGGTTATCTCAAACGTGATGCTCGCGTACGAGAACGCAAAAAATTCGGATTCAAGAGCGCTCGACGAGCCCCACAATTTAGCAAACGTTAAATTTAAAAACATCCCGATTTGGGATGTTTTTTGTATATATTGACATTTTTGTTGTTTTCGCTTACTGTTTTTGCGCACGCTGTTCTTTCAATGGAGGTTTTATGAGTGAACAATCGAGTGGTCGTGTTGGTGTTCGTGTTTCTATTACAGATCAGCTCACGGACCCGTCGCAACGACGAGAAGTTTCTATGCCATGCGCGTTGCCGTCAGACATTTTGTCGATGCGTTTTGACTCGCTTGGCACGTCTTTGCCTGCTCTGATTGGTCTGCGTACTGTTCTTGAGACAAAACGTCTTGCACAAGGTGTTCTGCATCAGTGGAAGCTGACCGTTTCACCTGACAATCCCTTGATGCGTCGACGTTTCTTGTCGGAAGTTGGAACCTTGATTGACACTGGCGGTGGTCAGGTTCGAGGTCGACATGCCAGTTACAACATGGTTCAAGCGTTTGAGGATGCACATGCACAGTTGAGTGAATTGGGGGCTCCGGAACCATTGGATGGTACGGCAATTCAATTGTGGTTTGGTTATAAGATCGATGGCAAAGAGTTTTTTCAGCCCGAGGCTTCGTCTCTTGTTGGTGTCACCCGTGAACACGATCGAGCCAAAAAGGAAAATGGAAAGCGTGAATTGAATGCTCGTATCTGTTTTCCGTTTACCTCCTTTTTGTTGTATCAGCGTAATTACAAAGAGTTGCCTTTGCCTCGAGTTCCATCGCACGATGAATGGAAAACGATGCATACAGAAGCACTCAGTGCAATTTTCAGTCTGTCTTTCAAGCCATGCATGATTAGCCTTTGGAAGGCAGTTTATGCAACCAACGAGTTGTCCGATCAACTTCGTGAATGCGGTTTTCCTATCGACAAGATTGGTAAAACCATTGTGGGTGACCAAGAGCTTCGTAGTTTGATTCGCAAACAAGATCAGGCTCATCGTCGTACGTTCATGTATAATCCGGATGATCCTTCCACGTAATTCTTCTTGGGCCAAAAGCCCTTTTTTTATTTTGCAAAATCGTCTTGGATGCGCTAAAGTAGCTGTAATGTGAGCCACAAATTAGCAAAAAATACGTTCTATTTGACGCTTGCTTCTGTTGGTCAAAAGATTATTGCTTTTGTCTATTTTTTGTTTTTGGCCCGTGTCATGATGCCGGAAAACACCGGATCTTATTTTCTTGCAACATCATTGACAATGATTTTTTCGGTCATGACAGACATCGGAATAACAGCAGTTTTGATTCGAGAAATTGCTAAACAGCCTGAAGAGTCAAAACAGTTTGCACAAAAAGCTTTGATGCTTAAGTATCCGTTTACGATTATTGCCGTTGTTGGAATGATTTTGGCTAGTCATCTGCTTGGATATGATTATTATCTTCGATCCTTGATTTTGATTGCATCGAGTATTTTGATTTTGGACTCATTTCAAGTCTTTTTTTACGGCATGCTTCGTGGCAGACAAGAACTAAAGTACGAATCGGTTGGAATGTTTGTTGGGATGTTTGTCACGGCTCTTGTTGGTAGTTTTGTCCTTTTGACTTCTCCGTCGCTTGTTTGGTTAATCGTTGCTCTTGCGATTGGATCGTTTGTTAATCTTTGTATTTCTAGTTATGGCGTAGCAAAGACGTTTGGAACAGATGTGTTTTCACCAATATGGGATGGTGTTTTTTTGAAGAAATTAATGCGGTTAGCAATACCATTTGCTCTTGCTGCTATTTTTATCAAAGTCTATTCGTACATTGATAGCATCATGATCTCCAAGTTTCTTGGAACAACAGAAGTTGGTCTTTATAGTATCGCTTATAAATTTACTTACGCTTTTCAGTTTTTGCCACTCGCATTTGTCGCTGGTCTCTATCCTAGTTTTAGTGCAACAATTTCCTCAGATCCTGTCGCATTGAAAAAACTGTTTGAACGATCGCTTTGGTACATGATGATTATTGCTGTCCCGATCACGTTTGGTATTTGGCTTGTAGCACCAGAAGCGGTACTCATGGCTGGATCAAGTTATGCCTCCGCTGGTTCTGTCTTGAGAACGCTTGTTCTGGTTTTAATTCCTATCTTTTTAGATTTTCCCGTCGGTGCTTTGCTAAATTCGGCCGATCGACAGATTACCAAGACAAAAATCATCGGAATTACAATGATTTTGAACGCAGGATTAAACTATTTGTTGATTCCAACGCTTGGAGTTTCAGGTGCTGCTTATGCGGCTTTGTTCAGTTTTATCTTTATGTTTGTTGCAGGAATGACAAGGGTTCCATCGATTATCAAAGGTTTTTCTTTTCGAGAACTTGGGTGGAATCTCGGTAAAATTCTGTTTTCTGGATTTGTGATGCTGTTGATTGGATTTATTATCAAAGATGCCTTTGGATGGATTTTGGCTGTTCCTGTGTGTGCAATTTCTTATGTTCTTCTCTTGTTTATCACAAAGTCTGTTCATACGGATGAACTTGTTTTAATGAAAACGTTGATGGGGCGATCCATCAAATAATATGGATACGTTAATAACCAAATCCAGATTACTGCTTGTCACACCAGACTATCCACCAAATCGTGGGGGAGTGGCGACGTATTTGAGTTCCATGAAACGTTACTTTGGTGACCGGATGGAAGTGATGCAGAGTGATCTTCTGTTTAAGCGTATTTGGCCAAAATGGCTGAAGACAACGCTTCGACTGATAAAACAGAAGTCTCAGTATGACATTGTCATCATCAGTCATGTGATTCCGTTTGGAACAGCTGCTCTGATTGCAAAGTGGATTACAAAGAAGCCCTATGTTGTGATTGTGCATGGGCTTGATATTCGGCTCGTTCGTCAATCTTTTCTTAAAATGAAGCTTGCTCAGCTTGTTCTGAAGTCCGCGCGTCTTATTGTTGCCAATTCAAATGCCCTTGCTCAAGAATTAAGTCTATTTGGGGTCCATGAAGCATTGGTTGTTTATCCTTGTTTAGAGTCGATTCCAGAAGTTAGTATTCATGATTCAAAGAAAAAGCAGATTTTAACAGTCAGTCGACTTGTTCCTCGTAAAGGTCATGAACGTGTCCTTAGAGCGCTTGCAGAGCTCGGACAAATGGGGCGACTTGGTGAGATTAACTACCACATCGTTGGAACTGGTCCCTCTGAAGAACAGATTCGATCAACGGTACATTCGCTCAATCTCGACTCTGTTGTTGTGTTTCATGGAGACGTGAACGAGGAAGAAAAATCCAAGATTTATAGAGAAAGCGATCTGTTTGTGATGCCTGTTGTCAGCGATCCAATCGATAAAGAAGGTTTTGGTCTTGTTTATATGGAAGCGGCTTCTTACGGAATTCCATCAATCGCTACGCGCATTTCAGGAATTGATGAAGCTGTTATTGATGGTGAAACGGGAATTTTGCTTGAAGATAATAATATTCCTGAACTTGCAACGTGGATTGATCGGTTGTTGAGTCATAAAGAGGAGCGTGATCAACTTGGATCAATGGCACGCAATCGAGCACAAAATGAATTTACCTGTGAACAGCAATTCTCCAAACTTGAACCTTATTTATGAGTTCGATTTCTGTCATTATCAGCAGTTATCAGCATGGTAAGACAATCGCACGAACGATTGACGCTGTGCTTGCGCAATCTCGTCCAGCAGACGAAATTCTTGTGGTTGATGATGGTTCCACAGACGAGACTCGGGAATTAGTCGAAGGTTATGGAGATCGTCTTTCCTATCTTTATCAACCCAACGCTGGTGCGCCATCGGCTCGAAATTACGGATTCAAACAATCAACGGGTGATCTGGTCTTGTTTTGTGATGCTGACGTTGTCATGAAGCCATCAATGCTTGAACAGCTTGAAACAGAGCTAAACGCCCATCCTGAAGTGTCCTATGCGTATTGTCGATTTAAATGGGGATGGAAGCGTTTTCGTTGTCGTGCATTTGATGAAACAGCTCTACGAAAACGCAACTTCATTCATACGTCCGCGGCTCTCATTCGCCGTGAGCATTTCCCAGAGTTTGATGAGTCGATCAAGAAGTTTCAGGATTGGGATCTGTGGCTGACGATGTTGGATCAAAACCATGTTGGGACGTTCGTTGATGAAGAGTTGTATGTGGTAAGACAAGATCGTGGTCGATTGAACATGTCTTCTTGGCTTCCAAGATTCGTATATAAGATTCCCTGGAATATCTTTGG
>CALRGL010000014.1 GCA_943357275.1 Candidatus Uhrbacteria bacterium RIFOXYB12_FULL_58_10 | reverse complement strand
TCCGAAGGTTTTTCTCATCAAGATGAATCTCTTAAAAAGACGCTTGTTCAGAACAGTTTTGATCCAACAATGGAAGGTCAATTTGATTTTTCCGCATTGCAAAAAACGGTTGTTCACGATGCGTCTATTCGTTCATCGGATCATCCCGCTGTTCCCATGTTGGAACTTTCTGGAGAACAGCAAGAACGGTTACGTGAACTTGTACAACAAACAGAACAACCCGTCCAAGAGGTTCCTGGTGGTTTGCTGATGTCTGACAAAGTACGTTCGGCACTGAAAAAAATTGAGATCAAACGACAAAAAGAAATTCGTACGGAAGTGAAAGAGATTTCTTTGGAACAGAAGCGAAAGATCGTAAATGAACTTTGGAAAGGGGCGGATTGGCCGGGATTGCCAAAGAACGAAATGAAACAAGGGTCAGGAGGAAATTGTTATGCCATTTCTGCTCTAGAAGCCATTAAACGAAATCCAGACGCGTTTGATACGTTGCTGAGTCGTTTAGAAAAGGTTTCTGATACGGTGTGGCGTGTTTCAATCCATAATGCCGATACGGGAATGGTGGAACCAGTGGATGTTGATTTGAAGGAACTTGAACAAGATACAAAAAATAGCATGCGATTGGGATCATTGGGTGATAGGGTCATTGAGCGAGCCATGCAGAGTTTTGTTAGTAGAAAACGCGATCGTCGTGACGGTGATGAAAATGCTATCGGTAAAACAATGGAGATTCGTCGTTTTTCTTCCGTAAATAATGAAAGTGTTGATCAATACAGATGGGAAAGAGGCATTCCTCATAAGGTTCTCTTCGAACTTCTTGGAAAGCCGTATCAGAAATTTATGGTGAAGCAACAGGAAGAGGTTGTTGGCGCCCTTCACGAGATCGCTAAGGATCAAGCATCTCCTGTCACAGATCAACGTATTCTCGCAACGGTTTTTACAAAAGAAGGATTCGAATCGCCTAAAAGAAAAGACGCTCCTTGGAAGGTTTGGCAGAAGGAAAATGACACACCACTTGGAGTCATTTCACAGCACGCCTACACATTAGGAAAGGTTGATTTAGAGAATGGAATTGTCCATGTGGTTAATCCGCATCATACGTCAAAGACTTACGAGATTCCGTTTAAAGATTTTTGCAGTATTTCGATGGTATCTCTTATGTAAAACGGATGCAGGAAGATGAGCAGGTGACAAGTCAAACAATGGGATTTGAATCAGATCAAAATACACGCCGGTAACGCGTGTATTTTTTGTCGTCTAGGATGTGCTGTGACTTGTTTGGTTCTTCCTATGAATAATCAAATGTCTCGGAGTTGTGATAAAAAGAAACGTTGAGAGGACGACTCCGATGACTCCAATCCATGCGAAGGTTTGAAGAGGACCAGCGAGTTGTGCGATCAGTCCTCCAATCACTGGTCCGATAATGTAACCGATGTTTGTGAAGGAGTCGTGGGCTGTTTCGATTTGTGTTTCGTGTTCTGGTGTTTGAATGTCTTGACCTGCGTAGAGTGCGTTGATCATTGGCCAAACAAAGGCGAAACAACAGGAGGCGAGAACGTTCACAAGGAGAATAAGATAGGGATGATGAATGAAAAAGAACGATGTTAAAAAAAGAGACCCCATCATCAGTGCTAAAAATGCGACGTGTTTTTTTGAATGTTTTTCACTGAGCTTTCCGGCAAACCAACCAATAAAGAGAATAGGCATCTGATGAAGACTCATGAGGATTCCGCCAAAGTTGTAGGAAAATCCTTCAATGTGTTCAATCTGTGGAGCAATGGTCCAGTAGGTTGACTCAACAATGTTCATGATCATGCTAACCAAGAGAATCGGAAGAAGGATACGAACGACGCGAAAAAAACCTATTCGATCGGTCTTTTTGATGAGGACGGTTTGTTCAGGGAGGGCATGAGAAAGTTTTTTATTTGTTGCTTTTTTGAGAAAGAGAAACAAACTAAAGGCAACGGCTAAAAAAAGATACGCAACAATAAACGGAGTTCCGTGGACACGCTCATCTGTAAAAGAGGAAGCAATGAGTGGGGCAAGAAAATAGGCAAGAGAAAAGAATACCGCAATGATACCAAAATCTTTTGTGTGATCTGTTTTTTTTGAATACCTTCCGACAAAATCCATGGTTCCACAATTGAACAAATCGTAGTACACACCCCAAACCGTCATTCCCAGTAAAAAAAGGACAACAGAGGATGACTTCCAAATAATGAGAGGAAGCAAGACAGCAAACAGGAACATGTAAAGATACAATCGTCGAAAGTGAGGTTGTTTGATAACGCGAAGAAGAAATTGGTCGAACAAGAGTCCTGCAAAGGAGGAAGAACCAATCAAAATCCCCGTTTGTAGGTGATTGAGACCCATGTCCGAAATGGCAATCGGAACGAAGAATCCAACAATGCCATCACAAACCATGAAGAAAAAAATCATCAGAGCCAGAACAAGAACAAGACGATGTTTTGTTTTAAATTGTTGAAGGTGATGAATTGTCTCTGGAATATTAGGAAGAAGGTGTCTCATAGAGTGATTCTATTTTAAGCTGTTGTTTCGACGTGAGCAAGGACGTTGTGTTATCCTTTTTGCATATGAATCCTATTGTCTCTCTTGTTGTGATTATTTTGCTTGGATCTGTTGCCTATGCTGGATCAAAAGGAGCTCCTTGGGTTCCTACCTGGATGCGTGATATGGATCGATTAAAAAAACTTCTTGCCTTGCAACCGGGCCAGAAGTTTATCGAACTTGGATGTGGAAATGGACGTGTGTGTCGATACGTCGCAAAGGATTCCAAAGCGCACATCGAAGGAATCGAATTGTCGATTGTGCAGTGGGGGATTGCGGTGTTGCAAAGTTTGGGAAGAAAGAATGTGAAGATTTTGTTTGGAAATGTGTTTCGGAAGAATTTGTCTGAGTATGACGCTGTGTATTTGTTTTTGATGCCTGAGACGTACGCCAAGTTGCAACCGAAGTTTGAAAAGGAATTGAAACCAGGTACGCGCGTGGTGAGTTATGTTTGGCCAATTCCAAATTGGACACCGATTAAAGTTGATAAAGAAAAAGGAAGACCGGATTTGTATTTGTATATTCGATAAATAAAAAAGCGTCGCACCGAAGAGGGGTGCGACGCGGACGTGGACACTCGGGGGAGCGTCAGTTGATGGGAAGTGTGGCCATGAGATCCTTCACCTTGTCGGCCAGGGCACCGCCACCGATGGGCTTGGCACCGCGACCGTTCAAGGTGATCCGCCCGACCTCCGTGCGGGGCTGGGCGACGGGCGCGGCCACGAGCGGAGTCGTGGGCTGTTCGGTCACGTGCTCGATCCGACGGATACGAATGTCCTGATCGATGTCCCCCAGCAAAGAGCAGTGAGCGAATCGTCGATTTTCGTGGTCGACGATCGTGCGCTCTTTCCGGCTCGTACTGGGATCGTCGGTGTCGGCGATCTCCAGGCGGAACTCCGCCGTTGTGAGGTCCGTGTCCGTGCTCGGATACAGATCGATGTTCCACGAGTAGTTCGCGTAGGAACCGGTTTCTTGGCGCGAACACCCACGCTCGCGGTCGCCTTCGCGTTCCCATACGAGGAGATAGACGACGACCTGGGCCTTGAAGACCTGCCCGGGGCTGACCGAGTTGATCAGCTCGCCGTGAAGGTGAACGTCGACCTGACCCCTCTGTCCGGGGTTCACAGCAAAGTGGGTGTAGGTCACACCCTCCTTGTTGGTCACGGTTACGAGGGTTGCCCCGTTGGGCACCTCGACGATCGCGTCCTCGTGCACGACCTTGAAGCCGCGACGGATCGTGGTCTCCTTGGTCGGATCTTCGTTCTCGACCCGACGCATCCACATCTGATTCACCATGGCGTCCTCGAGCAGACGGATGGTTCCGAACTTGTTCGGCTTCCTCTCGGTGGTGGTCTGGTTGCAGGCGGGGGTCGTCTCGGTCGCGGGGGTGGGGGTGGTGTTCTGATCCACTTTCGGACTCCTTTTCCTTCTTGTAAGGCGGTGTTGTTGCAATTACAGCCGCAGAATTTCATCGCAGGCTGACGAAGAAAGATACCATATTTTGGGCATTTTGTCAATGGTTTGCCCCCGTGGATAAATGGGTTTACATATTTAGAAAGCCTGCTATAATCGGGAAAAAACGTCACTTAAGGAGGTTTTTGCTCTCTAAATGAACCTATGATTATAAAAGATCTTTTACGACTTGAACTTGGAGAATCTGTGAGTGTGTTCAATAAGCCATTTTTATACGGTGGAAAAGCTCGTATTACGCTTGATAATGAAACAAAGCTTTATTGGTACTTTGACGATGAGGATGGTATGTTTGCGATTGCTCCTGAAGAGGAAGAATTGCTTTTGTTTACCCAAATCGATGAAGAACTAGAACCAGATGAGATCGTTTTGTTCCAAAATAAGGAATACGAATTTACTTACGAAGACGCAGGTGTGGTTGCAGAAACCGATGGCGAGACGATTATTGAAGAAGGGGATCGCTATTTGTTCTCAGACTATCAATCAGCGGACGGAGAGATTGTTCGATTGGTCAGTAACGAGAATACCGGTGAAACAATCGGTTATGTTGGTCGAATCGTTTCGGAAGATGACTTGACCGAACTTTAAACGAAATCTGAAACAAGGTAAAATAAGGACATGCATAAAGTCCTTATTTTTATTTCCGCAGGCGTAGCAATCGTTCTATCGATTTGCTTTGCTTCGTATTTTGTTTTGATGAAGTTTCGTCCCGAGGTTGAGGTTCAGCGGATGCTTGTTGCGATGTCTGAGCTTGAATCGTTTCGTCATCAATCAGGAATGACTTGGACACAGAGTGAAGTGTCTGACCGTGTGAATACGCTTCTTTATCTTTCTGGTCAGGTTGATCTTTCCAGTCCCACAGACGTACAGCACGACACTCGATTTCGATTTGTTCGTCGGTCTCACAAAACGGATTTTTCAGAGTTGAATGGACAAATGCGTTTACTCAACGCAAAAACCTATTTGCTCTATACCCCACCTGGGCCAGATGTAGCTGGACTTACGTTTGATGGAAAAACTTGGATTCAGTTTGGTCCTGAGGAACTTGCGTTGTGGGGATCGGTTATTCCAGGACTCCACGTTCCTATTTCTTCCGCGCTTTCAAAACGTTCTTGGACACAGGAAGAAATTGAACGTCTACGCTTGTTGTTAACCGTCGCGGATATTTTTGCCGTGAAGTTTGATGGAGTGTCAGAACTTATTGGTGGAGTCAATACACGTTTGATTGATGGACAGTTTGATCCACAAGCACTGCGTAGTTTTTTGCTTGGCCTCATTCGTTCCAAAGAAGGACGGGAACCAACGGATGCGGAGCGTCTAGCGGTTGAAGCACAAGCAAGCGAACTTGATCGTCTCACAATTCGATTGTGGATTGGTTTTAAAGATCATTTGCTCTATCGATTCCAAGCGGTTGGTGGTTTGACGCAAGAGGGAGTGAACGATTTAGTTCCAACGGATGTGCGTGTTGATTTGTTTGATTTTAATCAACCGTTTTCTGTGACTGAACCAACGTCGCGTCTGGCGCTCAGTCAACTACGACAAGTTATTGTTGGAAATCTTCCAGAAACGGCCACACTGACCAAACAACAACGTGAGGCACAAGTCATTGTTTCAAACGATGTTTCACGACTCCCTGTTCGGATTGTTCCAACCTCGGATGATCAAGATCAAGATGGATTGAGTAGACTTCTTGAAACATTTTACGGAACAAGTGTGACCAACGCTGATACCGATCAAGATGGAATGAGTGATGGAGAGGAAGTGCTTCGCGCGCGTAATCCAAACGGAAACGGATCGCTCTTTGGATTTGGACTTGGAAATTAGGTATGAAAGGACCGCAGAAAAAATGGAAAACAACCAGTGGAAAAACAACGGACATCCGATTGGAAGTGTTTCGTTATTTTTTAGTTGCGCTTGCGTCGATCATCACGCTCAAATTAGTTTTTGTACAAATCATTGATCATGATTTTTATACGGCACTGGCAAACGGTCAACACGAACTCTTTAAAACACTTGTCCCAGATCGAGGAACCATTTACGTCCATGATTACAAAGACAAAACGCTTGTTCCTATTGGGACAAATGAGCAACGGTTTTTTATTTACGCGGATCCACGTCAGATCACGGACGTAGATAAAACCGTCCAAGCTCTCACTGAGATGTTTGGATACGATGAAGCTAAGCAAGCGATAATTAAAGAGAAACTCAATCGTCATGACGATCCTTATGAACCGATTGAAAAAGAAATCGATGACAAGACACTTGCAAAACTTGAAGCTTACAATCTTGACGGAATTCTTTCCGTACGGAAAAGCGCACGTGTTTATCCAGAACAAGGGGTGGGTGGGCACATCATTGGTTTTTTAGGCGCCAATGAAGATGGAACAATGGTTGGAAAATATGGGCTCGAAGGATATTTCAACGAAGAGCTTGCTGGTACAAAAGGGTTTATTCATGCGGAGCGAGATATTGCTGGTCGGTTGATTTCTATTGGAGACAGATCGGTTGAGCCAGCCGTTGATGGCGCTGATCTCGTGCTTACCATCGATCGAACGATCCAATTCAAAGTGTGTTCTGCTCTCAGAGAAGCCGTCGAACAACATGATGCTGACGGAGGTTCTGTTGTGATTGTCGAACCTTCAACCGGAAAAATTTTCGCCATGTGTGGTGCGCCTGACTTTGATCCAAATCATTACGGAGATGTTGAATCGATTAATGCGTTTAACAATCCAGCCATCTTTGACTCTTACGAGCCGGGATCTATTTTCAAACCACTGACCATGGCGGCTGCTATTGATGTCGGTGCTGTTTCCCCAACAACTACGTTTGAAGATACAGGCTCGGTCATGGTTGAAGGTTGGCCAAAACCTCTTGGAAACGCAGAAGGGAAATCTTATGGTGTGGTTGATATGACGAAAGTTCTCGAAGATTCCATTAACACAGGAATGGTGTTTAGTATGCGAAAGACGGGTCGTGAGAACTTTGTGGATTACGTGAAACGATTTGGGTTTGGTACAAAGACAGGCATTGAATTGGAAACAGAACAACAAAACAACATCACTTCGTTAGAAAAAGAGTCTGAAATTTATTCTGCAACCGCTTCGTTTGGACAAGGTATTACGGTCACGCCGATTCAAATTGCTATGGCGTATGCAGCTGTGGCAAACGGCGGGGTCCTCAAGCGTCCGATGATCATCGATGAGATTCGTCGTTCTGACGGAAGTGTGGAAAAGCGTACTCCGCAAGATATTACGCGCGTGATTGATGAGAAAACCGCGCGAACCATTGGGGCGATGCTTGTGAGCGTTATTGAACATGGACATGGAAAACGTGCTGGTGTCCCTGGGTATTACATTGGCGGAAAAACAGGAACGGCACAGGTCGCACGCAAAGATGGAATCGGCTATGACCAAGATAATACGATCGGATCGTTTGCTGGATTTGGGCCCGTGGAAGATCCAAGATTTGCCATGGTTGTGCGTATTGATAATCCAAAAGGCATTACTTGGGCAGAATCAACGGCAGCTCCGCTCTTTGGGAAAATCGCTGAATTTTTGGTAGAATACTTTGAGATTCAACCTGTCAGAAAATAAGTATGAAACAATTCATTCAAAAACAACTTGCTCGAAAAGCGAAGAAACTTGTCGATGAGCACAAGCCGATTATTATCGGTGTGACAGGTTCCGTTGGAAAGACATCGACACGAAATGCCATCGCGACAATTTTGTCTGTGAAGTTCGATGTAGCAAAAAACATCAAAAATTATAATAACGAGTTTGGATTGCCACTCACAATTCTTGGTAAGGTTTCTCCAAAGAGATCTGTGTTTGGATGGTTATCGGTTTTGTTATCCGCTCCCAAAACCCTTCCCCAGGTTTTTGTGCTCGAATACGGTGTGGATCATCCAGGAGACATGAAGTATCTCTGCGATATTGTTTCACCATCGATCGCCGTGATGACAGCGATCTCACCTGTGCATGCGGAACATTTTGCAACCGTAGAATCGTTGCTTGAGGAAAAGGCACACTTACTTTCTTGCGTCCCTGACACAGGAGTTTGCATTTTGAATGCAGATGATCAACGTGTCATGGGTGCGTCACAACATTGCACAGCGCCAATACTGACCTACGGATTCAATTCCCAAGCACAGATTCGAGCGAGTGATTATAACGTTTGGACACGCGATGACTATTCGTTTGAACCTGGAGAGAAGTTTTCTCAAGTAACTGTAAACGTTCACACGCAAGACGAAACGGTGTTTGAATTGTCTTTGGAAAACATGCTTGGAAAAGCAAACGTTAGCGTTGTTCTCGCGGCGGTTGCTGTTGCAAAACAGCTTGGCATGACCAACGAAGAAATTTTAGAAGGAGTCAAACAAATCAAAACAGAACCAGGTCGTATGAACCCGATTCCTGGAATCAAAGGATCACTCATCATAGACTCAACGTACAATGCGGCACCCGCTTCCATGGCCGCAGCACTCGACGTCTTGAAAGAGTTTGATGTGACAGAAGGATCCAAAAAAATCGCCGTGCTTGGAACGATGGCTGAGCTTGGGAAGTATTCCGTGGATGCCCATCGTCAAATTGGCATGCGCGCCGCAGAAGTGGCAGATTGGTTAGTTACGGTTGGTGAGCCAATGCTCGACGCACGACACGGAGCCATTGAGGCAGGTATGGCCGAAGATCATACGGAGCAATTTGGAGATGCCATAGAAGCGGGACGATGGTTGGATGCCCATGTAAAAAAAGGTGATGTTGTCTTGATCAAAGGCTCCAGATCTATGGGGATGGAACGAACGGTAAAAGACGTGATGGCCGAGCCAGCGCGTGCAGAGGAATTGCTTTGTTCGACATAAAAAGAAAAAGGAAATCCTTGAATCAAGAAGATTTAGGGATTTTTTGTTTAATCGATTATTCCATTGACATCAGTCATTAAATCAGATAGATTTCAACGTCGTACTGACTGAAAGAGAGGGCGATATGCAGACTGTTGAACCTTGTACGCTTGAAGAGATGAGAGCAGAGATGATTCTCTCTGATCCGCAACGGGAGGCCTGTCGTTCTCATCGTCGTGCTCGTGCGATTATGGGAGAAAACATGTTTGGCTTCGAAGAGACACAAGACTGTTTTGGATCGATGTCTGTTCGCCAAGCAGTGGCTTTGATCGAGATCCCTTTTTCAGAGCAGATCATGAACGTTTGTGCTCACACACATCTTCTTGTGGCTGATCTTGGTCCGAGTATTCATGCTATGCAACGTTGGAGTTGGGTGCTCAAGGTGCGTGGATCTTTTGATCAAGAACCGTTCATGAGACTCAGACAAAATCCAACCTGGCGACTTATTCGTCGAGATCCGCTTGCTGGGTCTTTTGAAAAAACCTGGTTGGAACAGACACGTCTTGTTCCTTTAGGTGAGTCTATTCTTCCAGCGCGACCGATTGTTTACGCCACTTTGCTCTATTGGCACGCTCGTCAGAAGAAACTCCTTGAAGGATACGGTGTGCGTACGTCGGATCGCACACAGCGTGGAAGTACAATTGTCGCTGGGCCCTTTTTGGACTCCCGTTTCAAGCTTGGTCCATGGTACGGCGCGGATAGACATCAAAACCTTGGTCTTCTAACAGGCCGTGAACCAAGCTGTGAAATGGACTCAATGTTTCACCCCTAAAAGCTCTCAAACGGAGGGCTTTTTCTTTTTATCTCTGAGACCTCGACAAACTAGCTAAACCGTGATATCCTCTGGTTCTGTTATGGCACAAAGTAACGTCATTGTTCGATTTGAAGAGGTTTCCTTTGGTTATCAGGCTGAAAATCTCATTTTAGATGAGGCGAGTTTTTCTATTCGTGAAGACGCAAAGCTTACACTGATGGGTCAAAACGGGGCAGGAAAAAGCACTATTTTCAAGCTGATTACTGGAGAATTAAAACCAGATAAAGGGGCTATTCACACATTGAATGGATCCACGATTGCTACGGCTAAACAAGTCATGGCGCGTGAACATTTAACGGAAACGGTTCGAGAGTACTTTGCTCATGCGTTTGTTGAGGTTCCGTATAACCTGGATAAGCGAATCAAAGATGTTCTCGAGGTGGTGAACCTCCATGCTCCTGTTGAAAAGATCGTCGGTGAATTCTCGGGTGGGCAACAAGCAAGACTTCTTCTTGCTTATGCGCTTATTCAAGAGCCAGACATCTTACTTTTGGACGAGCCTACGAACAATCTTGATCGTGACGGCATCGACCATTTGACCATGTTCCTTATCATGTATCCTAAAACAGTTCTCGTAATTTCCCACGATGCGGATTTCTTGAACAGTTTTACAGAAGGGGTGATTCACCTGGATGTGTATACAGGAAAAGTGGAGAAGTACGATGGAAACTATACGGACGTTGTTCTAGAGATTGCTGCGCGCGTTGAACGTGATCGAGCGAAAAACGCTCAGCTTCTCAAAACCATTCAAGACCGCAAAGATAAGGTAAACTTTTTTGCACACAAAGGCGGTAAGATGCGTAAACTTGCAAGTAAACTGAGAGAGGAAGTTGCTGATGCAGAAGAGAACATGGTCGATGTTCGACGTGATGATCGCACAATTAGCGACTTCACGATTCCTGCACAGCCGTTTACTGAACCGATCGTGCGTTTGACCAGTATCAAGGTCATTCGAGATCACGAACCGATTCATGTTGAGATGGATCTCGTTCTTCGGAAAAGAGATCACATGCTCATCGCGGGGCCAAATGGTATCGGTAAGAGCACATTGCTTCGCACACTTGCGGAGGGGAAAGACCCTGGTGCGGTCATAACCGCAGGTGTAAAGGTAGGGTATTATAAACAGGATTTTTCCGGACTCGATTTCTCACAGACGGCGTATGCTTCGCTAGAGTCTATGATGGATGTTCCGGACAACGAAACGATTAGACGTACCGGCGCCCAGTTCCTTTTAAACGGTGATGCACTTGCAACACCGGTCGGCGCACTTTCAGAAGGTCAAAAAGGACTTCTGTGTTTTGCACGATTCGTTCTTCAAGCACCAGGGCTGTTAATCTTCGATGAGCCGACCAACCACATTAACTTTCGTCACTTGCCTGTCATCGCAAAAGCGATCAATGATTATCAAGGATGTCTGATTGTGGTCAGTCACGCAGAAGATTTTGTAAAACAGATTTCGTTTAATGGTTTGCTCGATTTGGCTACTCTTATTAAGTAAGAACATATTATGAAGAATTTTTTTGGTGGTGGTGCTGGTGGAGGTGAACGAAAGAGCTCTGGAGGCGGTTACCGAGGTGGTAGCGGCGGCGGATTTGGTGGAGGCAATGGTGGTGGTTACCGAGGCGGCGGAGGCGGCGGTGGTTACCGTGGTGGAAATAGTGGAGGCGGAGGCCGAAGCTTTGGTGGCGGAGGTGGTTCACGTGGCGGATTTGGCGGCGGAGCCGGTGGATTTGACCGAGAACGACCAACAATGCACTCTGCAACATGTGGCGAATGTAACGCGCATTGCGAAGTTCCATTCCGACCAACAGGCGAACGACCAGTGTTCTGTAGCGATTGTTTCCGAAAGCAAGATGGACAAGCTCCACGCTTTGACCGACGCACAGACCGTTCATCTTCCTTTGAAAAGCCAGCTCGAAGCAATGCTTCTGCAGGCGGATCTGGAAACGATGAAGTTGTAAAACAACTCAAAACTTTGAACAAGAAAATGGACGCTCTTATTCAACTCTTCTTGGAAGGTGCAGATGAAGAAGGATCAGAAGAAGGCGAAGAATTCGAAGAAGTCGAAGGCGACGAAATCGAAGACGGCGAAGAAGTCGAAGCAGGTGAAGAATCTGAAGACGATGGACTCGTAGTTTCATTCAACGACGAAGAATAATTAGAAAAACGACCCGGCGAAAGCTTGGGTCGTTTTTGATTTTGTAGGAAATGAAAAACCCACCGTCAGCGAGCTTCAGAGAAGACTCGTGTGAACGATGGGGAAAGAGAAACGAGAAAGGACTACTCCAGAACAGTGGTTTCACCCTGACCGAACTTGCCGTGGTTCCAGCCAGCTGAGTTGAGATCGGTTTCATTGTGAAGATGAATTTCCAGTTCTGTTGTTGAACAATGGTGTTTGTTGATACAGACATCATCTGCTTCCAGTTTGATCCATATGGACTCAGACGAAGGAACATCTCGAAAGATGCGAGGCATTTTGCCTCCAACAACCCGTATATTTTTTATGACAACTTCTGTTCTCACTCCATCAACAAGAAATATGAATCGATCAGACTCACTCATGAATGCACGAACAATGTTTATGCGAACTTGTTCTTCAGGTGCTTTGGGAGTAGGAGATTTGGCACACCCACTTCCTAGAATCAAGAAAGAAAAGAGGCATTTCAACAAGAGAGAAGCTGAAAATCGCATGGTGTTTCTCCTTTTGGGAAGTCTAAGAAACCAAGAAAGATTATCATTTTTTTGGACTTTTGTCAATTGTATCATGATCTTTGTATTGCAATCTTGTTGTAGTCCAATTTAAGTTTTTTAACATTAGAAAGAATGATAGAATTCTTGATGGAAGGTAATAAACCAAACATCATCGTAGATATGCCTGAATTGATCATTCGTTATTTTTTCAAATTGATTGAATCCTATTTGTTTATTGCTCTTGCCGCGATTTTGCTCGGACTTGTTTATCCAATGTATTTTGGATTCTTTTCTCCCTACACAACGCTCATGCTTCAAGTGATTTTTTTCATGAGTAGTTTGAAATTGGATACAGCAGAACTTCTTCATGTTGGAAAAGAATGGAAATCACTTTTTTCTATAAATTTAGTGATTCTTTTCATTCTTCCTATTATTGTCTATTTGATTGCAAGTGTCACCGTGCCGTCCATGGTTTTTGCCCTTGTGTTGTTAGCATGTATGCCTGCGGGGATGTCTTTGCCACTGATGGTTGATGTGATTGGAGGAAATAAATCGTTGGCATTGCTCATTACGATTACTTCATCTCTTCTATCGCCAATTACCGTTCCGCTTGTTTTACAGATGTTGACGCATACAAGCGTGGATCTTCCGTTTTTACCAATGGTTTGGAAGTTGTTTATGGTCATTGTGATTCCATTTGCTCTTGCTCAAATTGTTAGACGTTTTTCTTTCATCAATGTTGGCTCACTATCGAAACACTTCAAGCCAATCTCTCTTCTTTTATTAGGTCTTCTCATTGCCGGATCGATTGCCGTGAATGCTCGTGCTATCGCAGGGGAAACACATGAACTTTTTTCTTCTTTATTGATTCTTTTTGTTTTTTTCATCGCGATTCATGTTTTTACACATCTCTTGTTTCACAAAAAAATCTATCAAGATCAAGTTACGATTGCTGCTTCTGTGACATTCATGAACTTTACGTTAGCGATCTATCTTGCAAGCCTCTATGCCCCAGATCCAAAAATCCTTTTTATACTCGTCTTATCGATTATTCCATGGGCTATTTTGCTCGTTCCGTTTAAGTTTGTGACAGATAAAATGAAAGGGAAGGGATGGGTATCTTGATTTATAGTGATAATTGACAAATACGAATTTTTCTGAAATAGTCTCTAAGGATCTATTCAGATTCAGGAGGTATTCATGCGAATGTTTCATTGGATGATTTCCATTCCTCTGGCATTGTTCATGGGTTGTGAGCCGTTGTGCGATGTGATTCCAGATCTCTGCATTCTCCCTGTGAACGAAGAAGCTCCTCTTCCTGAAGAAGAGCCGTCAATTGATCCTGGACAAGAAGAGTATCGTTGTTCGGTTCAGGAAGTTGAGGTCGATGGACGTTGTGTTTCTGATGCAGATGGAGACGGAGTTCGCCAAACGGACGATGAGTGGAACCCGATCGATAACTGTCCCGAACAGTTCAATCCCGATCAATTGGATCGAGATGGAGACGGTGTAGGGGCAGCGTGTGAAGCCGTTTCGGTATTCACATGGATGCGAGGAGATCGAGCTGTTTTCAATCCTCAAACGCGCGAAGTGGGCTTGCGTGTGGCGTGCGTCGAAGAAGAAAGACTTGTTCTGACTGTCGAATCTCCTGATGTAAGCGGTGAAGATTTTGATCGGCTTGAAACTATCGAGCTGGTCATTCCATTTGGAGATTACGGTGTGAATGTAGAGTGTTACACACTGTTTCGACAGAACGCGCAGCAAACGCCTGATCTGATCGCTCCCAATCCTGGAGAGGCAAGCTATCGAATTGGTTGGGATACAACCGTTTCGCAAGTTCTTGTGGAGGGTGCGTTCCAGGGATTTTGGAAAGCCAACTGATCTTAAGATCTCTCTGAACACCACAGTACGTGGTGTTTTTTTATTGACGATAAAATAGATAAGCGAGTTTTGAATCAGTTAACTCCAAACAAAACAAGATAGCCGATCATAGCGATTGCTAGGTCGGCGAAGATATGTGAAATCCATGGAGATACGATGTTTCCTTGGCGGATGTACAGGAGGGCCCATAGGCTTCCAACGGCGCCAATCATGAGTCCAAAAAGGACTGCCATAACAGGGGTGGTAAAAGCAAGAAGGACGATGACGTGGTGCAAACTAAACGCTAAGCCAGAGAGGACTATTGCTATTGGACGATGTGTAAATAGTTGCATGGCTCCAAACACAAACCATCGCCAATAGAACTCTTCAAAAAGCGAATGAATCAGGGAAAAAAGAATACTTGCGATGATAAAGACTCCGGGTGTGGCAATGCCAAATGCTTGAGCCCGAGGCCCTGCATCTACAAATGCTTTTGAAAGCGCGGTGGGAAAGAAGTGAAAGATTCCGATCATGATGAGAAAAAACAAGATCCCGAATCCGAGTCCAAGAACAATGTCTTTCCATGATGCTCCTTTGAAAAATCGCCCAGCTTTCCATCCTATTGTTAATGCAATAAACGGGATGCTAATCATGAATAGTTTCGTAAATCCAAACATCCATGGAGCTACAGCTGTGTGTCCAAACGCTGTCATGTAGAGAAGTGCCCCGCCGAGTTGCCAAAAGCAGGCTATCAGGACAATAAACAAAAGAATGTTTCGTTTCATATGGATAGGTATTATTGTAACAAAACAAAAATAGTTTCGGAAAAAGAATCAAACAGTCAACAATAAAACCCCTGGCAAAAGCCAGAGGTTTTATTGTTGACCCCACGGAGAATCCCGCCAACGGCGGGATTGCGTTCACTCGTTCGGGAATAGAATCAAACCTTCGGCTTGATTCTATTCCGCTCTCTCCTTCACGCATCGAACTCGCGGGGTTCTCATCTGCCCCGGTGGGGTCAACAAAAAATCCCCTGGCAAAAGCCAGAGGATTTTTTGGTGACCCCACGGAGAATCGAACTCCGATTTGCAGGATGAGAACCTGCCGTCCTAACCGTTAGACGATGAGGCCGAATGTTTGTAACGGCAAAAGAATAACATCCTCTTTTATCATCGTCAACCTATGCTATAATTGTCTTACATGCCTTTGGAGGAAGTTTTTTTTCAAGTCGGAGTGGTGATGATTATTGCGGCGACGTTGTCGCTTATTTTGCATCGTCTAAAACAACCGCTCATCATTGCCTATATTATTACGGGGATCATGGTTGGTCCTTCGGTTCTTTCGGTAACAAACAATCCGGAGATTCTTGAGATCATGTCGCAGATCGGTGTGGCGTTTTTGTTATTTACGGTTGGACTTGGACTTAATTGGCGAAGTGTAAAAGATGTTGGGGGAATTGCGCTTGCAACCGGAGTTGGGCAGGTTTTGTTCACGTCTGTTGCGGGATTCTTGATTGGAACAGGTCTTGGATTTGATCCTGTGACGAGTGCTTACGTTGCGGTTGCCTTGGCATTCTCAAGTACGATTATCATCGTGAAATTCTTGATGGATAAGGAAGA